>CAKSVR010000017.1 GCA_934504345.1 uncultured Agathobaculum sp. | reverse complement strand
ACCGCTCATCAAACAGCTTATTTAGTATATCAAAACTCGAACCGTTTGTCAAGAACTTTTTTCGATTTATTTTTCAAACTCGAAGCCGTTCACACGACAAACTTTTCAGTTTTGCGCCGCCCTCGCGGGACAGCTTTAATAGAATACCAAATCTCTGAGGAAAAGTCAAGCATTATTTTCATTTTCTTCGGTATTTTTCTCTCTGCACCTGCATAAATACGGCACGCTGCCGTACAAATTTCGTCCTAATCATACTTTATCTCTTCAAAACAGCCGGGAATCTTGACATTTCCCGCCTATTGCTGTATAATTTCGCTTTTGTAAAGACTATATTAAATAAGGAGCACTGTTCATGAAAACAGTTTTTGCATGGATCAAACGGCTTTTGCCGCACAGTGAACTGCCGCTTCGCCAAAACGAACACGCCCAGCGAACGCTTTTGCTTCTGCTGGCACCGCTCACCGCGTTCTGGCTGATGCAGTTCGTGCTGGGCGCGATGCCGTGGCAGATCAATTTCGGCGCAGCGGCGGCCAACTGGCTGTGCCTCGGCGCGTTTTACTGGATCGCGTGCGGCGTGTTCGGCTATCCGGCCATCTGCTGTATTTTTCTGCATATTTTTGCAGGAATGTGGGGTGCGGCGAACTATTTTGTTTCCACATTCCGCGGCACGCCCATCCTGCCATGGGATTTCAGCGCGCTGAACACCGCCGCCGCCGTTGCGGACAGCTACGAGCTTTCGCTCACATGGCGGCTGTGTGTCGGCATCGCACTTCTGCTTCTGCTGGCGTGGATGCTGCGCGGACAGTACCGCAAGGGCCGCTTTCGGCTGCGCCGCGAGGATCTCCGTCACCGCAGTATCGTGCTGATCGCCGGCCTGCTCTGCCTCATCCCGATCGCCTATCCGCAGTTCTACGGCCTGTTCGGCGTGAAAACCGATGTTTGGGACCAGCTCGGCGCGTACCAGACCGGCGGCGCGGCGGCGGAGTTCCTGCGAAACACCGAATTTATGGAAGTCGATCAGCCGGACAATTCCACGCCTGAAAACATCGCCGCTATTATTAATACGGTATCGGACGACCCGACGCCGGCCGTCAGCGCCGAGCACCCGAACGTGCTGGCCATCATGAACGAATCGTGGGCGGATTTTGAGGACTTCGGCAACATCACGCTCTCTGAGAGCGTCATCGACTACATCAGCAGCCTGCCGAACGCCATTTTCGGCCACGCCTACACCTCCGTGTTCGGCGCAGGCACAAGCACGAGCGAATTTGAGTTCCTGACCGGCAACTCGATGAACTTCCTGCCATCCGGCAGCATCCCCTATCAGCAGTACATCCTCGGCCCGTCCGATTCGCTGGCAACACTGCTCAAAGGCTGCGGCTACGAAACCCGCGCGTTCCATCCGGGCGAGCGCACCTCGTGGCAGCGCAGCACGGCGTACCCGCGTCTGGGCTTCGATTCGTTCAAGTGCGGCGAGGATATGGATGTGCCGCAGACCGAGGAGCACGGCTATGTCAGCGATGATTCTGATTTCGAGCAGCTCATTTGGGAATTTGAGCACAAGGACGAAAACACGCCGCTGTTTCTGTTCAATGTGACGATACAGAATCATGGCAGCTACACTGTGGAGGACTACCCGGCCGAGGTGCAGATTGCAGACGAGCCGGGTGTCTATCCCAAAGCTGAGCAGTACCTGACCCTTGCGAACAAGACCGACGAGGCGTTCCGCAAGCTGGTGGAGTATTTCTCCGCACAGACCGAGCCGACCATCATCGTTATGTTCGGCGACCACCAGCCGTCTGTCGAGCAGGAATTTCTCGACAAAGCCTATGGTGTCACGCAGGACGAAATGAACATGGCGCAGTACATGGGCCGGTTCAAGGTGCCGTTCGTTATCTGGGCGAACTACCCGCTGACCGGCGAGGCACCCGAGATCACCAGCCTGAACTTTCTCGCGCAGTATGTGCTGCGTAATGCGGGCATCGAAACCAGCGCCTACGGCAAATACCTGTGGGATTTGCAGAAAACCATTCCGGCGATGACCTTTGCGGGCTATTTTGACAGCGAAGGCAACGCATACAGTCATCTGGATACCACCGCGCTCACGCCGCTCATCGAGGATTACGGGCGCGTGCAGTATAACAACCTGTTCGGCGGCGACGAACGTCTGAGTGAGCTCTTTGCCTGTCCGGCAGGGTGACGGAAATTGTGATTTGCGATACACAGCAGCTGCTTTCCGGTGCCTATCGACAAATCAACATTTGACACAAAAAATCCCTCCGCACACACGGAGGGATTCAGTTTGTCAAAAAAGTCGATATTGAACCAATTTTATCATATCGCGCGGCAGCGCGCATGAAATAGAATTTGCCGTGCAAATTCATAAAAAGGCAGGGCGTGTACCTGCCTTTTTATACCCTGAGAGGGAGAAAGTTTCTATACAGGAACTTTCGGACGACTTTGGAACGGCCCACGGTCCGTTCCTGCTTGTCGGCGAAACCGTGGTTTCGCGACAGCCTGAATCCCTCCGCACACACGGAGGGATTTTTATTTTACCTGTCAACAACCGGAATCTCCGACTCATCCTTTTCATCCAGATGATTCAGATAATGCTTGGTTTCTGCCGCAATGACACCGGACAGCAGCAGCACGGCGACCAGGTTCGGGATGGCCATGAGCGCGTTGAGCACATCCGCGATGGTCCACACCAGATCGAGCGCCAGCACCGGAGCCAGCACAACGACCGCGATAAACAAAATCTTATACGGCAAAATCGCCTTTTTGCCGAGCAGATACTCGGCGGCGCGCTCGCCGTAGTACGACCAGCCGAGAATAGTCGAGTACGCGAACGTGATAATGCTGATCATCAGGATCAGCGGGCCCACATACGGAATCTGCGCGAACGCTGCGGTCGTCATCTGGCCGCCGTTCGTCATGTTCTCGATGCTGATGGCCGGGTTCTTCATCATCGAGGACACGAGCACCAGACCGGTCATCAGACACACGACAACGGTCGTCCAGAACGTGCCCGTTGCGGAAACGAGCGCCTGCCGCACCGGATTGCGTGTCTGCGCCGCGCTGGCGACCAGTGGAGCCGAGCCCATGCCGGATTCGTTCGAGAACAGGCCGCGCGCCACGCCGTACTGGAGCGCCAGACGGATGCCGCCGCCGACCAGTCCGCCCGCGACAGCGCCCGGCTTGAACGCCAGCACGAGGATGGCCTTGAGGGCGGGCAGCAGGAAGTGATGGTTCGCGCACAGGATGATAAGGCAGCCAACCACATAGAACAGCGCCATGACCGGCACGAGCTTCTCGCACACGACCGCGATGGTTTCGATGCCGCCGATGATGATGACAGCTGTGATGATGCCGAACACGATGCCGATAGCGATACGCGGCAGGCTGACCGGCAGGTTGGTTTCCAGCACCTCGGCAATGGCGTTGATCTGCGTGCCGCAGCCGATGCCAAACGAAGCCAGCATGGCGAACAGCGCGAACAGCACGGCCATCACCTTGCCGAATCTCTTCCACTTGAGGCCGCGCTCGAGCGCGTACATCGCGCCGCCCATCATGCGGCCGTCCGCCGTCTGCACGCGGTATTTGACCGCGATCAGGCTCTCGGCATACTTGGTGGCAATACCGAACACGCCGGTCAGCCAGCACCAGAGCACCGCGCCCGGACCGCCGAGGTATATCGCCGTGCCCACACCGACGATGTTGCCCGTGCCGATCGTCGAGGCGAGAGCAGTCGTCAGCGCCTGAAACTGGCTGACATCACCCGGCGAATCCGGGTCCTTTGTCACCGACAGGCGAATGCCCGTGAACGTTTTGCGCTGGATAAATCCTGTGCGGAACGTCATAAAAATATGTGTGCCGCACAGCAGCACCAACATCGGCAGGCCCCATATCCAGTTGTCGATGCCGGTCATGATTGCAGAAAATGCTTTCATCTGTTTATTCTTTCCTCCCATTCCATCCCTGCGGACAAGAAAAGGCGCTTACCCGCTGTTTGGCGTGCGATAAGCGTCATAGAATTTCATTATAGCGAATTTTCCGGCATATTGCAAGCATATCACGGTATTTTCGACACTTTTCCCCTATCTGACGAGATATTGCGCGGGCATCTATCGTATGCTATAATCGTAGAGAATAAAAAACCGAGGTGTTCCCTATGGAAACTGCTAACTATACACGGCTCATCAAGAGCCTCACCGATGTCATGCAGGAGGCGCAGGTCAAGATCGGCTACGACCGCCACCCCATCACGCTGTACTACCCGACCGAATCCGTGGCGCGGCTGCTCGGCACGCCCGAGGACGATGCGGCGTATACCGAGCGCCTGCTCGCGGACCTGCCCGCGCACACCGCCGATACGCTCGGCGCTGTTGAAGTCACCCGCGATGAAGAGCGCTTCTGCTTTCACATTCCCGCCGAGGGCGCGCAGTATGTGCACGAGAAGCTCCCTGACCCGGCATTCCTGCGCGAATTTTTGCAGGTGCTGCGCGGGCTGGAGGTCAGCCTTGATGATATTCTCGCAGTATTTCACAAGTTCTCCGGCTGCGTACACTGCGAGCAGATCGAGGGCAGCGATGAGTTCGACTACCTCGTGTATTTCGAGGACGGCACGCCGGACAGCTACCGCTACTGCATCAAATTCGACGACGACGGCGATGCGGTCTACCACCGCTTCACGCCCGAGGACTACGCGGCGTTCGGCTTTTAACACCCATAAGACACGAAAAAGGACACTCGATCGAGTGTCCTTTTTTGCTGTGCTTTGCAGTTTTCCGAACGGATTATTTCGCGGATTCCGTTTCGGCCTGCGTAGCGGTCTGCTCGTCAGCAGCAGACTGCTCCTCGGTTGCGGACGAATCGGTGGAATCGGACTGGTCAGCATCCTTGCTGTCGGAGGCATCCTCTGCGCGGATGGCCTTTACCTCGTCGGACAGGTAATCGGCAACGTTCTCATAGGTGATCTCGTTGTATACGTCGGTGGTTTCAACGTCGGCGGCCTCGATCCACTGAGTCAGCAGCTCGTCCATCGAGCCAGCAGCGCCGTCCTTAGTGCTTGCGATAGCGGATACGATGTCATCGCGGTTGCTGTCCAGCTGGCTCTCGTCGAGCACGGTCCGCATGATGATGTGATAGCCGTACTGGCTCTTTACCAGACCGGAAACCTCGCCCTCGCCCAGTGCCTTGGCGCCCTCGTAGAACTCGTCTACCATCTGGCCGTCGGTGAAGGTATAGCCGTTCGGGCTGCTCGCCATGCCCGGATCCTCGTTGTACTGGGTCATCAGGGTGTCGAAGTCCTCACCGTTGTTGATGCGGTCGAGGATGGACTGTGCCAGCGCCTTTGCCTCCTCGTCCGTGCGGGTTTCGCCGGTTTCGGAGTTCGTGGTGGTGATGAGGATGTGCTTTGCGGTGATGTAGTTGTCCTCAAAATACTGCTTGAGCTCTTCCTCGCTCGGCACGTTCACGCCGTTCTCGCCGTAGTAGTAGTCCTCGAGCGTCTGATAGCACAGGCTGAGGTACATGAAGTTGGTGTACGCCGTGTCGCTGAAGCCAAACTGTGCGATCTGGTTCAGGTAGCCGTCATAGCTGGTGTTGTCGATGGTCTGCTTGCGGGCATTTGCCAGCTGCTTTTCCTGCGAGTAGGACAGGCTCAGACCCAGCTCTTTCATCTTCTGCATGATAACGCGGGTGTAAACGGCCTGCTCCTTGGCGGCATCCGGCATGGACGGGCCGAATGCGGCAGCAGCCTCGGCGTTGTTCCACAGGTCAGAAATGCCCATCTGCGCGTACATACTTGCGTAATACGCCATGTTGTACTCCATGTAGCCGGCGTACTCGTCCGAGTGGATCTCATCGCCGTTGACGGTCATAACGACCGGTGCATCACTGGCCAGCTCCTGATAATGGATCGTGAAGCTGGAAGCGCCGTAAACCGTTGCGCTCATTACGACAGCCAGCATAACGACCAGCGCGATCACGCGCTGAATTGATTTGTTCATGTTCCTATGCTCCCTTTTATGGTGTAGATTAAACAGACTTTAATCAGTATAGCACCAATCCGCCGCTGATACAAGCGAAAACACAGAAAAGTCACAATTCCGCTTCCCGCTGGGGCAAAAGGATGGACACCATGGTTTCCACCCTTTTGAATCCCGTTTCCTTTTGGGAGGGCTCGGCGGTGATTCCATCGGTGAGATACAAATAGGAACGGTATCGGCTTCCGTTTTCTGCGCTGCCGCGGCGGGCTCACGGCAGATTTCACGGGTTTTGCGTTATTGCGGGAGCATACCGCTCCGTAGGGCGGGTGCCCTCACCCCGCCGCTGTAAATGAGTGCTCACCATTAGGTGCGGCGGGCTGAGGACAGCCCGCCCTACGGAAAACGTCAACCGTCCGGTCAATTCTCCATTCAACACATTGAAACGAAAAGAGAACCGCTCACGCGGTTCTCTTTTGCTGCTCACTTTTCGTCAAAGCCCTGACAAATGACCGCAAACAGCTCATTGATGCGGTCGTACCGTCCCTTGAGGTACAGCCAGCCGAACAGCGCTTCGAGCGCAGTGGCATAGGCGTACTCCGCCACGGAAGCGGATTTCGGCACAGTCTTGGGCTTGGCATTTCGGCCGTGGCGGAACACGGTCTGCTCGTCTTCGTCGAGCATGGGCTGGATGCGCTGCACCGCCTCTGCCTGCGCGGAGGCCCGCACCAGCTGAATGGTACGGCTGTGCAGGTTTTTCGCCGTCTGGGTGCCGCCGCACGCCAGATGCGTGCGAACGAGTATCTCATAAACGGCATCGCCCACATGGGCGAGCGCAAGGCTCGTCATGCGGGCGATCGCAGCATCATCCAGCACAGGGTGCAGATGATCGGTCATTACTTGTCCTCAGCGGGAGCGGCAGCCTTTGCCTCAGCGGCCTGCTTTGCAGCCTCAGCCTTAGCCTTTGCGGCAGCAGCCTGCTTAGCCTGCATTTCCTTGAACTTCTTGACCTCTTCCTCGGTCGGAACCGGCTCGATGCAGCCCTTCGGGCAAGCCTTGGTGCACATCTTGCAGTTCTTGCACTTGGAGTAGTCGATCTTGGCAACGCCGTTCTCTACATGGATGGCGTCGAACTTACAGGTTTTCTCGCACATCCGGCAGCCGATACAGCCGTTGGAGCAGACCTTCATGACCTCCGGGCCCTTATCCTTGTTCACGCAGTTAACGTGTACCTTCTTGACCTCGGAAACCAGATCGATGATCTTCTTCGGGCAGGTGGAAACACACTTGCCGCAGGCAACACACTTGTCGGTGTCAACCTTTGCAACGCCGTCCACGATGTGGATGGCATCGAAAGCACAGGCCTTGACACAGGAGCCCAGACCCATGCAGCCAAAGGAGCAGGCCTTCGGGCCGCTTGCAACACGCATAGCCGCGTTGCAGTCCTGCAGACCCTCATATACAGCCTTGTCCTTGGCATTGCAGCCGCCGTTGCAGTAAACGTGAGCGACCTGGCGCTCGCCGCCGGCAACCTCAACGCCCAGCACCTTTGCGATCTTCTCAGCCGCAGCAGCGCCGCCGACCGGACAGCCGTTTACCGGCGCGCGGCCCTCAACGATGGCAGCCGCCAGACCGTCACAGCCCGGGAAACCGCAGCCGCCGCAGTTGGCGCCCGGCAGGCACTCGCGTACCAGCGGGATGCGCTCGTCAACCTCTACGGCGAATACCTTGGCGGCAACGCCGAGCAGGATCGCGAAAACGATACCCATGATGAACAGTACCGCTACCGCGTAAATAACATTTTGCATATCCATTTCTTGTGTCCTCCCTTACCAAATCGACAGGCCGGAGAAGCCCATGAAGGACATAGCCAGCAGAGCTGCTGCAACCAGAGAGATCGGGAAGCCTTCAAAGCACTTCGGGCACTTGGAAGTTGCGTCCAGACGCTCGCGGATGGAAGCGAACAGTACGATAGCCAGCGTGTAGCCGACACCGGCTGCAACACCGTATACCAGAGAGCCGATGAACGAATAGCCGTTGGAGATGTTGGTCTTAGCCGCGCCGAGCACCGCGCAGTTGGTGGTGATCAGCGGCAGGAAGATGCCGAGCGCAGAGTACAGCGACGGCATAGCCTTCTTCATGAACATCTCGACGAACTGAACCAGCGTTGCGATTACGAGAATGAACGCGATGGTCTGCATATAGCCCAGACCGAGGGGCTCGAGAATGAAGTACTGTACAGCCCAGGATGCTGCGGAAGCGATCGCCATAACGAAGATAACCGCCATGCCCATGCCGAGCGCGGTGTCGGTCTTCTTGGAAACGCCGAAGAACGAGCAGCAGCCGAGGAACTGAACGAGGATGTAGTTGTTGACCAGGATCGCCGCGATAGCGAGCGACAGAATGTCAGTCAAGCCCATAGAGGCAGGTAATGTAAAAGACATTTACTTGCCCTCCTTTCCAGCCATGATCTTCTGGATCGCAGCGAGGATGAAGCCCATCATGAGGAAGCCGCCGGCCGGCAGGATCATCATGACCATCGGGTTGGAGTTGAAGAACGGAACTGCGATGCCGTTTACGCCGTTGACGTAGCCGGACAGGATGGTGCCTGCGCCCAGCAGCTCACGGAAGAAGCCCATGAGAACCAGAGCGAAGGTGAAGCCCAGACCCATGACAACGCCGTCGAGCGCGGAGGGCAGCACCTTGTTCTTGGAAGCATACGCCTCGGCACGGCCGAGGATGATGCAGTTAACTACGATCAGCGGCAGGAACAGACCGAGCGACGAAGCCAGCGACGGCAGGAATGCCTGCATGGACAGGTCGATCATGGTTACGAAGGTCGCGATGACCGTGATGAAGGCTGCGATACGGATCTTGTCCGGAATGATCTTGCGCAGCGCGGAGATAACTACGTTCGAGCAGATGAGAACGACGGTAGCCGCCGCGCCCATGCCGATCGCATTCTGCAGAGAAGTGGTGGTTGCCAGCGTCGGGCAAAGACCGATCGTCTGCATGAAAACCGGGTTATCGAGGATAACGCCCGATTTCAGCTGTTCAGAAAATTTCATTGTGGCTTTTCCTCCTTAACCCAGAGTAGCGACATATGCTGCCGCCGTATTAACGCCGTCGGTTACTGCACGGGAGGTGATGGTCGCGCCGGTGATGGCGTTGATCGTACCGCCGTCCTTGGTAACCTGGAGCTGACCGTCAGCCGCCTGACCTGCGTACTGGGTGATCCAGTTCGGGTCTGCCTGGCTCTTTGCGCCGAGGCCCGGGGTCTCGGCGTGAGAAGTAACCTTTGCGCCTGCGACCGTGCCGTCAGCGTTGATGCCGACGATCATGGTAACGTTGCCGCCGAAGCCCTTCGGCTCTACCTGTACGCAGTAGCCGACTTCTTCGCCGTCCTTGGTAGCCTTGTAAACGCCGTCGATCTGAGCGGCGGTGCGGCCTGCCGGCAGGGTGACGCCTGCGGCTGCGACTTCGTCTGCGCTGAGCGCGGTGTTCATGTCCTCGAACTCTGCGTCCGGGATGATCTCTGCCATGGCAGCGTCGCGGGTTTCAACTGCGTTCTGCGCGATCTTGTCCGCGGTTACGCCGTTGATCACGCCGAGCAGCAGTGCGCAGATGAACGTAATGAGGCCCAGTACGACGACAAGCTGTACGATGCCGCCTTCCTTTTTGTTGCTTTCCATGATTTACTGCGCCTCCTTCTTAACCTTGTCGAGCTGATAACCGAACTTGCGCGGATGGGTCTTCTTGTCGATCGCCCAAACCAGCGTGTTCATGATCAGGATGGAGTAGGATACGCCCTCCGGCAGACCGCCGAAGTAGCGGATGAATACGGTCAGCAGACCGCAGCCCACGCCGAATACGATCTGGCCCTTGGGGGTTACCGGGCTGGTAACATAGTCGGTAGCCATGAAGATGGCGCCGAGCATCAGGCCGCCGGACAGTACCTGGCTGAGCATCCACTGTACGCGGGAAACATCGCCGGACAGCGGGAACAGGAAGGTGATGACGGCAACGGTCAGGATGTAAGCTGCCGGGATGTTGATGGTGATGACCTTGCGCCACAGCAGGTAAACGCCGCCGGCGATCAGAGCCAGAGCAGAGGTCTCACCGATAACGCCGCCGGTCTGGCCGAGCAGCATCTCCAGCAGGCTGGTGTCAGCCGGTACAGCGCCGGTCTTGAGGGTTGCCAGCGGAGTTGCGGTGGAGATCGCATCGGTAACGGTAACGTTGCCGAAGATCGGCAGGGATGCGTGCGGAGCGGTCCAGGTGGTCATGAAGCCGGCCCACGAAGCCATCATGAACGCACGGGCGCCCAGCGCCGGGTTCATAAAGTTCTTGCCGATGCCGCCGAACAGCATCTTTACAACGATGATGCCGAACAGCGCACCGAATGCGCCCAGCCACAGCGGTGCTGCGACCGGAATGTTGAAAGCGATGAGCACGCCGGTGACCAGACAGGACAGGTCGCCGATCGTGTTCGGATGCTTTACGATTTTGTTGTAAATGGTTTCAAACACAAGGCTTGCCACCATTGCGATGATAACGTGCAGCAGGGCACGCATACCGAACGTATAAACTGCAACCGCCAGTGCCGGAACAAGTGCGATGAGCACATCGAGCATCAAGCTGCGGGTGTCATCATCCGCCTTGATATGCGGCGAGGAGGTTACGACTACTTTGCTGAGATCATAAGCCATTTTCGTTATCCCCCTTACTTGTTCTCTGCCGGCTTGTCGGACTTGGCAGCAGCTTCCGCCTCGGCCTTTTTCTTCTCGGCCTCAGCCTTGGCACGCTCTGCCGCGCGCTTTGCCTGGATCTTGCCCTTGGTCAGACGGAACTGAGCAACCAGCGGGATGCGGGCCGGGCAGACATACGCACAGGAACCGCACTCGATGCAGTCCATCATGCCGCAGTCAACAGCGTTGTCCAGATCCTCCTGCTTGCCGTATACATTCATGTAGATCGGCAGGAGGTGCATCGGGCAGGCGTTGATGCACTTGCCGCAGCGGATGCACTGGGGATCCTTTACGCGCTTGTCCTCATCACCTGCAAAGGCGAGGAAAGCGTTGGTGCCCTTTACGACCGGGGCATCCAGAGAGAACTGGGCATTGCCCATCATCGGGCCGCCCGCAAGGAGCTTGTTCGGCGCTTCCTTGAAGCCGCCGCAGGCATCGATCAGCTTTTCGATCGGGGTGCCGATGCGTGCCTCAAGGTTCTTCGGCTCGGCAACAGCGGAACCGGAGATGGTAACGATACGGCGGATGACCGGCATACCGGTGGTGAAGCGGCGGTAAACCGCACCGGCGGTATCAACGTTGAATACCGCGCAGCCAGCGTCTGCCGGCAGCTTGCCGGACGGAACCTCGCGGCCGGTGCAGGCATTGATGAGCTGCTTCTCAGCACCCTGCGGGTACTTGCACTTGAGCGGATACAGGTGCAGGCGGGAATCGTCCTTGATGAGCTCCTCGATCTTGGCGAAGGTATCCTGCTTGTTCTCCTCGATCGCAATGATCGCGTTCTGCACGCCCATGATGTCGGCCAGCATCTTCAGGCCGCCGATGGTTTCCTCCGGGCGCTCGAGCAGCAGACGGTGGTCGGACGTAATGTACGGCTCACACTCTGCGGCGTTAATGATGACCGTGTCGCACTTGCCGATACCGGACTGGATCTTGACATGGGTCGGGAACGTTGCGCCGCCATGGCCGACAATGCCGGCAGAGCGGATGCACTCGATGCGCTCCTCATTGCTCATGGAAGCGAAATCGTAGGGATGCACGGACTCGTGCTTGCGGTCCTCGCCGTCGTTTTCGATAACAACGGACAGGACCTTGCTGCCGTTCGGATGCAGGCGCGGCTCGATAGCCTTTACCTTACCGGAAACGGTAGCATGGACAGGAGCGCTGACGAAGCCGCCGGCTTCCGCGATAGGCTGTCCCAGATCCACGGTTTCACCGACCGAAACGATCGGCTTGGCCGGGGCGCCGATGTGCATGGAAACCGGCAGGATTACCTCATCAGGCAGAGCCAGCTTCTCAATCGGCTTGGTGTTTGTCGCGGATTTATAGCCCGGGTCTGCATGAGTGCCCGGGTGTATGCCGCCACGGAACGAATACACCATTTTTTTCACCTCTCTAATATTTTGCACAAGAAGAACCGGCACGCCGGCTTCCTCTTCTTCAAAAATTGGCCGACTATGCGTAATGCATAGCCGTACAACATAGATTATACTGGTTTTTGTACCCAATACGCAAGTCCTAAAGCAAAAAAAAATTGCTCAAATTACAGAGAATCTTTGTACATCTTGTTAAGTCTATCATTTTTATCCGCGTTTTTCTTTGTGAATAACGCTCGGGTTCAGTCAGTTTGCATGGATGCAGGTTTGTCTTTCCGCTCCTGCATATTTTCTCAAACCGCCCTGAAACACGCGCAAAATGCGAAGTTTGGCCCCGTTTCTTTTGTGCACCTTTTTCATATACAGCTATTGACTTTCCCCTGTGTTCGTCTTAATATGAATACATGAACATATGAGCACCCATTCATATGTTATCGACTATCACCGACAGGAGGGGATCCGAATGGCAGACGAACACAAGCAGGAGGATACCTTATTAAATAAGGAAGCGCACGAGCACGAACATCATCACGAGCATGACGAGTGTGAATGCGGCTGCGAACACCATCATCACCACGACGAGGACGAACACGAGCACCATCACCACCACGATGAGGATGAGGACGAGTGCGAGTGCGGCTGCGGCCATCACCACGACCACGACGAGGACGAACACGAACATCATCACCACCACGACGACGATGAGGACGAGTGCGAGTGCGGCTGCGGCCACCACCATCACCACGATGAGGGCGAACACGAGCACGAGCACCATCATCATCACCACCACGACGACGATGAACACGAGCACCATCATCACCACGATGATGACGACGAGTGCGAGTGCGGCTGCGGACACCACCATCATCACGACCACGACGAGGACGAACACGAACATCATCACCACCACGATGACGATGACGAGTGCGACTGCGGCTGCGGCCACCATCATCACGACCACGCAGAGGACGAACACGAGCACCATCATCACCACCACGACGACGATGACGACTGCGAGTGCGGCTGCGGCCATCACCACCATGATCACGACGAGGATGAACACGAACACGAGCACCATCATCACCACGACGACGATGACGACGAGTGCGAGTGCGGCTGCGGCCACCATCACCATCACGACCACGACGAGGATGAGCACCATCACCACGAGCACGCCGCGGGCGCACACAGCGTCAAGCGCGTGTACACGCTCGAGAATGTCGGCTGCGCGCACTGTGCCGCCAAAATGGAACAGCGCATCAGCCAGCTGGACGGCGTTGAGGACTGCGTTCTCGTGTTTGAAACCAAGCAGCTGCGCGTGACCGGTGAAAATCCGGATGCACTGCTGCCGAAGATCCGCGAAATCTGCTCGTCCATCGAGAGCGAAGCGAAAGTCATCGCGCCCAAGCCCAAGCACTACGGCCGCGACGGCCAGCGCGTGTACACCTTGGAGAACCTCGGCTGTGCCCACTGCGCCGCCAAGATGCAGCACCAGATCAGCCAGCTCGATGG
Source organism: uncultured Agathobaculum sp. (assembly GCA_934504345.1). Classification (GTDB taxonomy): domain Bacteria; phylum Bacillota; class Clostridia; order Oscillospirales; family Butyricicoccaceae; genus Agathobaculum. The sequence goes on along the minus strand of CAKSVR010000017.1, from coordinate 26,456 downwards.
CATCGACGACTGCGTGCTCGTATACGAAACCAAGCAGCTGCGTGTCAAGGGCGACAACCCGGATGCGCTGCTCCCCGAAATCCGCAAAATCTGCTCGAATATCGAGAGCGAAGTCAAGGTCATCGCGCCCGAAGAAGAAAAAGAGGAGGACAACAGCCATCCTCTCGCTGAAATGCTCATTGGCGCGGCGCTGTTCGCTGCGGGCCTGCTCATTCCGGTGATGGCCGTCAAGCTGGTGCTGCTCATTGCGGCTTATCTGCTGCTCGGCCGCCACGTTCTGCTGACCGCCGTCAAGAACATCGGCCGCGGTCAGGTATTTGACGAGAATTTCCTCATGGCGGTTGCGACCATCGGCGCATGGGCGGTCGGCTCGTTCGACGAGGCCGTCGGCGTTATGCTGTTCTACCGTGTCGGTGAGTATTTCGAGGACCGCGCGGTCGAACGTTCCCGCCGACAGATCATGGATGCCATCGACCTGCGCCCTGAAACCGTAAATCTTGTCAAGGCGAACGGCGAAGTCGAAGTCATTCCGGCCGAGGAAGCACAGGAAGGCGACATTGTTCTGGTCCGTCCGGGCGACCGCGTACCGCTGGACGGCGAGGTAGTCGAGGGCGAGAGCCGTCTGGACACCTCGGCTGTCACCGGTGAGCCGGTTCCGGTCCGCGTAGCCGCCGGCGACAAGGCCACCTCCGGCTGTGTCAACACAGACGGCGCCATCAAGCTGCGCGTTACCCACATTCTTGCGGAGAGTATGGTACAGCGCATCCTCGACAGCGTGGAGAACGCTGCGGCCCGCAAGCCGAAGATCGACCGCTTCATCACCCGTTTCTCCCGCGTGTACACACCGGCGGTTGTCGGCATTGCCCTGCTGACCGCCATCGTTCCGAGTATCTTCACCGGCGAGTGGCATAAATGGGTCTACACCGCGATGACGTTCCTCGTTATCTCGTGCCCGTGCGCGCTGGTGCTCAGCGTACCGCTGACCTATTTCTCCGGCATCGGCGCGGGCTCCAAGCGCGGCATTCTGTTCAAGGGCGGCGCTTCGCTCGAGGCTCTGAACAACGTTAAGACCATCGTTATGGATAAGACCGGCACCATCACCAAGGGCAACTTTGTGGTGCAGCACATCGTTCCGGCGGAGGGCGTTCCGCTGAACGAGGGCGAGCTGCTCTGGCTGGCCGCCATGTGCGAGATCGCCTCCACCCACCCGATCGCACGCTCCATCCTCACCGCATATGAGGAACGCGATGCTGCGGCCGGCAACGGCACGCTCGAGAACATCCGCGAGCAGGCCGGTGAGGGCGTTTCCGCCGAGCTTGAGGGCAAGACCGTGCTCTGCGGCAACGTAAAGCTGATGGAGCACCACCATATCGACCTTTCCGGCTACCACGGCACGCCGGGCAGCACCGAAGTCCTGCTGGCCCTGGGCGGAAAGTTTCTCGGTCATATCGATATTGCCGATACGATCAAGGCCGATGCCAAATCCGCTGTGCAGCGCATGAAGGCGCAGGGCCTCACCACTGCGATGCTGACCGGCGACGGTCAGGCCAGCGCGGATGCAGTCGCACAGGAAGTCGGTATCGACGAGGTGCGCGCCCGCCTGCTCCCGCAGGATAAGCTGTCGGCGCTGACCGATATTCGCGAGAAGCGCGGCGCAGTCATGTTCGTCGGCGACGGCATCAACGATGCACCCGTTCTCGCCGGTGCGGATGTCGGCGCGGCAATGGGCAGCGGCGCGGATGCCGCCATTGAGGCCGCCGACGTTGTATTCATGAACGCCGACCTGACCTCCATCCCGGTTTCGGTCAAGATCGCCCGCAAGGCCAACATCGTTTCCAAGGAGAACATCGTGTTCGCGCTGGCCGTCAAGCTGCTCGTCATGGTGCTCGGCCTGTGCGGCATCGCCTCCATGTGGCTGGCTGTTTTCGCGGATACCGGTGTTGCGATGCTGTGCGTGCTCAACTCCATCCGTATGCTGTATATGAAGACCGAGTAAGCCGCTTTCCTTTCACCTCTTATATAGAAAGGCTCCCGTTCGATAGGAACGGGAGCCTTTTTCGTTGCCCGTCTTTCCTGTTTGTGCTATGATAATCTCAGAAAACGATAATCTGAAGAGGTACGCCGCTATGATCCAATGCTTTGTCAAAAAGGAATACGAGCCTCCGTTCGGACTGGCGAAAATGCCGCGCCTGTTTTCGGTCAGCCGCACGGACGAAAAAGCCTCCGCGCACCCGCGCGTGATGCACGCCCATGACGATTTAGTCGAGGTGGTGCTCGTGCGCGGCGGTGAAAGCCGGTATTTTGTCGGCGGCACGCCGTATGATGCCCGCCGCGGCGACCTGTTCATCTTCAACAGCCGCGTGGTGCATGACGAGCCCTCCGGCCCGGATCGTCCGGTCGCGACCTCCAGCCTTGCGCTCGGCGGGCTGGCCGTGCCCGGCCTGCGCGAGAACACGCTCATCGAGGAGGATGCGTGTCCGGTGTGCCGCCTGACCGAACCGCAGACCGTGCGCCTCGAGCACCTGTATGATGTGCTCTACGACGAGCTGACCGAGGGCAACGACGACGGCGCGCACCATCTCCTGCTGGCGATACTGACACTCGTGCAGCAGTTCCGCGCCACCGCCGCCGAGGGCAGCACGCACGGCGGCAACGTGTTCGCCCAGCGCATCAAGGATTACATTGACAGCCACTTTGCCGAGGAGTTTTCGCTCCAGCAGATGGCAGACTCCATGCGCGTCAGCCCGTATTATCTCGCGCACATCTGTAAGGAAGTCACCGGCTACTCTCCCCTGCAATACGTTCTGCGCCGCCGCATCGGAGAAGCCCAGACACTGCTCATCACCACCGACCTGCCGGTAACGCGCATCGCCGCACAGGTCGGCTATGACAATCCCAGTCACTTCAACGCGCAGTTCTCCAAGGCGGTCGGGATGTCGCCGCGCACGTTCCGCAAGGAGTATGTGTTCCACAAATGACCTGACCGCAAGAATTTGAAAGTTTCTCTCCGCGCTCTCTGTTCTGCCCTGAATCCGGCCTGTTTTTTTCGCAAGATTGCTCTGTTTTTTCCGTCCCGAACGCGCTACAATAAGACCATCGAAAGAAGAGCGGCGCAAGGCCGCCAAGAGTGAGAGCGTTTTATTTGTAAGGAGAGAGAATACCATGAAAACTGTTAAGATCGGTTCGGTTGGTCTGGGTCGTCTGGGCTATGAGCACGCAAAGAATCTCGCAACGCAGGTTCCGGGCTGCGAGCTGGCTGCCATCTGCGATGTTGATGCGAACCGCGTAAAGGAAGTTGCCGCAGAGCTCGGCGTACCGAATACCTACACCGATTTCGAGGAAATGTGCAAGAATCCGGAGCTCGATGCCATCGTTATCGTTTCCCCGTCCTTCCTGCACTGCCAGCAGATCGAGATCGCGATGAACAACGGCAAGCACGTTTTCTGCGAGAAGCCGCTCGGCACGGACGTTGCACAGTGCAAGGCCGCTGAGAAGGTCATCGAGGCACATCCCGACCTCATCTTCCAGCTCGGCTTCATGCGCCGCTTCGACAAGTCCTACGCCGAGGCAAAGCGCAAGATCGACAACGGCGACATCGGCAAGGTCGTTCTGGTGCGCTCCTACACGCAGGACCCGCGTTCCACCATCGAGTCCACTCTGAAGTTCGCACCGCACTCCGGCGGCCAGTACCTCGATATGTGCGTGCATGACATCGACCTCATCCGCTGGTTCACCGGCTCGAATGTCAAGAACGTATGGGCGATCGGCGGCGTATTCGAGTTCGACCTGTACAAGGAGCTGAACGATGCCGACAACGCGGCTGCTACCATCCAGATGGAGAACGGCGCGATGGGCTTCATGTTCACCAACCGCACCCATGCGGCCGGCTCGAACGTTGAAACCGAGATCATCGGCACGCACGGCACGCTGCGTATTGCAAACGTCGGCGCAAAGAACCTGCTGAACATCGTTGACGAGCACGGCTCCCGCGAGGAGTATTATCCGGACTTCATGAGCCGCTGGCACGAGGCATTCGTTGCCGAGATGGTCGCATTCACCGGCCATGTCCGCGACAACACCAAGCCCGCTGACCTCACCGTTTACGACGGCACCGCCGTTTCCGAGGCTGCTTACCGCTGCAAGGAGTCGTTTGAAACCGGCAAGATGCTGCCGATCCGCTAAAAAGTGCATAGAGAACGCCTGTTGCCGTGAGGTGACAGGCGTTCTTTTATGCACAGGCTGGGGATAACTACGTGGCAGCCGTTCTCTGGTGCACACGAGTTGCGAAGCGATACGCCGTGACTGGGCGGCAGCCCTTTCCTCGGCAGCCGTTCTCTGGTGCACACGAGTTGCGTTAGCAATACGCCGTTGCCGGGCTGGGGAATTTCGCCGTCTGCGGACGGCGGGAGAACGGCGCTCCCGCGCGGGGCCTAAGAGGGTAGACAACCTACGGTTTTCCACCCTCTTAGGAAGCTCCCCTTTTCCCTTAGCAGCCTCGCGAACGAGCCTTACGGCTCTACTTCGTAAGTAACTCGCATAAAGGAACGGTGTCGGCTTCCGTTTTCCGCGTTGTCGCGGCGTTATCGCGGCAGATTGCACTGGTTTTGCGTAACTGGGTGTAGCAGAGCTTTAGCGGCTTGAGCGTTGCTGTGAAAGGAATGGCGCTTTGCGGCCTACGAGCCGGTAACGGTACTGCCGTTCTCCTTTTTTCGGTCACACCTCTAAGTAGGAACGGAACGTTCCGTCGCTCCGAGGTTGCCAAGGGAAACGGGGAGATTCACAAGAGGGGTGGAAACCGTAGGTGTCTATCCCTCTTGTGCGCCCGCCGCGCGAGCGGCACGTTCCCTCGTTTCCCAAACGGTACAAAAGCAAGTCCGGCATTGTGTTTTGCCCGTTCTGGGGCTATAATAGGTTTATCTTAACATATACAGGTGATCTCATGTACCGCGATCTGACAAAAGGCAGCATTGCCAAAGGATTGATACTGTTTGCTCTGCCGATGATCGCGGGCAACCTGCTCCAGCAGTTTTACAACATCGCTGACACACTCATTGTCGGGCGGGCGCTCGGGCGCGATGCACTGGCGGCAGTCGGCTCGGCGTACACGCTGATGACGTTCCTGACCTCTGTCTTTCTCGGGCTGTCGATGGGCTCGGGCGCGCTGTTCTCCATCTATCTCGGCAAGGGCGACAGAGATGCGCTGAAAACCGCCGTTGCTCACGCCTTTGGCCTGATCTTCGGCATCACGCTGGCGCTGAATGCGCTGGTGTACGCGCTCATTGACCCGATCCTGCACTTTTTACAGGTCCCGGACGGCATTTACGCGGATATGCGCGGGTATCTCGTCATTATCTTCGCGGGACTCATCGCCTCGTTCCTGTACAACTTTTTCGCGTGCCTGCTGCGGGCCGCAGGCAACTCCGCCGCGCCGCTGTGGTTCCTCGGCGTATCGGCGGTGCTGAACATCGCGCTCGACCTGCTGTTCGTGCTGGTATTCGACTGGCGCATCGCAGGCGCGGCCGCCGCGACTGTTATCGCACAGTACGTTTCCGGTATCGGTCTGCTGCTGTACACACTGCATTCCTGCCGCGGCTTACTGCCCGAAAAGCGGCATTTCCGCTGGAACGGGCGCATCCTGCGGGAAATCTGCGACCTGTCCCTGCTGACCTGTGCCCAGCAGTCCGCGATGAACTTCGGCATCCTGCTCGTCCAGCGGCTCGTGGACAGCTTCGGCGCAGTGACGATGGCGGCGTTTGCGGCAGCGGTCAAGATCGACTCCTTCGCCTACCTGCCCGTGCAGGACTTCGGCAACGCCTTTTCGACCTTTATCGCGCAGAATTACGGCGCGGGTCAGACCGACCGCCTCCGTGAGGGGCTGCGAAAGGCCACGCTGCTCAGCGTGGGCTTCTCGTGCATCATTTCGGCGCTGGTGTTCACATTTGCCGAACCGCTCATGCGTATCTTCGTCAAGGCGGAAGAAACCGCCGTGCTGGCCTCCGGCGTGCGGTATCTGCACATCGAGGGCGCATTTTATGCCGGCATCGGCTGTCTGTTCCTGCTGTACGGGTTCTACCGCGCGGTCAAACGGCCGGGTATGTCGGTCGTGCTGACCGTTATTTCGCTTGGCACGCGCGTGGCGCTGGCCTATGCACTCGCCGGACCGGTCGGTGAGGTCGGCATTTGGATCGCGATACCGATCGGGTGGTTTTTGGCGGATATTGTGGGATACCTGTATTATTTTCGACATAAATCCGTGCTGATTGAAAACCATCTCTAATTATGCGTAGGGCGGGCTGCCCTCAGCCCGCCGCTTAAACCATCTGCATACCGTTAAATACGGCGGGCTGAGGGCAGCCCGCCCTACAGTATCCTTATTTCTGTGTTTGCATTTTTCCAGACAATTACTTTACATGGATAACCGCCACCGGACAGCCGCCTGCGGCGCTCTCCGCATCCGCCTGCTCGGCAGAGGTTTCCGGCTGATGATACACCTCGGCCAGCCCGTCCTCGGCAATACGGAACACGGACGGACAGTTCGCCTCGCACAGTCCGCACGAGATACAGCCGCCGCGATCGATTTCGATATGCATACTGATACAACTCCTTTCGGAGATTCAGTGTGCCCGATCTTCTGCCGTTTATGCGTGAGTGCGTACAAATTCCCGCACTTCGTCCGCTGTCGGCACCGAAGGCGCCGCGCCCGCGCGCGAAACCGCGATGGCCGAGGCCGCCGAGGCTTCTTTCAGCGCTGTTTCCGCCGATTTGCCCGCGCACACCGCCGCGAGAAAATATCCGCAGAACGTATCGCCCGCCGCCGTGGTATCCACGGCCTGCACCTTGAATGCAGGCAGACGGAGCCGCTCCGCTTCATCCTCATACAGCACACCGTCCGCACCGACCGTCATGACCACCGCCGCGTGCGGATATTTTTTACGCAGAGCGGTCAGCGTGGCCTCGTACTCCGCATCGGCGGCTGTGCCCGCAAGCTGTGCCGCCTCGAGCTCGTTCACCATGAACAGGCTGATACACGAAAGCGGCAGCTCGTTCAGATTTTCAGGCATGGGCGAGGGATTGAACACCACGCGCAGACCTTTCTCTTTTGCGCGGCGCATGATCTCCGGCACGAGATTGACCTCGTTCTGCAACAGCACGAGGTCGTCCGGCTGCGCGGCGGCGAGCACCCGCTCGATATAGTCCTCCGTCATGCTGCGGTTCGCGCCGCCGTACACGATAATGCGGTTCTGTCCCGCGGCGTTGACCTCGATGACGGTATGGCCGGACGGGCCCTCCACCTCGCGCAGCAGCGAGGTATCCACGCCGGCCTCGCGCAGCAGCTCGGCCATGAAGCGGCCGTCCGCGCCGACAGCGCCCGCGTGCAGCACCTCCGCGCCGACAGCGCCCGCGTGCAGCACCTCCGCGCCGGCCCGCGCCGCCGCGACCGACTGGTTCAGGCCCTTGCCGCCTGCGACCACGGTGTAGCCCTTTGCCGTGATGGTCTGGCCGGGCTGGACAAACTGCTCGACCTGATATACATTATCGATATTCAGCGAACCGAAATTGATGATATGCATAGCTTTGCTCTCCTTTGGTTTCTTCTGTCAGTATAGCATATCCGTTCCTCCTCTGCCAGCTGAACGCTGTTTTTATTGGTATTTTCGCCAAAATCACCAAGTTAGAATTGACTTATCCTCTGAAAAGTCATATTATTTTTAGTATGTTTTCACAAGAAAGGGAGGGGACTTTTTTGAGTCGTTTATCCATTGAAACGCCGGGCAAGGCGGAAGCCGTCATTGCCGGGTTATACCGCGATATTGAGCGGCGCATCAGCGCCAGCCCTCCGGGTGTATGCCCGGTGGATATGTCGCTGTCGTTCCTGCGGCTGTGCCACGCACAGACCTGCGGCAAATGTGTTCCGTGCCGCATCGGTCTGGGCCAGCTGACTACCCTGCTCGAGCAGGTGCTGGACTCCACCGCCACGCTGGAAACCATCGACCTGATCGAAAAGACCGCCCGTGTCATTCAGGATACGGCGGACTGCGCCATCGGCTACGAGGCCGCCCGCATGGTGCTCCAGGGCGTGCAGGGCTTCCGCGACGACTACCTCTCCCATGTGGAGAGCGGCCGTTGTCTGTTCGGCTGGGACCATCCGGTGCCGTGCGTGGCGCTGTGCCCGGCCGGTGTAGATATTCCGGGCTATATCGCGCTCGTGCGTGCGGGCCGCTACAACGATGCCGTGCGGCTCATCCGCAAGGACAACCCGTTCCCGACCGTATGCGGCTATGTCTGCGAGCACCCGTGCGAGGCACACTGCCGCCGCAGCATGGTGGACGACGCGGTCAACATCTGCGGCATCAAGCGCTTTGCGTGCGACCATGCGGACAACACCACGCCGCCTCCGTGTGCCCCGTCCACCGGCAAGCGCATCGCCGTGATCGGCGGCGGCCCGGGCGGCCTGTCGGCGGCGTACTTTCTGTCCCTGATGGGTCATCAGGTCGTTGTCTACGACCAGCGGCCCAAGCTGGGCGGTATGCTGCGCTACGGCATCCCGGATTACCGTCTGCCGCAGGAAAAGCTGGATGCGGACATCGATTTCATCCTGTCCACCGGCATCGAGGTGCACACCGGCGTTTCCATCGGCCGCGACATCTCGTTTGCCGAGATCGAGAACCAGTACGATGCCGTTTACATCTCCATCGGCGCGCATAACGATAAAAAGATCGGCATTCCCGGCGAAGATGCCGTCGGCGTACACTCCGCCGTGCAGCTGCTCCGCGACATCGGCGAGGGCCGCGTGCCGGACTTCAAGGGCAAGCGTGTCTGTGTCATCGGCGGCGGCAATGTATCGATGGATGCAACCCGCACCGCCATCCGACTGGGCGCTTCGGCTGTCACCTGTGTATACCGCCGCCGTGTTTCCGATATGACGGCGCTCGCGGAGGAGATCGAAGAAGCACAGAGCGAGGGCTGCCGCATCCTGCCGCTTCAGGCGCCCGACCACATCGAAACCGACGAGAACCACCGCGTTGCTGCGCTGTGGACCCGTCCGCAGATCATCGGCGCCTACGGCAAGGACGGCCGTCCGCGCCCGTATGATGCACAGGAGCCGCTGCTCCGCACGCCGTGCGACGTTGTCATCGTCGCTATCGGCCAGTCCATCGATGCAAAGCCGTTCGAGCAGGTCGCACCGGTCGTGCGCGGCAAGATTCAGGCCGAATCCGACTCGTTCGTGCCGAACACGCCGCACGTTTTCGCCGGCGGCGATGCCGTTACCGGCCCGGCGACCGTTATCCGCGCGGTAGCGGGCGGCAAGGTGGCCGCCGCGAACATCGATGCACACCTCGGCTTCCACCATATCATCCGCAGCGATGTCGAGATCCCCGCACCGCACCTGACCAATATGCCCGCCTGCGGCCGCATCGAGCTTCGCAGCAGACCCGCTGAGGAATGTGTCGGCAACTTTGAGCTTGTCAAGTGCGGCATGACCGAGCAGGAGGTCCGTCAGGAAACCTCCCGCTGTCTGCGCTGCGACCACTTCGGCTACGGTATCTTCAAGGGAGGGCGTTCTTCCAAATGGTAAATCTGACGATCAATTCTATCCCGGTTACGGTGCCGGAGGGCACCACCATTCTGGATGCCGCCGCTTCGGTGGACATCGAGATCCCCAGCCTGTGCTACCTCAAGGAGCTCAACGAGATCTCCGCGTGCCGCGTGTGCTGCGTTGAGGTCGAGGGCGAAGGCAAGCTGGTCCCCTCGTGCAACAACGTGGTGCGCGAGGGCATGGTCATCCACACCAACTCGCCGCGTGCGCTGGAGGCCCGCCGCACCAATATGGAGCTCATCCTGTCCCAGCATGACAGCAAATGCGCGGCCTGTGTCCGCTCGGGCACCTGCCAGCTCCAGAAGATTGCGAACGATCTGGGCATTCTGGGCGTTCCCTATCCGACCGATCTTGCCCGCGGCAAAAAGGCATTCTGGACGACCACGTTCCCGCTCTACCGCGATGTGAACAAGTGCATCAAGTGTATGCGCTGCATTCAGGTGTGCGACAAGGTGCAGTCGCTGTCCATCTGGGACATCAGCGGCTCGGGTGCGCGCACCACCATCGACGTTTCCGGCAACCGCTATATCAAACAGGCGGACTGCTCGCTGTGCGGCCAGTGCATCACGCACTGCCCGACCGGCGCACTGCGTGAGCGCGACGACACCTCCAAGGCGTATGCCGCGCTCGGCAATCCCGACCGCGTGACGGTGGTGCAGATCGCACCGGCTGTCCGTGCCGCATGGGGAGAGGCGTTCGGTATGCCGACCGGCAAGGCCACTGTCGGCCAGCTGGTTTCCGTTCTGCGCCAGCTCGGCGCGGATCATGTGTTCGACACCACATTCTCCGCCGATCTCACCATCATGGAGGAGGGCACCGAGCTGCTCCAGCGCTTACAGGCCGGTGATCTGGACAACCAGCCGATGTTCACCTCGTGCTGTCCGGGCTGGGTGCGCTTCCTGAAATCCCAGTTCCCGGAGATGACCGGCCGCCTGTCCACCGCGAAATCGCCGCAGCAGATGTTCGGCGCGGTCAGCAAGACCTGGCTGGCGCACAATCTCGGCGTGGATGCGGATAAGATTTTCAGTATCTCCATCATGCCGTGCATCGCCAAAAAGGCCGAGCGCGAGCTGCCGGATATGGATGCGGCGGGTCACGGCAGCGATGTGGATCTTGTGCTCACCACCCGTGAGCTGGCACGCATGGCGCGGGCCGAGCACATCGATGTGGAGAACATCGCGGAGTCCCCATTCGACTCGCCGCTGGGCGACGGCACGGGCGCAGGCGTTATTTTCGGCGCGACCGGCGGCGTAATGGAGGCCGCGCTGCGCTCGGCGTACTTCCTCACCACGGGTGAAAATCCCTCGCCGGATGCATTCCGCGAGGTGCGCGACGACGGCACGATTTCGCCGCTGCCGTGGCGCGAGGCAACGTTCGACCTCGCCGGAAAGACCATCCGCTGCGCGGTAGCCAGCGGACTGGGCAATGCCCGCCGTCTGCTGCGCTCCATCCAGCGCCGCGAGGTGCATTACGAGTTCGTGGAGATCATGGCGTGTCCGGGCGGCTGCGCGGGCGGCGGCGGTCAGCCGGTGGACGGCACCGACCGCGAAAAGGCCGCAGACCGCGGCAAGGTGCTGTTCCGGCTGGATCAGAATGCGCCGCTGCGCTTTTCGCACGAGAATCCGGCGGTACAGGCGCTGTACCGCGAATATCTGGACGAGCCGTGCTCGCACCGAGCGGAGGAGCTGCTGCACTGCGACCACTTTGCATGGCAGATGCCGCATTCCCGCTAAGGGCAAAAGGATAGACACCAAATGGTTTCTATCCTCTTGACTCCAGTTTCCTTTTATAGCTGCCTCGGAGCGACGGGCTGGCTTGCCAGCCCTGCTTAGAGGTGGGACCGAGCAAAGAAACGGGTATCGGCTTACGTTTTCTGCGTTGCTGCGGCGGACTCGCGGCAGATTGCACTGGTTTTGCGGTCTGACGGTTTACCGGATGCAAGGGCGGCACAAGGTGAATTGCCCATAGGGCAAGAGAGGGTCCTCTGGAGGATAACAGTGCCGCCCGACCCTTTTCGTTGGGTGTTTCCTCTTAAAATCGAATCGATTTGCCTCCTTTGGGCTCTTATCTCTGGTATGAGCTCAAAGGAGGTTTTATTTTCGGCATACAAAGAGAAAACGGCACAGCTATAAGCTGTGCCGTCAGTTTGTCAAAAAAGTCGGTATTGCACCAATTTTATCATATCGCGCGGCAGCGCGCATTAAATAGAATTTGCTTTGCAAATTCATAAAAAGGCAGGGCGTGTACCAGCGCAGCGCGGCCGAGAAGCCGCGCAAGGATAGCGCCAGTTTTTATACCCTGAGAGGGAGAAAGTTTCCGTATGGGAACTTTCGGACGACTTTGGAACGGCCTACGGTCCGTTCCTGCTTGTCGGCGAAACCGTGGTTTCGCGACAGCCTGACGGCACAGCAATACGCTGTGCCGTCTTGTTTTGCCGTTTTCCGGTGTCATTCGTCGATATTCTGCGCGCAGATGATGGAAATGCCCGTGCTCTTTATACCGCTTTCCGGCTGTTTTCCCTTTTGCAGAAGATCCGCCAGCAGAAGGAGCGGCTGACTGCCCTGCCGGAACATATCCTGCGTGATGGTAAAATCGAGCGAACCCTCGAGGAGCATCTGCTTGCGGCGCGGCGACATATCATGTGCGATAACGTGTACGCGCCCGTCCATGCCGGCCGATTTGAGCGCATCCACACACCCGGTCACGCTGCGATTCGCCATATAAATGGCCGCCGGCGGGTTCTCCGAGGTGAGCGCCGCCGTGACACGGTTATAGGTCACGCGGTAGTCGTTATAGGTTTCTTCGATCTCGATCTGCTCCGAGGCGAAGCCTTTTTTCTTCATATGCTCACAGAAACCGTCCAGACGGGTGCGATGGCCGTTGTATTCCAGATTGCCCGCCATCGCCAGCACGCGCGCGGTCGTCGGGATGCATTTGCTGAGCAGCTCGGCGGCGATGCGGCCGCTCCTGGCGTAATCCTGTCCGACAAAGCACAGACGGCGGCTGTTCGGCAGGTCGGAGTTGAATGTGATGCACGGGATGCCCTGTTCGGCCAGCTCGCCCACGCGCGCTTCGATCATAATATCGTTGAGCGAACACAGCGCGATGCCCTGTGCGCCCCATTCGATCAGCTGGTCGATCAGCTCGATGGTTTCGCGCGGAACATCTGTTTCACAAGTGCACACACGCACCTCAATATTGCGCTTTTCCAGCTCGGAGCGCGCCGCCTGAATGCCGCGCGGGACCTCCTCGCGGAACGGACCGCTCCAGTTGGGCAAAAGCACACCCAAACGCACAGGTTTGAGCGGCAGCTCAGCCTCGGCGGCCTGCCGGTGCGCTTCGCGCGGGGACAGATAACCGGTTTCCCGGATTGCATTGAGCACGCGCTCGCGCACATCTGCGCGCACATATGAGCGATTATTTAATACGCGATCCACTGTGCCGCGGGATACACCCGCCAGCTCTGCGACCGTTTGAATGGTTGGTCTTTTATTCATATTACTGCACCTTTTTCTGGATTTCTTCCCTACTCTATTACACGCTTCTGTGCGTTACTCTCTTTTCTCTGAGTTCATTATATCATATTTCTGTGCTTTGTGAACAGTTTTTCTGTGCTTCTTTTCTTTCCGTGCATATGCACACACGCTGTTTTTCCTATTTTCCGCCGATATATGGTGGTTTTTTCTCGTATTTTCTTGTTTTGCAAAAACTCTGTGCATTTTTCTGTGCTTTCCCGTTTTGTGTGCTTTTGTACGAGGTGTACAAGAGCACAGGCCAAACCTTGTAAGCCTGCATATTCTCCGCTATTTTGTTGCGTATTACAAGTGTATATTTTAATTTAAGCCACTTATAGGCGACATATTGTGCGTTTTTCTCTGCTGTACTCTTTTCCGCACCGTAAAAAAGCCGTTGACAGTTTTCAGCCCGCTCGCTATAATAAGCACATAAACAGCACAGAGCACACAAATGCACAGTGCTGAACTCGAAAATGAGAAGAAGAGAAAGGGAGTAACACTATGAAAAAGAGATTGCTTGCAGCCCTGCTGACCGGAGCCCTCGCACTCAGCCTGACCGCCTGCGGCGGCGGCGATTCTACCCCCGCACAGACCGACGGCGACAGCGCCGGCGCCGCATCCCACGACGGCCCGTACAAGATCAGCATGGTGCTCAAGACCAACGCTGCCGAGTTCTGGAACATCGTTCAGGCCGGTGCCGAGGCTTACGAAAAGGAGCATCCGGATCAGGTCGATCTGGACATCAAGGGCCCTCCGGCTGAAACCTACTACGAAGAGCAGCTCAACACCATCCAGACCGACCTCGCGCTCGAATCCTACGACGGTTACCTGATCGCTCCGCTCCAGTCCGAGGCTGTGGCAACTGCTATCGCAAGCACCGACAAGCCGGTCGTAGCATATGACACCCGCATCGATTCCGACAAGTGCCTCGCATTCGTCGGTACCGGCAACAAGGAAGCAGCCAAGGAGGGCGGCAAGGCCGCTGTTGAAGCTGCAAAGGCAGCCGGCTGGACCGAGATCAAGTGCATCGAGATCGCAGGCGTGCAGGGTGACGCGACCAACACCGCCCGCATGGAAGGCTACCGCGAAGGCGTTAACGAAGCCGGCGGCGAGTTTCTTGACAACGAAACCCAGTACGCAAATGCAACCGCTGACCTCGCTGTAACCGCGATGGAAGGCATCATGAGCAAGTATCCGGAGGGTGTTGCCATCATCTGCTCCAACAACGACGATATGGCACTGGCCGCAGCCCGTACCGCAAAGGGCAATCCGGCTTACGCCAACACCATTTTCCTCGGCTTTGACGGCCAGAAGTCCGCAGTAGAAGCTGTTGCAAGCGGCGAGCTGACCATGACCGCAGCCCAGAACAACTTCGACATCGGCTACAAGGCAGTTGAAACCATCGTGAAGATCCTGAACGGCGAGGACTACGGCGACGTTGACACCGGCACCGAGATCATCACCAAGGACAACGCTTCCGAGCGCCTCCAGAAGTTCGACGAATGGCTTAAGTAATTCGCCAAATGCCCCGCGGCGGGGCAGCCCGCCTGTCCTGCCGCTTCTCCTCTTGCATAAAAGGCTGATAACCAGCTTTTTATATAATTTTTCTGCAAGGAACTGCGCTCCAACGCTTCTTACAGAATAAAAACCTCTCTTTATACCCCATTTTGTTTCATTTAAGGAGGAACATCCATGAAAGTAGGTATCATCGGTGCGGGCCGCATCGGTAAGGTACACGCGAAGAACATTTCCATGTTCGTACCGGAGATGGAGATCAAGACCATCGCTGACCCGTTTATGAATGAGCAGACCGAGGCATTTGCCAAGTCCTGCGGCATTCCGAACACCACCAAGGATGCAAACGACATCCTGAACGACCCCGAGATCGAAGCAGTGCTCATCTGCTCCTCGACCGACACCCATTCCAAGTACATCATCGAGGCTGCTCACGCAGGCAAGCACATCTTCTGCGAGAAGCCGATCGACTATGATCTGTCCAAGGTTCACGCTGCCATCAACGCAGCCAAAGAGGCCGGCGTAAAGCTGCAGATCGGTTTCTGCCGCCGCTTCGACCACAACCACCGTGCAGTATACGACATGGTTCGTGACGGCAAGGTCGGCAAGGTCAATATCATCAAGATCTCCTCCCGCGACCCGGAGCCGCCTCCGGTATCCTACGTTAAGGTTTCCGGCGGTATCTTCTATGATATGATGATCCATGACTTCGATATGGCTCGCTTCCTCGCAGGCAGCGAAGTTACCGAGGTAAACGCAGTTGGTTCCGTACTGGTCGATCCGGGCATCGGCGAGGCCGGCGACGTTGATACCGCACTCGTTACCCTCAAGTTCGCAAACGGCGCGATCGGCGTGATCGACAACAGCCGCAAGGCAGTTTACGGTTACGACCAGCGCGTTGAGGTATTCGGCTCCGAAGGCTGTGCCGAGGACCAGAACGACACCCCGAACACCGCTGTTCTGTCCACTGCGGACGGCGCAGTTCACGGCGTTGCCTACAAGGTCATGTGGGATCGCTACACCGGCGCATTCGTTGCCGAGATGCAGGCATTCGCAGATGCCGTTGTCAATGACAAGGAAACCCCGGTTACCGGCGAGGACGGCCTGTATCCGGTACTGATGGCCGCAGCTGCTACCAAGTCGCTGCATGAGGGCCGCCCGGTCAAGATCTCCGAGATCGAGGCTTGATCACGGTTTAATTTCATACTACGCACACAGTCTAAGCAATGTGCTCAAACCGTTGGTGCGCTATGCACCAACGGTTTTTTCTATGCAAATTTGAGGGAGTTTGAACAGAGAAAATGGCGTACAGATCCCGGTAATCCTTTACTCCGGTTCGCCGGTGTTTGAAAACATTTTCAATCTGTCCGGTATCCTCGGCATCGGCGCGTAACCCATTTTTCACCAATCAGCGTATTGCATATTGGATACGCTTGATGTATCATCAACTTACAAGAGTAAAATTTGTCTGGAGGTAAATTACTATGGCACTGAGAAAATGCGCTTGCATCGATACCCTTTACACCGAGCTGGACTGGCTCGACCGTTTTCAGGCTGCAAAGAACGACGGCTTTGAGGCCGTAGAGTTCTGGGACTGGCGCATCCGCGATCTGGATGCGACCCGCGCGGCTGCCGAGAAGGCCGGCATCGCTATCTCCGGCTTCAACGGCGATGCGGATTTCTCGCTGGTAGACCCGACCCACAAGCAGAAGTACCTCGACTACCTCAAGGAGTCCATCGCGGCGGCGAAAAAGGTCGGCGCTTCGAGCGTTACCATCCACTCCAACGCGCTGGGCGATGGCGGCATCGTTGTCAACCACTACGACAACCTGTCCCACACCGTGAAGCTGTGCTCGATGTACGACACGCTGCTCGCCTGCGCTGAACTGGCCGAAAAGGAAGAGATCAACCTCAACCTCGAGGCTCTGAACATCACCACCGACCATGTCGGCAACTTCCTCGCCACCACCCAGATGGGTGCTGAGATCGTTCGTCTGATCGGCTCTCCCCGTCTGAAGCTGCTGTATGATGTATACCATATGCAGATCAACGAGGGCTGCATCTGCGATACCATCTCCAACTACGGCGATACGTTCGGCCACATCCACGTTGCTGACGCACCGGGCCGCCACGAGCCGGGCACCGGTGAGATCAACTACAAGAAGGTCATCCGTCATCTGGAAGAGTGCGGCTACACCGGCCGTGTCGGCTATGAGCTGTTCCCGCTGACCGATACCGCAGCCGCTGTTAAGGCAATCATGGAAAACGCTTAAACTTCTCCTTTCTCTAACGTCCCTGCACCGTTTCGATGGTGCAGGGATATTTTTTGTGCTGTAATGCGTGCAGACCCTTACGATTTCGATTTCAGAAAGGCGATGAGGCATCATGCAGACCGTTTCTCGGCAGCCGTTTTCCGGTGCAACCGAGTCGCGTGAGCGATACGCCGTTTCCGGGCGGGGATTTCGCGCTCTGCGGAGCGCGGGAACGGGCCGCTCACGCGGCGGGCGCAAAAAGGGAGGGACACCTACGGTTTGCCCGTAGGCCACTAAACATTATTCCCGCGCTGTGCGCGGATTAAATGAGTGCGTCTCCCTCTTTGAACTCCTGCCTTTCCCTTTGGGATACCTCGGAGCGACGGAACGCAAGCGTTCCTACTTAGAGGTGGGACCGAAAAAGGAGAACAGCAGTACCGTTACCGGCTCATAGGCTCGGCTTAACGCCGACCATTCCTTTTTCGGCTGCGCTCAAGTCGTTAGCGCTCTGCTACATCCAGTTTACGCAAAACCAGTGCAATCTGCCGCGATTACGCCGCAGCAACGCGGAAAATGTGAGCCGATACCGTTCCTTTATGCGAGTTACTTACGAAGTAGGGCCGTAAGGCCCGTTCGCGAGATCGCACCAAAGGGAAAGTTGGAGTCCCAAGAGGATAGCACTCATTAAATCCGCGCACAGCGCGGGAATAAGGTTTAGCAGCCTACGGGCAAAACCGTAGGTTGTCTATCCTTTTGGCCCCGCGCGGGAGCGCTCGTTCCCCGTTTCCCAAAACGGATTGCCAAAGTTTCCGCAAAAGCAAAAAATCTCCGCAGACTTCGTATCTGCGGAGATTTTATATTTTAGAGGAACCCCAGAAAACGCTGCATCGCGATGCTGACACACGCGATAGCCACCCAGCAGCAGAAGCCCATGAAGATCGGCTTGCCGCCGGTCTTTACCAGCTTTACGATATTGGTATTCATGCCGATAGCCGCCATCGCCATGACGATAAAGAACTTGGACAGCGTTTTGAGCGGCGTGAACACGCCCGCCGGTACACCCGCCGAGGTGCATACCGTCGTGATGATGGAGGCGAGCACAAAGTACAGGATGAACATCGGGAACGCCCGCTTGAGCGAGAACGCCTCGCCGCCCTTGCTCTGCTCGGTCTTGGCCTTGTGGGTGCGCCACAGTGCCAGCACCAGTGTGATGGGGATGATAGCCAGCGTGCGCGTCAGCTTGACGATGGTCGCAATCTCCAGCGTGTTGCTGCCGTGGATGCCGTCCCACGCGGAGGCCGCCGCCGTCACGGACGAGGTATCGTTGACCGCCGTGCCCGCAAACAGGCCGAAGCCGTGGTCCGTCATGCCGAGCATACCGCCCAGTGTCGGAAAAGTCAGCGCTGCGATAACGTTGAACAGGAAAATGACCGAGATAGCCTGTGCGATCTCCTCATCGTCCGCACCGATGACGGGCGCGGTAGCCGCGATGGCCGAGCCTCCGCAGATGGACGAGCCCACGCCGACCAGCGTGGAGATGTTCGACGGCACCTTCATTGCCTTGCACAGCACGAACGACACGATGAGCGAGGTACTGATGGTCGAAATGATGATGGGCAGCGACTGCGCGCCCACCTTTGCAATTTCGGATAGATTGAGGCCGAAGCCCAGCAGGATGACTGCATATTGCAGCACCTTCTTCGAGGTGAAGCCGATGCCCGGCTGTACCTTGGTCTTGTCCTTCCAAATGAGTGTCAGCACCATGCCGATCAGGATGGAGAACACCGGCCCGCCGACCACCGGCACCGCCTGTCCCAGCAGCCACGCCGGAACCGCGATGCACAGGCACAGCAGCAGACCTGCACCGTTTTTCTTCAAAAAATCCATTATTTTTACCCCCTTATTAAACCGGATATTAGTATACACTATTTCTGTCAGTCAGTTCAATACTCAGTTTATACGAAACGCAAAAGAAATCAGCCTGCACGCATCGCACAGGCTGATCGGGACGATTTTAGAACTGATACGGCGGGTTTCCGGAGAAGTCGGCAATGATGCCATGTGGGCGTGGGGAGAAAATTATCAGCAGCAGTGCAGATAACGCAAAAAGGACGAACCAAACCGGTTCGTCCTTTTCGTATTGTGCAGCGTTACCGCATGATCAGGTACGCCGTGTAGCAGACATAGGTCGCTACCATCGCGATGCCGGGCAGACGGCCCAGCTTGCCCTTGCGGGCGGGCAGGTAGAACACCACGCTGATGGCGATAAGGACCAGACAGTCGATGATAGAAGTCGCCTGCACCGGAATGGGCGTGATGACCGACGAAACGCCGAGAATGAGCAAAATATTGAACAGATTCGAGCCGATAACATTGCCCATCGCAATATCGTTCTGACCCTTGCGGGCAGCGACGATGGAGGTGACGAGCTCGGGCAGGCTGGTTCCGAGTGCAACGATGGTCAGACCGATGAGCGTTTCACTCAGGCCGAACATCCGCGCGATGCCGGTCGCGCCGTTTACGGCAAGCTGGCCGCCGACTACGATACACACCAGACCGAGCACGATGTTCACCCAGATCATCGCGGTGGACATGGGTGCTTCGGCCTCCTCGGCCTCGGCTTCCGCCTCTGCGGCGGCAAGCTGGTCGCGGTCGTGCAGCGCGGTGCGGATCTGACGGGCCAGGATGAACGCGAACACGATGAGCAGCACAGCGCCCTCCCAGCGGGCAATGGTGAGATCAGGTGCGACAGCACCCAGCAGCAGCACTGCCGCCAGAATGGACAGCGGCCAGTCGCGGCGCAGCAGCGTTTTGTCCATCACGAGCGGGCAGACAGCGGCGGACAGGCCCGCGACCACCAGCAGGTTGAAGATGTTCGAGCCGACTACATTGCCGACTGCAATCTCGTTCGCACCGTTCAGCGCCGCCGTGACACTGACCGCCAGCTCCGGCATGGATGTACCGAATGCGACGATGGTCAGT
The DNA here is from genome assembly GCA_934504345.1 of uncultured Agathobaculum sp. Classification (GTDB taxonomy): domain Bacteria; phylum Bacillota; class Clostridia; order Oscillospirales; family Butyricicoccaceae; genus Agathobaculum. The sequence goes on along the minus strand of CAKSVR010000017.1, from coordinate 6,594 downwards.
CCGATCAGCAGCGGCGATACGCCCAGCTTGCGCGCCAGCGCGGATGCGCCCGCCACGAACTTGTCGGCGCCCCAGACAAGCAATGCAAAGCCGATCACCAGAAATACAAATGACAGCATAGAAGTTCCCCTTTCAATTCTTGTCCCAAACAGTTTACACGGTTTGCAGGGAGTTTTTCGCTCGATTTCGGTCTTCAGAGCACAAAAAAAGACTTTCACCGCGTATCGCGGTAAAAGTCTTGCTGCTTACGGTTCGGTACGGACCGGATAACATCCGATCGGGATTGTCGGCACCGACCACGCGCTCTCGCGTGAGCTACTCCCTCTTACAGTACCTATCATATGGGATAAACCGCAATTAGTCAAGCCGAATTTGCGGAAATATACACAATCTTTACGGGACGGGCTCTTATAGCAGTTCAGACAAATACTGCGGCAAGTGCGTGCATACAGCACGCAAATAGCATCGTCAATTTCATTTGCCATGCGGCAAGCATGGCTGCATAAAATTTCCTTGCTCTTCACGCGCTGTATACGCTACTTTTTCCGCATTATTTATCTAAACTGCTATAATTTACGAAAAAATCTTTACAAGTCCCGCTCGAACCTATATACTATAAGGTACTGGAATTTTGAACGATTTGAAAGTAAAGGAGCATTTTCATGCTGCAATTTGAGGAATACAAGGTCAAGCTGAACAACCTCAAGCCCGAGCTGGAGGCGCTGTACGGCTCTCTGGGTCTGGAGCAGGCCAAGCGCGAGGTCGAGGAGCTGGAGATCAAGTCCTCTCAGCCGGGTTTCTGGGATAACCCGGAGGAGAGCCAGAAGATCGTATCCCGCATGGGCTCGCTCAAGGGCAAGGTAGAGGCTTACAACAAGATGCACGAGCTGTGCGAGGACCTTATCACCATCTGCGAGATGGCCATTGAAGAAAACGACGAATCCATGCTCGAGGAGCTGGAGAGCGGCTACAAGGAGCTCGAGGACGGCATCGCAGAGCAGAAGCTCGGCACGCTGCTGACCGGCGAGTACGACAGCCATAATGCGCTCGTATCGTTCCACGCAGGCGCAGGCGGCACCGAGGCGCAGGACTGGTGCGCGATGCTGTACCGTATGTACACCCGCTGGGCGGAGCGCCACGGCTTCACCTATAAAATCATGGACTATCAGGACGGCGACACCGCCGGCATCAAGTCCGCCGATATTCTCATCGAGGGTGAGAACGCCTACGGCTTCCTCAAGGGCGAGAACGGCGTACACCGTCTGGTACGCATCTCTCCGTTTGATGCCTCCGGCCGCCGTCAGACCTCGTTCTCGGCTGTCGAGGTCGTACCGGATATTCCGGATACCTCCACCGACTTTGAGATCAAGCCTGACGACTACGAAATGCAGGTTTACCGTTCGTCCGGTGCAGGCGGTCAGCACATCAACAAGACCTCCTCGGCCGTCCGCCTCATCCATAAGGCGACCGGCATCGTCGTAGCCTGCCAGACCGAGCGAAGCCAGCTTCAGAACAAGGAAAACTGTCTGCGTATGCTGCGCTCCAAGCTGGTCGAGATCAAGGAGCGCGAGCACCTCGAGAAAATCTCGGACATCAAGGGCGTTCAGCAGAAGATCGAATGGGGCAGCCAGATCCGCTCCTACGTTTTCATGCCGTATACCCTTGCCAAGGATACCCGCACCGGCTTTGAGAACGCCAATATCAACGCTGTCATGGACGGTGACATCGACGGCTTCATCAACGCCTACCTGTCCGCACTCGCCACCGGCGTGTGGGAGGGCAGTAAGGGCGGCTCGATGTGAGCGGCTGCTTTATCGTAACGAAAACCGCATCCTCTGCTTGAGGATGCGGTTTTTTGCGCCAAATTGAAAATTGAGAATGGAAAATGGAGAATTACCTCCAGAGTGAAGAGTTGAGAGTGAAGAGTGGAGAGAACGTATGGATTTACGTCCTCTCTATTCCTCGGGAGGCAATCCCAGCATCCACCGAACAAATTGGGCGGTCGCAGTTACGCCGCCCTTGCATCCGGCAAACCGTCAGACCGCAAAACCCGTGCAATCTGCCGCGATACCGCCGCAGCAACGCGGAAAACGGAAGCCGATACCCGTTCCTTTTCCGGTCCCACCTCTAAGTAGGAACGCTTGCGTTCCGTCGCTCCGAGGTTTCCCAAAGGGAAACGGGGAGATTCAAAAGAGGGGTGGAAACCGTAGGTGTCCATCCCTTTTTTGCGCCTGCGCCGCGTAGGCGCAACGTTCCCGCCGTCCGCAGACGGCGAAACTCCCCAGCCCGGCAACGGCGTATTGCTCCGCGGGCTCGGTTGCACCGGAGAACGGCTGCCGTGGAATGGGCTTTCCTGTTGAAATATTTTCCGGCAGAAATCCCATTTTCGCCCAAATCCCGCGCACCGCCTGTGCTACAATACTGCTTCGCGGCCCTCGCACGGAATCCACCGTTTTATCCACAAACCTGTGGATAATCCCGTGCAAATCTGCGCCGCACCGGAGGAATTTTTACGCACAAAGCAGTCATCACCGCAGCGGCCCGAACCCGCCCGCTGCACCTTTACCATACCCGCTCGAGCGCCGACCTGTGCGTGCTCAGCGCAGACGATTCTCCGCTGACCGGCCCGGATGAAATCACCTCGGTCGCACGCGGCATCGTGCTCACCAGCACCGCCGTCCGGCTCGGTGAGCACGGCAGCATCCATGACCTCGCGGAGAGCGAGGTGTACCACTGGGCAAATGCGCGCGGCTATGTGTCCCTGCACCGTACCCAGCCCATCTACCTGACCGAAAACCGCTGCATCATGCACCTGCGCCTCGCCGGTGTTCGCCTCGGCATGGAGCAGCTGGTGGTCTACACCCGCCTTTCCGGCGGCCTTGCCCGCGTGGATCGGCTCTGGCGGCCACTCTCCGGCGCGGAAAATACCGCCTCCGCCGCCGATTTTGCCGCCGCAGCCGCCGCCTTAACGGCCCTGTAACGGTTCATTTCGCTTATTCACAAAAAATTTATTTATATCCCGTCCACTTTATGCTATAATACTATCGTATATGTAACAAATGGGGCGATTGCGCCCTTTTGAAAGGCTGAAGAAAAGTAATGGCTAATTTTTTGACCAAGATTTTCGGCACGCACTCGTCGCACGAGCTGAAAAAGATCTACCCCATTGCGGATAAAGTGGATGCACTCGAGGAACAGTTCAAGAAACTTACCGATGACGAGCTGCGCGCCAAGACCGACGAATTCAAACAGCGCTACCAGAACGGCGAAACGCTCGACCAGCTTTTGCCGGAGGCATTCGCCACCTGCCGTGAGGCTGCATGGCGTGTGCTCGGTATGCGCCATTACCGCGTACAGATCATCGGCGGCATCGTTCTGCATCAGGGCCGTATCGCGGAGATGAAGACCGGCGAAGGCAAGACCCTCGTAGCCACCTTGCCCGCCTACCTGAACGCACTGACCGGCAAGGGCGTACACATCGTCACCGTCAACGACTACCTCGCCAAGCGCGACAGCGAGTGGATGGGAAAGGTGTACCGCTTCCTCGGCCTCAAGGTCGGCCTTGTCATCCACGAGGTTCCGCCGCAGGTCCGCAAGGCGATGTACGCCGCCGACATCACCTACGGCACGAACAACGAGTTCGGCTTCGACTATCTGCGCGACAACATGGCCATCTACAAGAACGCCATGGTGCAGCGCGACCATGCATTCGCCATCGTCGATGAGGTGGACTCCATCCTGATCGATGAGGCGCGCACGCCGCTCATCATTTCGGGTCAGGGCGAAAAGTCCTCCCAGCTGTATGAGATCGCCGACCGCTTCGCGGCGCAGCTTTCCTGCCTGCGCGTCAAGGAGGTCGATGCCAAGGAGGAGCAGGACGACATCGAGTACGACTACATCGTCGATGAGAAGGCCAAGACCGCTACCCTGACTCCGCACGGCCAGAAACGCGCCGAGGCGTATTTCAAGGTCGAGAACCTGTCCGACCCGGCGAACACCACGCTCCAGCACCACATCAATCAGGCCATCAAGGCACGCGGCGTCATGCAGCGCGACGTAGACTACGTTGTCAAGGACGATCAGATCATCATCGTTGATGAGAACACCGGCCGTCTGATGTTCGGCCGCCGCTACAACGAGGGTCTGCATCAGGCCATCGAGGCCAAGGAGCACGTCAGCGTGCAGCACGAGAGCAAAACGCTCGCTACCATCACGTTCCAGAATTACTTCCGTCTGTACGGCAAGCTGTCCGGCATGACCGGTACCGCGCTGACCGAGGAGGAGGAGTTCCGCCACACCTATCAGCTGGACGTTATCGAGATCCCGACCAACAAGCCGGTAGCTCGTAAGGACAACCCGGACTCGGTCTACAAGAACGAGCGCGGCAAGATCATGGCGACCATCGCCCGCATCGAGGCGTGCCATGCAAAGGGCCAGCCGATCCTTGTCGGCACGGTTTCCATCGAGAAATCCGAGGCGCTGAGCAAAATCCTCAAGGCCAAGGGCATCCAGCACACCGTGCTGAACGCAAAGTACCACGAGCGCGAGGCTGAGATCGTTGCACAGGCAGGCAAGCCGGGCGCTGTCACCATCGCCACCAACATGGCCGGCCGTGGTACGGATATTATGCTCGGCGGCAACGCGGAAACCATGGCACTCGACGAGATCAAGCGTGTGCTGCGCCGCGAGGTCGAGAACCGCGTGCAGAAGGGCGAAATGGACGAGCGTGTGGCGCATGACTACATCGACCACATGATCTACGAGGCGAACGGCCACGCCGATACCGACGATCAGGACGTTCTGGCGATCCGTGCCAAGTTCGATGAGCTGCACAAGAAGTTCAAGGCTGAAACCGATGCCGCAGCCGAAAAGGTGCGCGCCGCAGGCGGCCTGTATATCCTCGGCACCGAGCGCCACGAGTCCCGCCGCATCGACAACCAGCTGCGCGGCCGTGCCGGCCGTCAGGGCGACCCGGGCGAATCCAGCTTCTACATTTCGCTCGAGGACGACCTCATGCGTCTGTTCGGCTCCGAGCGCATCCAGAACATGATGGATTCCCTCGGCATTGCCGATGACGAGCCGATCGACCAGAAGATCCTGTCCGGCGCGATCGAGAACGCCCAGAAGAAGATCGAGTCCCGCAACTTCGGCGTTCGCAAGCACGTTCTCGAATACGACGATGTGCTCAACACCCAGCGCCAGACCATCTACGGCCAGCGTTTGCAGGTTCTTGAGGGCAAGGACGTCAAGGAGAACATCGTCAGCATGATCGACAGCACCATCGAGCACGCGGTACACGCCGCAGTCGGTGAGCACAGCCTGATCTCCCCCGAAATGGTGGAGGCAGCCCGCCGTCCGTTCATCGGCATTTTCCTCCGTCCGGACGACTGCACCTTTACCCCGGAGGAGTGTGACGACCTGACCGCCGACCAGCTCACCAACATCCTGTCCGATCAGGCGCACAAGGTCTACGAGGCCAAGGAGCAGATGCTCGGCTCGCCCATCATGCGTGAGCTGGAGCGCGTTGTGCTGCTCAAGAACGTTGACAGCAAGTGGATGGATCACATCGATGCCATGACCGAGCTGCGAAACGGCATCGGCCTGCGTGCATACGGCCAGTACGATCCGGTCACCGAGTACAAGCGCGAAGGCTTCGATATGTTCGATGCGATGATCGACTCTATCCGTGAGGATACCGTCCGCATGATCTTCCTTGCACAGGTACGCACCCGCGAGGAGCCCAAGCGTGAGCAGGTAGCCAAGGAAACCGGTGCGGCAGGCGCGACCGACGGTTCTGTCAAGGCAGAGCCCAAGCGTGCAGGCAAAAAGCCCGGCCCGAATGATCCGTGCCCGTGCGGCAGCGGCAAGAAGTACAAGAAGTGCTGCTACCTCAAGCCGGATGACCCGTATAAATAAGCAATAGCAAAAAGGACGCCTCAGGCGTCCTTTTTTTGCGCGCTCTGCGTTTTGTCCGGCTCCCGTTGCCGGCAATGTCGTTCAGTTAATTTCCAAGACACTTAACCACTGATACTGCTTTATGTATAGTGTAGTTGCAGAGGCCTTGAAAGCAGCTGCTTTGTTCTTTGTGCAAACTTATCTTAATGACATTGTCTTGACGGGGAGCGGTTCAAATTGCCATATGAAAGGCTTTTTTCACACAGAGCAATGTAAAAACGGGATAGGTCACGATTGACTTATCCCGTTTTCTGCCGCATTTTGCAAACAATATCTCTGCCTTTTTATATCAGGAAGAAATTACTTGTTCTTATTCTTGATGTACTCATCCATTGCCGCGGCGGCGCGCTTACCGGCGCCCATTGCGAGGATAACGGTAGCCGCACCGGTAACGGCGTCGCCGCCGGCGAACACGCCGTCCTTGGAGGTGATGCCGTGCTCATCGTCAGCCACGATGCAGCCCTTGCGGTTGGTTTCCAGACCCGGCGTGGTGTGACGGATGAGCGGGTTCGGGCTGGTGCCGATCGCCGCGATGACGCAGTCGAGGTCGAGCACAAACTCACTGCCCTCGACCGGGATCGGACGGCGGCGGCCGGATGCATCCGGCTCACCGAGCTCCATCTGCTGGCACTTGAGGCC
>CAKSVR010000016.1 GCA_934504345.1 uncultured Agathobaculum sp. | reverse complement strand
CCGCGGCCGATGCCCTTCTGCTCACGGGTGATGCAGATGGAGCCGCCGCCGATGCCGACCTTGATGAAGTCCGCGCCGGCCTCAGCGAGGAAGCGGAAGCCCTCACGGTCAACAACGTTGCCCGCGCCGACCTTTACGCTGTCGCCGTACTTTGCGCGTACCCAGGCCAGGGTGCGGCTCTGCCACTCGGAGAAGCCCTCGGAGGAGTCGATGCAGAGAACGTCTGCGCCCGCCTCAACCAGTGCCGGAACACGCTCTGCGTAGTCGCGGGTGTTGATGCCTGCGCCTACAACGTAGCGCTTGTGCTGGTCGAGCAGCTCGAGCGAGTTTGCCTTGTGGCTGTCGTAGTCCTTGCGGAATACCATATAAACGAGGTGCTGCTTGTCGTCTACCAGCGGCAGAGAGTTCAGCTTGTTGTCCCAGATGATGTCATTGGCGATCTTGAGGCTGGTGTCCGCCGGAGCGGTGATGAGCTTGTCAAACGGCGTCATGAACTCCTCAACCTTGACGCTGCGGTCCATACGGGAAACGCGGTAGTCGCGGCTGGTGACGATGCCGAGCAGCTTGCCGTTCGCGGTGCCGTCGTCGGTAACTGCCATCGTGGAGTGGCCGGTGCGCTCCTTGAGCTTGAGGACTTCATCAAGGGTGGTGTCCGGCTTTACGTTGGAATCGGATACGATGAAGCCGGCCTTGTAGCTCTTTACGCGGGAAACCATCGCCGCTTCGCTCTCGATAGACTGCGAACCGAAGATAAAGGAGATGCCGCCCTCCTGTGCAAGTGCGATGGCCATGCGGTCATCCGATACGGCCTGCATGATCGCGGAAACCATCGGAATGTTGGCATACAGCGCGGATTCCTCACCCTTTTTGAACTTTACGATCGGGGTGCGAAGGCTGACATTGGCCGGCATACACTCCGCAGAGGAATAACCCGGCACCAGCAGGTACTCGTTAAACGTGTGGGAAGGTTCACTGAAATAATACGCCATTTCGTCGTTCTCCTTTTCTCCAATTCGGGGTCGTTTTTTATAGATAGATTTATTATATCCTGTTTGCCGGTCAAAGTAAAGCGGGCATATGACGGTTTTTCACGATTTTTGCCGAGGGCGCGTTATGCAATCCGTGCAAAGAGCTGCCGCGGAGCCATCGTCTGACAAACAGAAAAATCCGCAGGCGTTTCCGTCTGCGGACTTTTCTTTGGAAATGAGGAATGAATGATGGTGGCAGATGAAATACTGCGGAACCGTCCGGAGCTTTCCGGTGTCCCTTGGTTTTCTGTACCCAGAGTACCATCACCGACCGCCTCTGTCAATGCGCGGCGGTGTTTCTTAACGCCCTCTTAACTGCACGCTCTGCACGCACTGCCGAACCCTGTCAGGTGCTGTCATTCCGTGTCGAGCGACACCCATTTGGTACCGCCGGTGTGGAAAAAGTACAGCACGCAGTCGCGGACGGGCTTTCCGTATATCTCCTGCACGGCGCGGGCATAGGCCGCCAGCTGCGGACGGTATTTTTCCGCCCGCTCGTCCTCGCCGCCCTTTTTGATGCGGTCGGTCTTGAAGTCGAGCACGACAAAGCCCTCCGGTGTTTCGATCAGGCAGTCGATAACACCCTGCAGGAGCACGTTCTCCTCGGGTGCATCCTCTGCGACCGGAAAATATTCCTTTGCCGGAACGAGCACGGAGAATTTGAACTCGCGGCGGACTTTGTTCTCCGCCATGAGCCTGCGGTACAGGTCGGAGGCAAAGAACCGTTCGATCTTGCGCTTATCCACAGCATCCGCCTGTTCTGCGGACAAAATACGCTTGTCCGCGAGGCGTTTGAGCTCGTTTTCCACGCCGTCCGGTGCACTGGCCTTGTCAAAATCGCAGAACTGCATGAACAGATGGTGCGCCGTGCCGATCTCGGCGGGCGTGAGCTTTCGCTCGCTCTGCTCGAACAGCGGCGCGCGCAGCTGAACCTCACGGCGCGGCGGCGGTGTTTGCTCAGCGGCCTCGTCCGCGCGGTAGCCGCGGCCGACACCGGTGGCGGTCAGCTTGCTCGGCAGGTCAGCCAGATAGGCGTGCGCGTAGTCGAGGTGCGGCTGCACGGCATAGTCCCCGGTTTCCGTGTCCGCAAAGCGGAAGAGCTCGGCTTCGGGTGCGGTCAGCTCGTCCGGGCGGTACACGCGCAGCGTGAATGCATCATTGTCCGTGCCGTGCTCGGCCATATCCGGCGCGTATTCCTCGCGCAGCGCACGGGCGCACGGATGGCGCAGCAGCGGCGTGAGTATCCATGCCAGCGGCGCATTCACCGCGCCCATCGCGTACTGCGGCAGCTCGTCGAGCGAAGCCAGCAGCGCCCACTTCTGCACGCTCCGGCGCAGCGTGGCCGAGGCGGCGGTCAGGATGAGCTTCTCCTTCGCGCGGGTCATCGCAACGTACAGCACGCGCAGCTCCTCGGAGATCATCTCGCGCTGCTGCTGCTCGAGCACGGCGGTGCGCTCGACCGTGTTGTACTGCACGCCTCGATCCCTGTCGCGGCACTTGCTGCCGAAGCCGAGATTCTGGTGGACGAGCACCGGCTCGCGCAGATCGGTCTTGTTGAACTGCTTGGCGCAGTCCGCAGCGATAACGACCGGGAACTCCAGTCCCTTGGACTTGTGGATGGACATGATACGCACCGCACCGCCGGTTGCTTCCGCGCCGACCGTCTGAAAGTCCTCGCCCTGCTCGAGCATACCGCGCAGCAGCCGCACGAAGTCGAACAGCCCGCGAAAGCCCTGTCCCTCAAACGCACGCGCCCGCTCGAAGAACGTCAGCAGATTGCTCTGGCGCTGGGCGCCGTTCGGCAGTGCGCCGTACAGGCCGAGTGCGCCGGTCTGGTCGTAGATCTCCCACAGCAGACGGTACACGGGCTGGTCGCACGCGAACGTTCGCAGATAGTCCAGCCGCTGCAAAAAGGCTTCCGCCTTGGGAAAATCGCCGCGCGACTGCAAAAGCGCATCGTAATAGCTGATATGCCGATCGACCAGACGAATATCCGCCAGCTCCTGCTCGGTAAAGCCGAACAGCGGCGAGCGCATCACGCCGATGAGGTCAACGTCCTGCCGCGGGTTATCGATGATGCTGAGCAGCGACACCATCGTGCCGACCTCAGCGGTTTCCATCAGGCCGCCGCGCTGCTCGGCGCTGCCCGTGATGCCCACCTGCTCGAGCGCCGCGATATAAGCCGGCGCCTTACTCTTGGGCGAGCGCAGCAATATCACGATGTCACCCGGCGTGACCGGGCGCAGCTGGCCCGTCTGCTTGTCGGTGACGGGAAAGCCCTCGTCGAGCAGGGCGCGGATGCGCTGCGCGGCCAGCCGTGCCTCGAGCACGGTCTTGTCGGGTGCATCATCGTCCTCGCTCAGACCCTCTGCATCCACGAGCAGCACCTCGGTCTTGTAGCGGGCGTTCCCGGCCTCCGGATAGTAGTCCGCACCGAGATGCAGCGCCTCCCTGTCCGTGTAAACGAGGTCGCCCACGGTTTCGCCCATCACGGCGGAGAACAGGTAGTTACAGGCATCCAGCACCGCCGCCCGCGAACGGAAGTTCTGGCCGAGCACCACGCGGCGCGGCTGTCCGTCCTGCGCCGCCGAGGCATCGGCAAAGCTGCGGTATTTCTCCAGAAAGATGGACGGATCAGCCAGCCGGAAGCCGTAAATACTCTGCTTGACATCACCGACCATGAACAGGTTGCTCTCGTCCCTGGACAGCGCGCGGAAGATGGCATCCTGCACGGCGTTGGTGTCCTGATACTCGTCCACCGCGATCTCAGCGTACTGCGCGGACAGCGTTTTCGCCAGCGCGGACGGTTTGCCGTCCGTGTACAGCAGGCGCACCGCAAAGTGCTCCAGATCACCGAAATCCGCGGCGTTGCGGGCGCGCTTTGCCGCCGAGAATGCATCGTCAAAGGCGTTCACCATGTCGATGAGCGCGAACAGCGCGGGCGCAGTCAGGCCGCGGTCGTACTCGGCCTCCTCAGCGGTGACGGTGAGCCACTTCTCGCGGATGTCCTTGACGATGTCTTTCCACTCCTTTCGCATGGCCTGAATGCGTGCGAGAAAGTCCTTGTCGTCAAATTTTCGCGCGGCTTTCAGGCGCATGGGCTCGGCGGCGCGCGCCGCCTTGACGCACGCATCCCAGTCGCCGCTGTGCAGTGCCTCGAGCAGATGCTCGGCCTGACTGATGTCGCTTTGCAGGGTGGGCAGGTAGTTGTCGGTCAGCTCATCGATGCCCTCCACCTCGCTGATGGCCATTTGCAGGAACGCAAAGCCGTGCATCGTCGCCGACTTTGCCTGCTCGAGCAGCACGCGGCCGTGCGGCGTGTCCATGCCGCGCGCGTACAGCCCGGCGCGGACATCCTCGAGGAACGCTCTCGGGTCAGGATGCGCCTGAATCTTCTCATAGGTGCCGAGGATGACCTGCCCGAGCTTGCTGTCATCGCGCCCGCTCGAGAGCAGGTCGCACAGCGCAAGGAACTTCTCGTCCGCTTTCTCGTAGGCCGCCTCGAGCACCTCCTCGAGCACCTCGGCGCGCAGCAGCTTGCCCTCGTTCTCGTCCATCAGGCGAAAGTCGGGCGCGATGCCGAGCACCGCCGCCTGCTCGCGTGCCAGCGACAGGCACAGCGCGTGTACGGTCGTGATCTTCGCGCGGTGTACGAGGAACAGCTGCCGCCGCAGACGGGTATCCGCCGGGTTGGCGGCCACCGCCGCACCGAGCGCTGCGGAGATGCGTTCACGCATCTCCGCCGCCGCCGCGTTGGTGAACGTGACGAGCAGCAGGCGGTCGATGTCCACCGGGTCATTCGGGTCGGTCAGCCGCCGCAGCACGCGCTCGGTCAGCACGGCTGTCTTGCCCGAGCCGGCCGCCGCCGAAACCAGCAGCGCACCGCCGCGATCGTTGATGGCGGTCTGCTGATCCGCAGTCCATTTAGGCATTTTCATCCCCTCCCAGCTGTTCCCATACTTCTTCGTCCTTCAGCTTTCGCAGAGGCCGCATTTTGTCCCCTGCGGTTTCGTCAAAGCGGCACGCCGCGCGGAACTCGCACCAGTCGCAATAGCTTCGGTCGCTCCTGCGCGGGTTGGCCTCGACGCTGCCGCGCCGCAGCTCCTGTCCCATTTCAAGCAGCTTTTTCTGCGTATAGCGGGCCAGCCTGCCGAACTTCGCCAGATCGGCCACCGCCGAGCCCGAGGCAAACGATGCCTCTTCCTCGCCCTTTTTCTTTTTGAGCGCGACAGGGATGAACCGGCCCTTGTCCTCCAACCCGCGCTCCATCGCCTCAAGGATGGACATATCATCGCTCAGCAGGCCGGAGCGCCGCAGCAGCTTTTCCTTTTCCGTATTGAGCTCATCCTCATCAATGCTGCGCTTCTCATCGGGCAGCTCGTCGCGCACAGGCACATACAGCACGCCCGCCGGAACGATCTCGTTCAGCTCGTCGGTCAAGCGGGCGCGGTAGCGCTCGAGGCCCTCCCTTTGCAGCGCGTACAGGTAGATGATAAGCTGCATATTCAGTCCGTACCAGATGTCGGACAGCGAGAACGACTTGTGGCCGCTCTTGTAGTCCATCACGCGCAGATACAGACGGCCGTTCCTGATGTAGCCGTCCACGCGGTCCACCTTGCCGGTCAGCGAGATGGAAACGTCGCCGTCCGTACACTGCACGGGCGGCAGATCGCCGTTATAGGAGAAATCCAGCTCATAATCGATGGGCCGGAAGTCGGAAACGCGCAGCTCCTCGACCACATTCTCCAAAATCTGCTCTGCGGAATGCACCAGACGGCGGAACAGATACTGGAACCGTGCGGTCTTGTTCTCCAGCCCGCCGAGCTCCTCCGCGACATACTGGCGGACGGCCTCGCGGCAGGCCTTGTGCACGGCATTCCTGTCCGCGCGCGCCGCACCGCCCTCCTGCTTTGCGAGAATATCCAGCGCGTGCTCCATCACATAATGCAGGAACGTGCCCGCCGACATGGAATCCAGCTTTGCCACGCGGCGCGGCTTGGCCTTGAGGCCGTGCTGCATGAAGTACGCGAACCGGCAGGAATAGAACACATCCACCTTGGAGGCGCTCACGCTGATGCTCTTGCCGTACAGGCCGTCGATGGTGTGCTGGCTGCTCAGCGGGCCGCGGCCGCGCCGCTGGTCTGCCGCATTGTGAACGCGCTCGTCATCCTTATAGTAATCGTAGGCCGCCCGCACCGCCGGAGAGCGGTCGCCCGAGAGATACGCGCACGCCAGTTCGACCGCCGGGCGCTCGGCCTGCAAACGGTCGCGCACGGATTCCGTGCGGTGCGTGGTGAACGGCGCCTCCGGCAGCAGCTCGCGCACCGTGCCGACAAAGTAGGACGGCCGCGTTTCACCGCCGCCCGCATCGGTGGTGTGATAGGTCAGCAGCAGCTCGTCCGTCGGGCACGCCAGCGCGCGATAGAGCGTTTCCTGCTCCATCAGCAGGCGTTCCTCGCCGTAGGCTTTGAGCTCCACGCCGAGCGCATCCAGCTTGTCGCGGTCCATGTCGCTGAGGAGCGAGGTCGAGGCCGGTGCCTTGGGAATGAGGCCGTCATTCACGCCCAGCAGGATGACGTATTTCGCATTTTCCATGCACGCGCGTTCGATGTCACCGCAGGTCACACGGTCGAGCGACACCGGGATAGTGCCCACATCGTACTCGCCCAGCACCAGCCGGAACAGCTGCGCGAAGCGGTCGAGTGTCAGCGGCGTATCGCCGCACACCCACGCGAACTGCTCCATCGCGGAAACCAGGATCTCCCACAGCTGCCGATACTCGTCCGCCAGCTGCAAACGGCCTGCCGCCTCGTGTCCAGCGGCGCGGTCGGTCATGCGCTGCGGCGCATCCACCGCGAGAAGAAATGTATAGAGCGCCCGCACACAGTCGGCGGCGGGCTTCTCGCCCGCAAGGGCCTCCCGCAGCGCCGAGAACGGCGCGATGGCCTTTTCGCGCAGTGCGTTCAGCTCATCGAGCTGTGCCTTTGCGGCCTCGTCGATACGCAGACCGTAGCCGTCCGGGTGCTCGACCCACGGATGCTCCCACGCGCTGCCGCGGATGTTCCATGTGAGCACATAGTTCTCCAGCTTGTCGATTTCGTCCCAGTCCAGCCCTGCAAGGCCGGTTTTCAGGCAGGAGAACAGATCCTCGTAACGAAAATGACTGCGGGCCGCCTCGAGCGCATTTGTCACCAGCGCCATCGGCGGGCGCGAGAGCAGATCGGGCTTTTCCGCGAGGAACACCGGGATGTCGTACCGCGCCATCGCCATCGCGAGGAAGGCGCTGTACGGCTGGATGTCCCGCGCCGCGACGATGAAATCGCGGTATCGCGCGCCTTCGTCGCGCACCTTGCGCCGGATGTACGCCGCTGCGTGCTCACACTCGTCGAACGGCGAAGCCGCCTCGTACAGGCGCACGCCGCCTGCATCCGTCTGCGGTGTGCGGATGGGCAGCAGACTTTCCCGCTCGAGCGCGGCCAGTCCTGCCGGACGGGCGACTCTGCTCGCGCCCAGCTCGATGCGCTCGACCGGACGGCTGTGGCGCTTGGCCATCCTGGTCAATTTTTGCACAGTCTTGCAGCCGGTCAGGAAAATCTCCGGGTAAGCCGTGTCGCACGTTACCGCCGCCGCCAGCGGCACGCCTGCCGCCAGCATGGCATCGACTACCGCACTTTCCTGCGCGGTAAAACCGAGAAAACCATCCAGATAGACCGCTGCACCGTCCAGCGTGTGGCTTTCTGCCAGCCGGTCGCGCAGATGTGTCAAACGGTCGCGCGGATCGGGCAGCGACTCGTCGCACAGGCGTCCGTAGGCGGTCAGCAGCTGTGCAAGATCGGACAATTTCTCACCGAGCGCCGCATCCTCGCTCTCCGCAGAGGCCGCGAACAGCGCCTCCGGCGCGACGGCGCACGTTTTGCATTCATCGATGAGCCGCAGCGCCTCCTGTAACAGCTCAGGCTTGTCCGCCAGCCCTTTCCACGCGCTCAGACTGCCCTGTACGCGGCGTGCCGCCTCCTGCACGGTGAGCAGCTGTCCGGCCGGTGTCAGCATTTGCTGGGCCAGCCCGCCCACCTCGGAAAACACGCGGTCGGCCAGCCGCGAGAACGTCAGCACCTCAGCAGTGCGCGCGCCGTGGTTGTGCGTGGCCGCCGCAAGGCGGCGCTCCATCAGGTGGGAGTTCAGCTCGGGCACGAGCAGAATCTGCCGTCCCTCTCCCCTTTCACTCAGCGCCGCGATCTCCCGCAGGATGGCCGTTGTCTTGCCGCTGCCCGCGCGGCCCGTCCATATCCGCATGGCACACTCTCCTTTCGTTTCGTTGCATCTTGATTATACCATACCTCCCGAAAATGGAGAATGAAGAATTTTTAATAAAGATCGCGCGGTCGTTTTATCGTTTATCCGGTATATTTGTCTGTTTTACTGCATTTTCAGAACTTTTCCAGCGGCGTTTACAGTATCTCAAATTTTGTAAAATTATTTTTCCGCAAAAATGCTTGCATTTTCTTTCGCTTGGGATTATACTTTGTTCGTGCAAAGCAATAAAGGCTTTGCCCCGCAAAACCAAATATTTGATTCTTCAGGGCAGGGTGAGATTCCCTACCGGCGGTACAGCCCGCGAGCGGATGCCATTCGGCAGATGCATGACTCGGTGAGATTCCGAGGCCGACAGTATAGTCTGGATGAAAGAAGGATACGCGGAACGAGTTTCCGCTTGTTTGCTGTTCTGAAATGCCGTACCGGTGTTTCAGATTTTTTATTTTCACGGTGTTGTTTCAGCGTCCCGAAGATTCTGTCTTTGGGACGTTTTTTTATGGCTGCTGCCAAACGCCGGTCAAAGCATGAAACCGGCGATATGTGCTCCCATTTTCATGGATTTGCAGGCAAATCCTATTTTATGCACGCTGCCGCGCGATTTTTTCTCCAAACAATAACAGTAAAGCGTGAAATTCTCTACAAAAATATATCAGGTGATCTTATGCAGGAGCAGAAACAAAAATATATGCATCGGGCGCTCGAGCTGGCGCAGCGCGGCGCGGGACACGTTGACCCAAACCCGATGGTCGGCTGTGTCATCGTCAAGGACGGAAAGATCATCGGCGAGGGCTGGCACGAGCACATCGGCGGGCTGCACGCCGAGCGCAACGCATTCGCGCACTGCACCGAGGACTGCACCGGCGCGGACCTGTACGTCACGCTCGAGCCGTGCTGTCACTGGGGACGGACACCACCCTGCACGGATGCCATCCTCGAGCACAGGATCGGGCGCGTGTTCGTTGGCTGCCTCGACCCGAACCCGCTGGTGGCGGGCAAAGGCGCGCAGATTTTGCGCGATGCGGGCATCGAGGTGGAAACCGGCGTGTGCGAGGACGAATGCCGCCGCGTGAACGAGGTGTTCTTCCACTACATCACGCACAAAACGCCGTTTGTGGTGCTCAAATACGCCATGACGCTCGACGGCAAGATTGCAGCGCACACCGGCGACAGCCGCTGGGTAACGGGCGAACCGGCCCGCCGTCATGTACATGAAACGCGCAATCGTCTGCCTGCCATCATGGTGGGCGTGGGCACGGTGCTGGCGGACGATCCTAAGCTGACCTGCCGCATTGACGGCGGCCGCGACCCCATCCGCGTTATCTGCGACAGCCGCGCAAGAACGCCTATTGACAGCCAGCTCGTGCAGACGGCAGACAAAATCCCGACGTATATCGCAGTGGTCGGCCGAAATGAGCGCACGGCGCAGCTCGAACAGCACGGCGTACACATCCTCGAATGCCCGTCGAAGAACGGGCGCGTAGACCTTGCCAGCCTGATGCAGCAGCTCGGTGCAATCGGCATCAGCGGCGTGCTGCTCGAGGGCGGCTCGGCGCTGGCGTTCTCCGCGCTGGAGGCCGGTTTGGTGCACCGCGTACAGGCGTACATCGCCCCGAAGATCATTGGCGGTGCCAGCGCGAAAAGCCCGGTCGGCGGGCTCGGCTTTGACAAGATGGTGCAGGCACTTCCCCTGAAAGACGTAACCTGCACGCCAATGGGCGAAGATTTCCTGCTTGAAGGGAGATTGTAATGTTTACCGGACTTATCGAAGAAATCGGCACGGTGCGGCGCATCGAGCGCGGCGCGAAAGGCGCGCGGCTGACGATCGCGGCGGACACCGTGCTGGAAAATACCAAAATCGGCGACAGCATCGCCACGAACGGCGTGTGCCTGACGGTAGTTTCGCTGACGAGCGACAGCTTCAGCGCCGACGTGATGGCGGAGAGCCTGCGGCGCTCGGCGCTGGGCAGCCTGCAAAGCGGCTCGCCGGTCAATCTGGAGCGCGCGATGCCCGCGGACGGACGGTTTGGCGGGCACATCGTGTCCGGCCATATCGACGGCACGGGCAGCGTCCTCTCCCAGCAGCGCGAGGACAACGCCGTTTGGGTGACGATCAAAGCGCCTGCTCCTCTGCTGCGGTACATCGTAGAGAAAGGCTCCATCGCCATCGACGGCGTGAGCCTGACCGTGGCGGCTGTGACGGACACCGACTTTTCGGTCTCCATCATTCCTCACACCGGCGCGCAGACCATTCTGCTCGGCAAAAAGCCGGGCGAGCCGGTCAACCTCGAATGCGATGTCATCGGCAAATACGTTGAAAAAATGCTCACGCCGCACAAATCGAGCGGCATTACCATGGATTTTCTTGCACAACACGGATTTTAACGGAGGGTTTCTCTTATGGAATATCAGTTCAACACCATCGAAGAAGCGCTGGAGGAGCTCCGCGCGGGACACCTCATCCTCACCATCGACGACCCGGACCGCGAGAACGAGGGCGACCTCATCTGCGCGGCGCAGTTCGCCACGACCGAGAACGTCAACTTCATGGCGACCCATGCCAAGGGCCTGATCTGCACGCCGATGAGTGAGCAGGTCGCGCTGCGGCTCGGCCTCGAGCAGATGGTAAAGGTGAACACGGACAACCATCACACCGCATTCACGGTTTCCATCGACCATGTGGACACCACGACCGGCATTTCCGCCGAGGAACGCGGCTTTACCTGCCGCAAATGCGCGGATATTCACACCAAGCCGGAGGAGCTGCGCCGTCCGGGTCACGTTTTCCCGCTGGTATCCCGCCGCGGCGGCGTGCTGACCCGCAACGGCCACACCGAGGCCACCGTTGACCTGTGCCGTCTGGCCGGGCTGGAGCAGTGCGGCCTGTGCTGTGAGATCATGCGCGACGACGGTACGATGATGCGTACACCTGAGCTGCTCGAAAAGGCCAAGGAGTGGGGACTCAAGATCATCACCATCAAGGATCTGCAGGACTACTGCCGCCGCCATGACAAGCACGTTGTGCGCGAGGCGTGCGCGAAAATGCCGACCCGCTTCGGTGAGTTCCGTATTTACGGCTACGTCAATGACCTGACCGGCGAACACCACGTTGCGCTCGTTAAGGGCGAGATCGGTGACGGCAAGAATCTGCTCTGCCGCGTACACTCCGAGTGTCTGACCGGTGATGTGTTCGGTTCGCGCCGCTGCGACTGCGGCCAGCAGCTTGCCGCCGCCATGCAGCAGATCGACAAGGAGGGCCGCGGCGTGCTGCTCTATATGCGGCAGGAGGGCCGCGGCATCGGCCTCATCAACAAGCTGAAAGCCTACGAATTGCAGGAAAAGGGCTTCGATACGGTCGAGGCAAACGTCAAGCTCGGCTTTGCACCCGACCTGCGCGAATACTGGATCGGCGCACAGATCCTGCAGGACCTCGGCGCCAAGGAGCTGCGCCTGCTGACCAACAACCCGGAGAAGATTTACGGTCTGGACGGCTTCGGTGTGGAGATCAGCGAGCGCGTGCCGATCGAAATCGCACCGCAGGCGGACGATGCGTTCTATCTGCGTACTAAGAAGATTAAGATGGGTCACCTTTTCAGCGAAACATTATAATGCTTCGCTGAGAGTGAAGAGTGGAGATTGGAGAGTGAAGATATTTGGTGCTCTCCGTTCCAGACTCTCCACTCTCAACTCTACACTCTATCAACCCCCGCTATATAATATCTGAAAGGAAGATTTTAAGATGAAGGTACTCGAAGGCAAGTTAGTAGCAACCAAGGGCAAGTTTGCGATCGTTGGTTCGCGTTTCAACGAATTTATCGTTTCCAAGCTGATCTCCGGCGCGGAGGACACGCTGGTGCGCCACGGTGTAGACACCGACGACATCACGCTCGTATGGGTTCCGGGCGCGTTTGAGATTCCGCTGGCGGCACAGAAGCTGGCGCAGAGCGGCAAGTACGATGCGGTCATCTGCCTCGGCGCGGTCATCCGCGGTTCGACCAGCCACTACGACCTCGTGTGCAACGAAGCCGCCAAGGGCATCGCACAGGTCAACCTCCAGACCGGCGTGCCGGTAACGTTCGGCGTGGTAACGACCGAGAATATCGAGCAGGCCATCGAGCGTGCGGGCACCAAGGCCGGCAACAAGGGCGCAGATGCGGCTATCGCAGCGCTCGAGCTGGCAAACCTGCTGCCGCAGATCTAAAATTGTGCAGAAAAATGCTCTCTGATGATTCAGAGAGCATTTTTACGTCAGAATGCCGAACAGCTGTTCAAGCAGCTGTTCGGCGTTCTTTATTTTGTAGATTCGGTTGTCCAGCAGAAGCTGTCTGTTTTCTGTGATTTGGATAGAATGCAGCAGTGAATCATCACGATAGACATAGAGCGCCGCTGTTTTCCCGCCGATATCGGACAGCGACGAGTTCGACAGTATTGTGCGCAAAGAACGTGTATATGTGCAGTTTCCGACCAAATCCGTTATTGTTTTCTGCTG
This sequence comes from uncultured Agathobaculum sp., assembly GCA_934504345.1. Taxonomy (GTDB): domain Bacteria; phylum Bacillota; class Clostridia; order Oscillospirales; family Butyricicoccaceae; genus Agathobaculum. The sequence continues at coordinate 29,867 of CAKSVR010000016.1, read as the reverse complement.
TTCCGTCGTGATATCGTTATAATCTGTCGTATCGATGTTCGCTTTCCCATTTGAGGTGCTTAACGTGCTGATGGATAGCGCAATTCGATCATCTGCGCCTATGCAATCGGATAGCGACATCGGATGAAAATATACCACACAGCAAATCAGCAATACTGCAATGCCGACGGCAGCCCACATTGTTTTCTTTCTCATACCGTACCTCCTGTTTTCTTTAATATAGCAGAATACGTTAGAGAAATCCAGCACGGTTTTGTAAATTCTACTGCTCCATCCTCCATTTTCCTCCCGCAGACGAAAAACCACCCGAGAAAATCTCGGGTGGTTTCTGTTATCTGAGCGCTCCCTCTCCGCCCATGAGCGCGGTCAGCTCCTCGATTCGCTCCAGCGGGAACGGCGGGAACGCCACCGGCTTCATGGCGATGGACATGAGCTTCAGCGGGTTATCGTCCGCGGCCACGCGGTTGGAATGCAGCACGCCGCACCGACGGCAGCGGTGAATGACCGCCCACTCGCCGTTCTTACGCACCCACACACCGATGGCATCCATGATGCCGCCGCAGTCGGCGGCGCGGTCGCCCGGCTCGTCGTCCAAATGCAGACTGGACAGACAGTTCGGACAGTGGTTGCGGTGGTCGCTCGCCGCGCCTGCGGGCACGACCGGACGGCCGCACACCTTGCAGGTGAAGCCCTCGTCACAGGCGTGCGTTTTGTAATAACCCTTTTGATATTGCTTGCGTTTATTCTCCCGATTCATGGGAAAGCCTCCTGAAAAGTCGATTATTTTCGTCCTTTTGGGAGGTGGTTTATGGGTTCAGCCGACCTCCCGGTCAGCTTACCGAATCCAATTCACCGTATTTCTTCAAAAAGCAAAGCTCCTTTTTTACTTATCCTTGAGTGCGTCCTTGACCTTATCCCAGAAGCTCTTGCGCTTTACCTGATTCTCGTCTGTGGACGTTTCCTCAAACTCGCGCAGCAGCTTTTTCTGCTTGTCGGACAGGTTCTTCGGCACTTCGATGTTCACGCGGACATACTGGTCGCCGCGGCCGCGGCCGTTAACGTTCTGGATGCCCTTGCCTTTCATGCGGAACACCGTGCCGGTCTGCGTGCCCTCGGGGATCTTATACTCGATGCGGCCGTCGATGGTCGGCACCTGAAGCGTATCACCGAGCGCCGCCTGTGCGAACGAGATCGGAATATCCACGTTGACATCCGAACCGTTGCGGGTGAAGATCGGGTGCGGACGAATGGCGACCGTTACGAACAGATCACCGGCAGGACCGCCGTTCACGCCGGCATTGCCCTGACCGCGCTGCTGGATGGACTGGCCATCATCGATACCGGCCGGGATGTTGACCTTGAACTTGCGGGTCTTGCGTACACGGCCCTGACCGTTGCACTTCGAGCACGGCTTCTTGATGATCTTGCCGGTGCCGCGGCAGTTCGGGCAGGCGCCCTGTGTCTGGAACATACCGAGCGGCGTGCGCTGGGTCTGCGTGACAACGCCGGTACCGCGGCAGTTCGGACAGGTTTCCGCCGTGGTGCCCTTTGCGGCGCCTGTGCCGCCGCAGTCGTCGCAGGACTCGATGCGCTCGATCGTGATCTCTTTCTCACAGCCGAACGCGGCCTCCTCGAACGACAGGATCACGGTCTGACGGATGGACTCGCCGCGCTGCGGTGCGTTGCGGCGCGAAGAACGTCCGCCGCCAAAGCCGCCGCCGAAGAACGAGCCGAACAGGTCGCCCAAATCGCCCATGTCAAAGCCGCCGCCGAAGCCGCCCGCACCGGCGCCGCCGCCGTAGCTCGGGTCCACACCGGCAAAGCCGAACTGGTCGTACTTGGCGCGCTTATCCTTGTCGGACAGCACCTCGTATGCCTCATTGACTTCCTTGAACTTATCCGCAGCCTCCGGATTATCTTTGTTGAGGTCCGGGTGGTACTTGCGCGCCAGCTTGCGGTATGCCTTTTTCAGCTCATCATCACTTGCGCCCTTCTGTACGCCGAGCACTTCATAATAATCTCTTTTATCAGCCATAAAAAATCATCCTATACACAGGGATAGGCGCACCGAAGCGCGCCTTCTCTTAGGGAGGAGTTAGGAGTGAGGAGATAGGAGTTTTTCGCGTGTGCAATCTCGCTGCACTGTGCCGAAAACCGGCAGCCTAACTCCTAACTCCTACTTCCTACCTCCTACCTGTTATTACTTGTTATCGTCGTCCTTAACCTCGGTGAAGTCAGCGTCTACAAAGTCGCCCTGCGGGCCGCCCTGTGCGCCTGCGCCCGGCTGGCCGCCCATGTTCGGGTCGCCCTGCGGTGCCTGCTGCTGATAGATCTTGCCGGCCAGATCGGAGAACTTCTTGGACAGGCCCTCGGTTGCAGCCTTGATCATTTCGGTGTCGGTGCCCTTGAGTGCTTCCTTGACCTTTTCGATCTCAGCCTGTACGCCGCTCTTCTCGTCTGCGGACAGCTTATCGCCCAGATCGGTCAGCGCCTTTTCGGACTGGAATACCAGCTGCTCCGCGTTGTTGTGGATCTCAACGGCTTCCTTGTTCTTCTTATCCTGCTCAGCGTACTGCTCAGCCTCATGCATTGCCTTGTCGATCTCGTCCTGCGACAGGTTGGTGGAGGCAGTGATGGTGATCTTCTGCTCCTTGCCGGTGCCGAGATCCTTTGCGGATACGTTTACGATGCCGTTCGCATCGATGTCGAACGTAACCTCGATCTGAGGAATGCCGCGCGGAGCCGGAGCGATGCCATCGAGGGTGAAGCGGCCGAGGGTCTTGTTGCCCGCTGCCATCTCACGCTCGCCCTGAAGAACGTGGATCTCTACGGACGGCTGGTTGTCAGCTGCGGTGGAGAAGATCTGGCTCTTCTTGGTCGGGATGGTGGTGTTGCGCTCGATCAGCTTGGTGCATACGCCGCCGAGGGTTTCGATGCCGAGGGACAGCGGCGTAACGTCGAGCAGCAGTACGTCCTTGACCTCGCCGCCGAGAACGCCGCCCTGAATGGATGCGCCGATCGCTACGCACTCGTCCGGGTTGATGCCCTTGAAGCCTTCCTTGCCGGTGATGCCCTTAACAGCCTCCTGAACGGCCGGGATACGGGTGGAACCGCCGACCAGCAGGACCTTGGACAGATCGGATGCGGACAGGCCGGCATCGCTCATTGCCTGACGAACCGGGCCCATGGTGCGGTCAACGAGGTCTGCGGTCAGCTCGTTGAACTTTGCGCGGGTCAGGGTCAGCTCGAGGTGCTTCGGGCCGTTCTGGTCTACCGTGATATACGGCTGGTTGATGGAGGTCTGGCTCATGCCGGACAGCTCGATCTTTGCCTTCTCAGCAGCTTCCTTGAGGCGCTGCATTGCCATGCGGTCGCCGGACAGGTCGATGCCGTTGGACTTCTTGAACTCGGCTACCATCCAGTCGATGATGCGCTGGTCGAAGTCATCGCCGCCGAGGTGGGTATCACCGGCGGTGGACAGGACCTCCAGGACGCCCTCGCCGATGTCGAGGATGGAAACATCAAACGTACCGCCGCCGAGGTCATATACCATGATCTTCTGCTCGGATTCCTTATCTACACCGTAAGCCAGCGCTGCTGCGGTCGGCTCGTTGATGATACGCAGAACCTCCAGACCTGCGATCTTGCCGGCATCCTTGGTAGCCTGACGCTGTGAGTCAGAGAAGTAAGCCGGAACGGTGATGACAGCCTGCGTTACCGGCTGGCCGAGGTATGCTTCTGCATCCGCCTTGAGCTTCTGCAGGATCATCGCGGAGATCTCCTGCGGAGAATACGGCTTGCCGTCGATGTTTACGCGGTAGTCGGTGCCCATGTGGCGCTTGATGGAAATGATCGTGCGGTCTGCGTTGGTAACGGCCTGGCGCTTAGCGACCTGACCTACCATACGCTCGCCGTCCTTGGAAAATGCAACAACAGACGGAGTGGTGCGCGCACCCTCTGCGTTAGGGATTACAACGGCTTCGCCGCCCTCCATTACCGATACACAAGAGTTCGTCGTACCGAGGTCAATACCAATGATCTTACCCATGATAAATACACTCCTTAATAAGTTAGGATATAGTTTACGTTTTACTGTTTGATATAGAGTGAAGAGTGTAGAGTTGAGAGTGAAGATTTCGTATCTCTCAGCTCTGCGTTCTTCATCTGATAGAGTGTGTTTCGGAGAATAAAGTTGGAAGAGAAGCAATCTCTCCACTCCTCACTCTCCAATCTCCACTCTTAATTTGCAACTTTCACCATCGCGTGGCGGATGACCTTATCGCCAATCTGGAAGCCCTGCTGGAAGGTTTCCGCGATGACATTCTCACCGAGGTTTTCATCCTCAACGTGCATTACGGCGTTGTGGAAGTTCGGGTCGAACGCGGTTCCCTCTGCCGCATCGATGATGGTGACGTTGATGCCCTTGAGGCTCTCGGTCAGCTGGGTCATGGTCAGCTCCACGCCCTTTTTGTACTCCGCGTCAGCGGTTTCAGCCTTGAGCGCACGCTCGAGGTTATCGTAGGTCGGCAGCAGTGCGGTCACTGCGCGGCCGACTGCATCGGTGTACGCCTGCTCGCGCTCGCGCTGACTGCGCTTGCGGAAGTTGTCGTACTCCGCCGCCATGCGGAGATAACGGTCGTTCAGCTCGTTATACTTGGCTTCCCAGTCCGCTGCGGGCTTTGCATCAGCCTTGGCGGTTTCCTCTGCGGGAGCTTCAGCCTTTACCTGCTCCTCTTCGGCCGCCTCCGGCTTGGTCTTTTTGCTCATGTCGTTTTCTGCCTCCGTTTACCGGAAATCAGTGATTCCCGTCTTTTTCATCTAAGAATGTTTCGGCGATCAGCTTGTTCAGCCCTTTTGCGAAGCGGCTGAGCTGCGCGGACAGCTTGGCGTAATCCATGCGGGTCGGGCCCACGATGCCGATCGCACCCTGTCCGATCTTGCCGATGTCGTATTTTGCGTAGATCGCTGAGGTTTCACTCAGCGGGTTTTCGCCGTTTTCCGGTCCGATGAAGAACTGGATGCCGTCGATCTTGCGGGTGGCCGGCAACAGGTGTTTGCTGTCGTCCTCCATGTAATCGAGCAGCGTCTGCGCCTTTTTCATGTCGCGGTACTCCGGGAAGCGCAGCAGCTTGCTTGTGCCGTCGAGATACACCTTCTGGTCGCTCAGCTCGGTTATCAGCTCTGCGATATACTCGGCCACCGGCGCGAGCAGCGCAGTCAGTCCTGCGGCGCGGCGCACGATGTCGAACCGCTCGGCGGTGATGCTCGAGAGCGGCAGTCCGGTGAGGGTCTGGTTGAGCACATAGGTGAGCAACTCTGCCTCGTCCTTGCTGACCTCCGCGACCGTGCGGACCATTTTGTTCTTGACCGTACCCGAATCCGTAACCACCACGATGACGAAATTCATCTTATCGACCGCGATGATCTCGAACCGGCGGATAGCGATCTGTGTCATCGCCGGTGTGATCGCGACCGAGGCGTAATTCGTCAGGCTGGTGAGCAGCTTGCCGGCCTCCTGAATGAGGTGATCGAGCTCGCGCACCTTGGTGAGCACGGTGTTCTGCAATGCATTGCCGTCCTCCGCGCTGTCGGCGGGCCGCTCCATCAACTCATCGACATACAGGCGGTAGCCCTGCGGCGACGGGATACGTCCCGCTGAGGTATGCGGTTTCTCGAGGTAGCCCATTTCCTCCAGCTCACTCATCTCGTTGCGGATGGTGGCGGAAGAGAACGGCAGCTCGTGTCCCTCGGTCAATGCCTTGGAGCCGACCGGTTCGGCTGTGCGGATGTAATCGCCGATGATGGCTTTGAGTATTTGCTTTTTACGTTCCGAAAGCTCCACCGAAGCAGACTCCTTTCTTTCGGTTGTTAGCACTCCATCTCTCCGAGTGCTAAACTTAATTTACCACCACATACAGGCAAAGTCAAGTGCCGTTTGTGAACAATTTATGAAAAGATACCGAAAATTTTATCACACTTCCCCACCGAGTGCTGAAACGCCGGATTTCTCCGTCGAAAACCCGTGCCGATCCGGCGGGTTTTGCTTGCGTTCGCGGCCACACAATGATAAAATAGAAACGAGAGAGATAAGCGGTTTCAGAAATCGCCGTGGAGAGAAATTCGTTCCATAAAGGAGATATTTCTATGAAAGAGATCAAAGTAGGTATTGTCGGTCTGGGCCGTCTGGGCTCGGTGCACGCACAGAATCTCGCATTCAAGATCCCGGGCTGCAAGCTGGTCGCTGCCTGCTCGCTCGATCAGAAAGAGCTGGACTGGGCCAAGGACTACCTTAAAGTAGAGTACACCACCACCGATTACAAGAAGATGGTAGACGAGGCGGACATCGAGGCTGTTGTCATCGTTTCCTCTTCTCCCGAGCACTGTTGGATGATCGAGTACGCGCTCGATGCCGACAAGCACGTTTTCACCGACAAGCCGCTGGGCTGCTCGCTCGAGGAGTGCAAGCGCGCCGAGGCCGCTGTTGAGCGCCACCCGGACAAGCTGTTCTTCCTCGGCTTCATGCGCCGCTACGACCCGTCCTATGCAGATGCAAAGGCACAGATCAATGCCGGCCGCATCGGCAAGCCGTATCTGGTAAAGGCTACCGGTCTTGACCCGGAGGCACTGGTCGAGAGCTGCATCAAGTTCTCCAAGACCTCGGGCGGCATCTTCATCGACGCGGCTTCGCACGACATCGACCTGATGCGCTGGTTCCTCGGCGGCGAGGTTACCGAGGTCTACGCAGCAGGCACTACCTTTAAGCACCCCGAGTTCGCGGAGAACGGCGACACCGAAACCGGCATGGCAATGCTCAAGTTCGACAACGGCACGGTCGCATTCCTGCACGTTGGCCGCACTGCACCGCACGGCTACCACACCGAAACCGAGATCGTCGGCACCGAGGCGCATATCCGCGTGGCCGGTGTACCGTGGAAGGACCGCGTCATGGTATACGACCAGTACGGCGCCCGTCAGGAGATCGTCGAGAACTTCCCGCAGCGTTTCGCCGAGGCGTACCTGCTCGAGATGGTCGATTTCATCGACTGCATCCAGAACGACCGCAAGCCCGAGCTGACCGTTTACGACGGCACCAAGGCTACGCTCGTTACCTACGCCATCACGGATTCGTTCCACTCCGGCAAGCCGGTTCAGGTCAAGTATTGATCCATACAAGATTTACAAAATCCTGTTTTTATAATCCCAGTCAGTTCGCGCGGCAGTGTGCATAAAACAGCACTCGCCCGCAAATGCAAGAAAACCGAGGACATGAGCCTCGGTTTTCTCATTTTCGAAGAAAAAAAGTTCCCGTATGAGAACCTTCGGATGACTTTGGAACAGCCTGCGATCCGTTCCTCTTGCCGGCGAAACCGCAGTTTCGCGACAGCGAAAAGCAGAGCCGGACGGCTCTGCTTTTTCTTGCATATTTTCACTGCCTCTGCTATTATGATGGTAAGGAGGTAGAGATTATGAACAACAACAAAATCCCCGTTTTCCGCTGGCTGCTGATGTTCTGGCTGTGCAATGCGGCATCTGTGGTGCTCGGTCAGCTTGGCGGCTCCGCAGCCCCGAGCGGCTCGAACGGCAGTGCGCTCACTGTCACCGGTATCCTCGGTGTGGTGTGCGTCATTGCAGAGTTCATCCCGTTCTATCAGCTCAGCAGAGTATCCGACCGGCTGCGCCGCGCGTTCACGCTGAACATCATCGGCATCGCCGCAACGCTCCTCGGCCTGATCTCGATACTGCTCCGTCCGTCCGGCTACCCGGTCTATGCGCCTGCCGGCATCTATGTCGTGCTCAGCCTGATAGCCAGCGCCGGTGCGATCTGCATCTACGTTTCCCAGTTTTTCCTGTACAGCGGCCTGAATGCCGTCCGCGCGGAGCGTAACTACGATTTTCCGTCCCGGCTCATCCTCTGCTGCTTCTGGGCGCCGCTCATCTGCCAGATCGCCTCGATCCTCTGGGCTGCCGCCAAGCACGATGCCGCGCTTCAGGACTATTTTGTGCTCCCCGGCCAGATGTTTTACCTGATCCTGCTGGGTCTGTACATCCGTGCGGCCTATAAATCCGAAAAAGCCGCCGCATGATCGCAAAACCATAGAAAAAAGACCGCCATCGGCGGTCCTTTTTCTTATATTGAGAGATTATTTGTAGAGAGCGGGTTTATCCATCATTTCGATCGGCAGGAACGTGCCCGTGCCGCGCGAACGATTGAGCGCATCAGCAGCAACGCACGCAGCGTAGCCATCCCATGCGGACGGGCCATCCGGCTCGCTCTTTTCGGCAAGCGTGTTGACCCAGTGGGTCAGCTCGATGTCGTAAGCCTCGATAAAGCGATCCTTCCAGTCGGTCAGGATCGGGAACGAACGGGTCGCGTTCGAGCGCTTGACAACGGCATACGGATCCGGCAGGTTGACTGTACCCTTTTCGCAGACGACCTGACACTGGATGTCATAGCCGTAGGCATCGGCTACCTGCACCTCAACATCGATGCGCGCGCCGGACTGGGTTTCCAGCAGCACGATCTGCGGGTTATCGTAGCCCTTGGTCGAGCACGCGGACTGGCGCACCTTGAGCACCTGACCGCTCTTGTACTCGTCGTTCAGCAGCCAGCGGCAGATGTCCAGCTCGTGGATGGCGACGTTGGAAACGCCCATTTCGGTCTGGAAGCCGTCCGGCTGAGATACATTGCGGTGGCACGCATGGATCATCAGCGGTGCGCCCAGCTCACCGGAGTCGATGATGCGCTTCATCTCCGCATAACCGCGGTCGTAGTGGCGCATGAAGCCCACCTGCAACAGACGTTTGCCGTGCGCGGTTTCTGCGGCGATGATCTTCTCGCAGTCCTCTGCGTTCTGCGCCAGCGGCTTCTCGCAGAAAACGTACTTGCCGGCCTTGAGCGCCTCGAGCACATAGCCCGCATGGCTCGGGTCGGACGAGGTGATGACGACAGCCTGTACCTCGGGTGCTGCGATGAGCTCCTCGCCGGTCTTATAGGCTTTCATGCCCTCGTACTGTGCAGCAACCTTGGCTGCCGCCTCCTCGAAATAGTCTGCACAGGCAACGACCTGACAGCCCGGAACGATGTCCGTCAAACGGCGGATGTGGTCGCGGCCGATCGCGCCGCAGCCGATAACACCAATATTCAGCATTGTGATCCTCTCCTTTTCAGCGGTAAGACAGTGATTTTACATCTTGTTAAGGTGGTTAAAACATCACAAATCATGTATTTTTGTTTACAGATGTATTGTATCGCGTTTGTGCGGTACGGTCAACCGGCACGCACCAACATTGGTATCCTGCCTAAAAATACAGCGGTGTTTTCTGGCAAAATGAGAGGTCGGAAGCCGTCGAGCGCACGCTTTCTGATTGTGTACTGTGCGTATTGTGCTTGACGGCGCACCGCCTCTCCCCTATAATCTTTGTGAGAGGAGTTGACTGCCGTGGCAGTTACCATACAAAAAATCGCAGAGCTTTCCGGCGTGTCGCGCGGCACGGTGGACCGCGTGCTGCACGGACGGCCCAACGTCAGTCCGATGGTGCGCGAAAAGGTGCTCCGTGCGGCAAAGCAGCTGGGCTATCAGCCGCCCGCACCGGCAAACAGCGGCGCAGAGAAGCACGCAGCCATCCTGATCCCGCAGTGGACGGACGGCCACTTCAACCGCCAGATCGTCAGCGGCATCCGGCGGGCGCTGCGCTACATCGCGGACCCATCGTTTGTGCTGACCGAGCAGCCGCTCCGCACCATGACGATGCAGGAGCTTCTCCGCGCGATGGACGAGCAGATCCGTTCCGGCGTGGACGGGCTCATCATCCGCGCCGAAAATACGCCCGAAGTCCGCGCCGCCATCGAGCAGGCCGTGCAGAAAGGCGTTACCGTCATCACCTATGATGCCGATGTGCCGCACAGCGGCCGTCTGTGCCACGCCGGACAGGATCTTGTCCGCGCGGGCGCTATCGCCGCCGGTGTCATGGCGCGGCTCATCCGGCCGCCCGAGCACGTTCTCATTGTCACCGGAAATCTGCGTATGGAGGCCCACAAAGGCCGCGTGGACGGCTTTTGCCGCCGTCTGCTCGAGCTGGGCTTCTCCGAAGATGCCTACCGCGTGATCGAAACCAACGAAATGCCTGAACTCACCAGCGAACTCGTCGCGCAGGCGCTTCAGGCCGACAGTCGCCTGCACGCCGTCTATATGGCCTGCCAGCCGCTCTCCGGCTGCATCGCGGGCATCCGAAAAGCACGGCGCACCACCCGGCCGCATATCGTCTGCAACGACCTCACGCCCACCGCGAAGCGGTATCTGCGCGAGGGAACGGTGGATTTCGTGATCGGTCAGGCCTTCTCGCAGGAGTCGTTCCACGCCGTGCTGGCGATGTATCAAATGCTGCTGCGCGGCGTAAAGCCCAAACGGGAGCTGTATTATACCGATGTTGGGCTGATAACGCAGGAAATGCTGTAAACTGCGTTCAGAGTGGAGAATTTGTAACGATTTTCGTCCATTTGCATCTATTGAGAGGAAATCCCACCATCTGACCGAACAAATTATGCGGCACGTTCCCGCCGTCCGTAGACGGCAGCTCCGCCGTTCCGCAAATCAAAAAAAGGGTTTTCTGCAACAAAAAAGAGCCGCTTTGCAGCGACTCTTTTTTGTTTGATATGCGTGGTGATTACTTAGCAGCCAGACGGCGAGCCTTAGCAGCCATGCGCTCACGAGTAACGTCGAGCAGTACGGCGCCGATGATAACCAGACCAAGAACGAGGTTCTGTACTGCCGAAGAAACGGACAGCAGGGAGAAGCCGTTACGCAGAACAGCGATGATCAGTGCGCCGAGCATGGTACCAACCATGGTGCCCTTGCCGCCCATGAAGGATGCGCCGCCGATGATGCAGGCTGCGATTGCGTCGGTATCGTACGGCTGGATAGCGTTAACGCCGTTGCAGATACCGGAACGACCGATGGATACGATGCCTGCCAGAGCAGCCATGAAGCCGGACAGGGTGTAGCAGAAGGTAAGTACGTTAGCGGAGTTGATACCGGACAGACGAGCTGCTTCCGGGTTGCCGCCTACGCAGTAGATCGAGCGGCCAAGAGCGGTCTTGGTCAGCAGGATGTGCATTACGATGTAGATCGCGATAACAACGATGAAGGAGATCGGGAAGCCGCCTACGGTTGCGGAGCCGAGCCACATAACAGCGTCATTGCCGGAGAAGGATACCATCTGAGAGTTGGTAACGATCAGCGCGCCGCCCCAGAGTACGTTCTTCATACCGAGGGTAGATACGAACGGATGGGGGAGGTGCAGACGGGTGAGGAGCATACCGTTGACCCAGCCGATCAGGGTGCCGCCGACGATTGCGACGAGCAGGAGAACGACCGGATTGGACATGCCCTTGTTCATCAGCATACCTGCAAGGCAGGCTGCGAACGTTGCGTTAGCGCCTACGGAAAGGTCGATGCCGGCGGTGATCAGGCAGAGCAGCATGCCGGTGGAAACCAGTGCATTGAACGACGTCTGCTTGAGAATGGACATCATGTTCGAATACTTAAAGAAGTTGGGCGATGCGATCGCCAGTACAACACAAAGGATAACCAGTGCGCCAAACGTACCGGCATAGTTCATCAAATTGCTGGATTTCTTCTTAGTCATCTAATTTACCTCCCCAAGCTGCCTTCATAAGGTCTTCCTGATTGAAATGTTCGCTGTCGCGATCGACGGTTGCCATTACCTCGCCGCCGCGCATAACGATAACGCGGTCGGACATACCAAGGATCTCAGGCATTTCCGAGGAGACCATGATAACGCACTTGCCCTGCTTTACCAGGCTGTTCATTACGTTGTAAACCTCGACCTTTGCGCCGACGTCGATACCACGGGTCGGCTCGTCGAAGATAAAGATGTCTGCGTCCGTGTTGACCCACTTGCCGATAACGACCTTCTGCTGGTTGCCGCCGGACAGCTGACCGACGATCTCGTCGATCGACGGGGTCTTGATGCGCAGAGACGCGATGTTCTTCTGACCTGCGTCCTCGATCTTCTTCTCGTTCAGGAACATGCCGGTCGAGAAGCCCTTCATATTGGCGAGGATGAGGTTGGTGCGGATGGACTGCGCAAGAACCAGACCCTGACCCTTGCGGTCCTCGGTCAGGAACGCGATGCCGTGCTGGATCGCCTGACGCGGGGTCTTGATGTGTACCTGCTTGCCCTTGATCTCGATGGTGCCGCCGTCGATCGGGTCTGCACCGAAGATCGCGCGCATGGTCTCGGTACGGCCTGCGCCGACCAGACCTGCAAAGCCGAGGATCTGTCCGCCGTATGCTTCGAAGGATACATCCTTCAGCACGCCGGTCTCCTTCAGATGCTCGACCTTGAGCATCGGCTCGGCGCTCTTTACGCCGATCTCCTTCGGGAACTGGTTGTCCAGAGAACGGCCTACCATCGCGGTGATCAGGGAGTCGTTGTCCCAGCCGCTGATGTCGCGCGTCTCGATGTACTCGCCGTCACGGATAACCGTAACGCGGTCGCAGAGCTCGAACAGCTCTTCGAGTTTATGGGATACAAAGACGATGCCGATGCCGCGTGCCTTCAGTTCACGGCAGGTCTTCATCAGCTGCTCGACTTCCTTCTCGCCCAGAGAGGAGGTCGGCTCGTCCATAATGATCATTTTTGCGTTGATGAGAACCGCCTTGGCGATCTCGATCATCTGCTGAACGCCCATGCCGAAGTTGCCGGCCGGCTTGGTCGGGTCTACGTCCTGACCGAGCGACGCCATAACTTCCTTTGCCTTCTTGTGCATGGCCGGGTAGTCGAGCAGATTGCCCTTCTTGAGCCACTTGTTGATAAAAATGTTGTCCGTAATGCTCAGCAGCTTTTCGATATTCAGCTCCTGATAAACGCAGGCGATGCCCGCAGCAGCGGACTCGTTCGGGTCCTTGAAGTGCTGCTCTACGCCGTCTACGAAGATCTGACCCTCGTCTGCCTGATGTACACCAGTCAGCACCTTGATCAGCGTAGACTTGCCTGCGCCGTTCTCGCCGATCAGGCCGAGGATCTCGCCCGGCTTGACTGCCAGCTGCATGTTTCGCAGAGCCACTACGCCCGGAAAACGCTTGGTCGCGTTTTTCAGTTCTACTACGTATTCACTCATTTGCATATCACCTTTTCTTCTCCGAGATGAAGTGCGGGACAAAGTAAACCGTTCTCGGTCCGGTTCCCTGAGGAAAAGCATACCCAATGTATACCTTTTACCAATTATTGCCCGCGGGAGCACTCTTCGAAAAGAGAACCCCTGCAAGAATCGTTCAAATCGTGCAGGGGCTTCTTCACGTTCACTTAAATGCCGGAACTAATGGAAAACCACAAGCGTGTGGGGATAGTCTTGCTTAGCCGATGTAGCCCTTCAGGGTGTCCAGACGCTCCTGAGCGTTGTCCTTGGTAACAACAGAGCAGCCGGAGTCGATGAACTTCTCCAGAGTCTCACCGTTAACAGCCTTTACAGCAGCCTCAACTGCCTTGTAGCCCATGTCGTAAGCTTCCTGAGCAACGGACATGGTCTCCTCGCCAGACAGGATAGCGTTGCAAGCGGACTGGATGCCGTCGAAGCCAACGAAGATGGTCTTCTCGTAAGCAGCGTTGCCCTTTGCAGCACGAGCAGCAGCCATAGCCATATCGTCGTTGTTGCAGACGATGATAGCGACGCCTTCCGGATGGTTCTGCATGATTGCTTCCATCGAGGTAGCAGCCTTATCAGCAACAGCGTCAGCGTACTGGATCTCGCCCTTCAGGAACTCGCCGCCAGCCTCGGTAACGCCCTTCTCATAACCGGTCAGACGTGCGGTAGCAGTGCCGTCGCCCTGTACGCCGGAAATAGCGATCGCCTTAACGTCGGTCCAGCCAGCAGCCTTTGCAGCCTCAACAGCAGCCTTGCCGCCCATTGCAGCAGCATCCTCGTTGCCGGTGCCTACGAAGGACAGAACCTCAGGTGCATCGATGTTGGTATCAACTGCAACGATCGGTGCGGTCTGGCCAGCGATCAGGGTCTTAACGAGGTCAGCCTGCAGCGGAGCGATAACGAATGCATCGTATGCGCCGGAGTTCAGGTCGGTCTCGATCATATTCTGCTGCTCGTCGTAAGCGGTCTCGGAGGTAGCACCCTTAACCTCAACCTTTACGTCCGGGTTGTCCTTGGAGTAAGCCTCAGCGCCAGCCTTAACGTAGCTCCAGTACTCGGAAGCAGTCGTCTTCAGGATAACGTCAACAGAGCAGCCGGAAGTGGTGCCAGCCTTATCGCCGCCATCCTTCTGGGTGTCGTCCGTAGACGGAGTGGAAGAACCGCCGCCGCAAGCTGCAAGGCTTGCAACCATAGCGCCAGTCATCAGCATAGCAAGTAATCTCTTCTTCATGATAAAAACCTCTCTCCTTTTTCGTGCGGAGCGGGCGGGCTTCTCTGCCCTGTCGTTCCGCCGGTCGGTCCCCGCCTTGTGCGGGACTTAGGAACGCTCCAACGTTCTGGTAATATTTTAATGCAATCTTACCGGTTTGACAAGCCTTTCTTGTCATTTTTGTTGGAAGTGGTTAGTTCGACACTATCTTCCTTGTGCAGATTGACAGCTTTCCGCTTTGCCGTTCGAAAAACCCGTTGTGTGCATTGTGCATTTTTGTAGCTTTTACGGCAATTTTCCCATAAATTCACGGTAAAATGCAGGTGGATTTGGGCATATTTTGGATAGATGTCTTGCACGAAAAGGTTACAATGTGGTAAAATTACAGTACACCGAATAAAAAATCACCGCACCATACAAGAGAGAAGGAATGTGAAAATGAAGCTGGCTATCAAAACCTGCACGCTGGATATGCCCTATGAGCAGATGCTCGATTTCTGCGTAGAGCAGAAAATCGCAGCCATCGAGATCGGCACAGGCAACTGGTCGGGCGCGCCGCACTGCGACCTCGACCTGCTGGTGAGCGACAAGACCGCCCGCGAAAAATGGTTCGATGCGATGCGCGCAAAGGGCCTCGAGCTGTGCGCCCTGAACTGCTCGGGCAACCCGCTCGCGTATGAGAAGGATATGGATGTTACCAAAAAGACATTCGAGCTGGCGCAGCAGCTCGGCGTAAAGAAGATCGTGATGATGAGCGGTCTGCCGGCCGGCTGTGCGGGCGATAAAACGCCTGTCTGGATCACGACCTCATGGCCGCCCGAAACACAGGATATTCTGGATTATCAGTGGAATCAGGTCGCCATCCCCGCATGGAAGAACATCGTCAAAATGGCGGAGGACTGCGGCATCGAGAAGATCGCGCTCGAGAACCACGGTATGCAGCTCGTCTACAACCCGGAAACGCTGCTCCGTCTGCGCGAGGCTGTCGGCCCGATGATCGGCATGAACCTCGACCCGTCCCACCTGTTCTGGATGGGCGGCGACCCGATCGAGGCGGCCCGCGTGCTCGGCGAACACGGCGCCATCTACCATATCCACGGCAAGGATTCGCGCCCGGAGCGCCGCTACTGGCAGCCCAACGGTATGCTGGATACCAAGCCTATCGATGCATTTGCACGCCGCGCGTGGAACTATGTTGCCGTCGGCGCGGGACACGATGCCAAGTGGTGGAAGGAGTTCTTCTCGGTGGTCCGTATGTCGGGCTACAATGATGAGATCTCCCTCGAAATGGAGGATCTGACTCTGTCCATGCTGGACGGCCACCTCGCCAGCCTGCACGTTCTGCGCGAGGCACTCAACATCGGCTAAACGCTCCATATAGAAAGAACACAGGCACCGCCGCTCTCTCTGCGATGCCTGTGTTCTTTATTTTATGAAGTTTTCGCTTATCTTTCCTTGAGCGACACATACGGCTCGGCGGGCTGCACACAGCGGTATGCCGGACGGATGATCTTGTCTGTATTGATGAGCTCCTCCAGCCGGTGGGCGCTCCAGCCGACAATGCGCGCGATGGCGAACACCGGCGTGTACAGCTCGGGCGGCAGGCCCAGCATGGAGTACACAAAGCCCGAATAGAAATCCACATTGGCGGAAACGCCCTTGTAGATGTGGCGCTCCTGTGCGATGACCTTGGGCGCGAGCTCTTCTACGAGCGAGTACAGCGCGAAATCCGCATCTCTGCCCTTTTCGTGCGCCAGCTGGCCGACAAAGGTCTTGAACACCTTAGCGCGCGGGTCGGAAATCGAGTAAACCGCGTGACCCATGCCGTAAATGAGGCCCTTTTGGTCGAACGCCTCACGCCGCACCAGCTTGGTGAGATAATCCGCGACAGCCTGCTCGTCTGCGGTGTCGGTGATGCTCTTTTTCATGTCCTCGAACATCTGCACGACCTTGTAGTTCGCGCCGCCGTGCTTCGGGCCCTTGAGCGAGCCGAGCGCCGCCGCGATGGCCGAATAGGTATCCGTGCCGGACGAGGTGACAACGTGCGTGGTGAACGAGGAATTGTTGCCGCCGCCGTGCTCCATGTGCAGCACGAGCGCGAGATCGAGCACGCTGGCCTCCAGCGGCGTGTACTGCATATCCGGGCGCAGCATCCGCAGAAAGTTGGAGGCGGTGGAAAGGCTGTCCGACGGGTAGTGGATATACATACTGCCGCCGCACTCGTAGTGATTGTAGGCGTGATAGGAATACACCGCCAGCATCGGGAACACGGAAATGAGCATCAGGCACTGCCGCAGTACATTGGGCAGGCTGATGTCGTCCGCGTGGCTGTCGTAGGATGCCAGCGTGAGCACGCTGCGCGACAGGCTGTTCATCATGTCGCGGGTCGGTGCTTTCATGATGACATCGCGGGTGAAATTGGTCGGCAGCGTGCGGCCCTGTGCCAGCAGCGCCTTGAAGTCGCCCAGCCGCTTTGCATCCGGCAGTTCGCCGAACAGGAGCAGGTACGCGGTTTCCTCGTAGCCCTTGCGGCCGTCCCGCACAAAGCCCTGCACCAGATCCTGAATGCGGATGCCGCGGTAGTACAGCTCGCCCTCACAGGGCACCATTTTCCCGTCCCGCTCTTTGCGCGAGATGATGTCCGAAATGTTGGTCAGTCCCGCCAGCACGCCCTGTCCGTTCACATCGCGCAGACCGCGCTTGACATCATACTGCCGGTACAGCTCTGCATCGATGCTGCTGTTCGAGCGGCATAGTGCCGCCAGCGCCTCCACGCGCGGCGTAACCTGTAAAATATCGTGTTCCGGTGTCATTGTCCTGCCTCCCTTTTGATGATTGTCTGATACATTTATTGTAGCAGAATCCACCCTCGTTTACATGACAAATTTTGCACTGTTTCGTTAACAATTCGTGAATTTTTTCGCACAAATCAACATCTGTGCAGGATATGCCCATAAAAATGATAATCTGATGCACAAAAAGGCACAACGTTTTTCGCGTTGTGCCTTTTCCGACTATACAATTCTTGTTCGGCGGATACCGGACAGATCAGCGGATGAAGTTCATCATCGTGCGCGGGTGACTCTCCGGCGGCTCGATGCCGGCCTTGTCGATCACCTTGAGCATCCATGCGATGTTGCGGCCCAGCTTCTCGATGACCTCCACGCCCTCGATGTCCTGCATCGCCTCGCCCTTGTCCGCACCGTGTACGGCGTTCCAGTAGTCCGAGGTGACGAGCACCATCTCCATCGTGTTGATCGTGCCGAGCAGCTGCTGGTAGGTTTCCATGCCGCCCGAACGGCGCAGCGTACACAGCGCCGCACCGACCTTGTGCTTCAGCTTGTTATCGCCGCAGCCTGCCGCCAGCACCAGACGGTCGAGCACGCACTTCATGCCGCCCGCGATGCCGCCGTGGTACACCGGAGAGGCCAGCACGATGCCGTCCGCCTCGATGCACTTGGCGATGATGTCGTTCACGCCGTCGTCATCCTGCACGCAGCGCAGCGTGCCGTTGTCCAGACAGTGATAGCACGCCATGCACGGGTGTACCTTTGCGCCCGGCTGGCAAACCTCGAACTCGATGCCCTCCTGCGCCAGCACCTTGCCGAGCACCTCGAGCATCTGGGCGCAGTTGCCGTCCTTGCGCGGCGAACCGTTGATCGCTACAATTTTCATATCCTTTTCCTCCGTGTTTTCTCTATTTTCAGTGCGCGTCCGCACTGTTTTTGACGAATATTGAACTTATAAATGCTTTTCGTTCTCCAGCCGGTACAGCCGCATCACGACCAGTGTGTGATTGAGCTGCGGGCCCATCAAAAGGATCATGCTGACGATATACAGCCACAGCATCAGCACGATAATAGCCGCCAGCGAGCCGTACAGCACGGAATACCGCGCCATGTTATCCACATAGAACGAAAATCCCAGTGAAACCAGCACCCATGCCGTCAGTGAGAACAGCGCGCCCGGCCAGACCTCCCGGAACTTGAGATGCAGGTTGGGCACGACCCGGTTGAACAGCATCAGGAACACAAAAATGAATGCGATCATCACCCAAAAGCTGGCATCGTGCAGCGCATCCATCACCGGCGCCGGAACGGGCAGATATTTCGGTACGATGCGGATGATGGTGCGTCCCGCGACAACGAGCACAAAGCTGCACACCACAGACACGAGGAAGCCCGCCGTGATGCCGAACGAAATGAGCACATCCAGCACCTTGCCGCGTGAAACCTCGATGTGGTAAATGTCGTTGACCGTACGCATCATCGAGCGCACCGCGCGGGACAGGAAATACAGTGTCAGGCCCAGCCCGACGATCATCGGACTGAACGACGGCGTGCCGGAAAGCTGCTGGAGATAGCCGTTAATGAGCTGCTGCAAGCTCTTGGGCAGCATTTCCAGCGCCGGCCTGATGCCTTCGATGGACAGATCGAGCCGTGCGAGAATGGAGTTGACGAACATCAGCAGCGGGAACATGGAAAACAGCAGAAAATACGAAAGCTCTGCCGCCGACTGCGGGATGCCGTCATCGAAAAAGCGGTAGACCATACGTTTGATGAGATACAGCCATCGGTTTTGACCGTTCATCGCGTTCCTCCCTCTTGGTTCGAAAAGAATCTGCTGTTCTTATCATATCAGCTTTTGGGACAATTTACAACTTGCGTTTTGAACTCACTTATTGTATACTGATAGAAATAGAACATTTGTTCTGATTGGAGGGAGCATCATGGCAGACCTGTGCAGTGTGACCTGTTGTTTTTCCGGCTACCGGATCGAAAAAATGCCGTTCCAGAACGAGGACGAGCCCGCCGCGCGCGCGCTGTTCGCGGCGCTCGATGCCGCCATCGCAGAGGCGGCGTTTGACGGCTGCACACGATTCCTCTCGGGGATGTCCACCGGGTTCGACCTGTGGGCCGCCGAAGCGGTGCTGCGGGCGCGGAAAACGCTGTCCGTGCAGCTGCTGTGCGCCGTGCCGTTCGACGGGCAGGCCGACCGGTTCCCGCTCGAGTGGAAGCGCCGGTTCAATCGCTGCCTGCTCGCCGCAGACAAGGTGTATGCGCTCTCGCGGAGCTATCACGCGGGGTGCTTTGCCGCACGCAACCGGTTCATGGTGGATGCATCGTCAAGGCTCATCTGTTACTATGATGGACGGTCGGGCGGTACGGCACAGACCGTGCATATGGCCGAGCAGAGCGGACTGAAGATCGTCAATCTCGCGGACGGGCAGCTTTCGCTGCTGTGAAAAGGACTGACCAGCAGGTCAGTCCTTTTGGTTTTGCGCTCTGCGGAACGGCGCTCCCGCGCGGGGCCAAAAGGATAGACAACCTACGGTTTTCTATCCTCTTGGGACTCCAACTTTCCCTTTGGGATACCTCGGAGCGACGGAACGCAAGCGTTCCTACATAGAGGTGGGACCGAAAAAAGAACGGCAGTACCGTTACCAATTCATAGGCTCGGCTTAACGCCGACCATTCCTTTTTCGGCTACGCTCAAGCCGTTAACGGTCTGCGACAGTATTTACGCAAAACCTGTGCAATCTGCCGCGATAACGCCGCGACAATGCGGAAAACGTGAGCCGATACCGTTTCTTTATGCGAGTTACCTATGAAGTAGGGCCGTTAGGCCCGTTCGCGAGGTCGCACCAAAGGGAAAGGCAGGAGTTCAAAGAGGGAGGGAAACCGTAGGTGTCCCTCCCTCTTTGCGCCCGCCGCGCGTGCGGCACGTTTCCCGTTTTCCAAAACGGCTTTACTGCTCCATCGCATCCTCGCAAAGCGCGGTCAATTTATCCGAAACACCCTCCCGTTTGGACAGGTAATGTATCCGCGGTGCCGGATCCGATACCTCATACACATAATTTTCGCCGCCTATATTGAGGCACAGTTCCTTTTCCCCATAGAGCACCCGAATCTCGTATCGGTATTCCCCCGATTCCCGCATTCCATGCCATCGATTGGGAAAGCGCCGTGCCCTGACCTGCGGGAGCAGCTCACGCACCGCATCTGTATCCACTTTGTCTGTGATGTCCACAGCCGTGTCACCGATGTAGACACAAAAAACCTGCACCTGTGCAATCTCCTCCGCATTCGGCATGGGCGCATACGGCACGAGCAGATATACCGCGCAGCAAACCAGAATCGCTGCAACAACCGCTGTTATCCTGCGTTTCATGTGCATTCCTCCTCACCGGTAAAACAAAACCCGCCGACGCGATTCACTTTTCACGTCGGCGGGTTCGATTATGCAATTATGTGTACTGTGCCGAGATTACTTCAGGCCAGCGGTGATGATCGCCATCTGGTAAACCTCGTCAGCGTTGCAGCCGCGGGACAGATCGTTGATCGGCGCGTTCAGACCCTGCAGGATCGGACCGTAAGCAGCGTAGCCGCCCAGACGCTGAGCGATCTTGTAGCCGATGTTGCCAGCCTCGATGGACGGGAAGATAAAGGTGTTGGCCTGACCAGCGACCGGAGAGCCCTTGCACTTGGTAGCAGCAACGACCGGAGATACAGCAGCATCAAACTGCAGCTCGCCGTCGATCGCCAGCTCCGGGTTCATCTCCTTGGCGTACTCGGTAGCCTCGCGGGACAGAGCAACCGTGCCGCCCTTGCCGGAGCCCTTGGTGGAGAAGGACAGAACGGCAACCTTCGGGTCGATGCCGAAAGCCTTTGCGGTGTTTGCGGTTTCGATAGCAACCTCAGCCAGCTTCTGGCTGCCCTTCAGGGTTACGTTGCCTTCCTTATCGACAGAATCCGGATAGTCGATGTTGATCGCGCAGTCGCCCATCGCCAGCTTCTCCTCTACGCCGTCCTTCTCGCGGACCAGAATAAAGCAGGAGCTTACGAGGTGTGCGCCCGGCTTGGTCTTGATGAGCTGGAGCGCCGGACGAACCGTGTCAGCGGTGGAGTAGGTAGCGCCGCCGAGCAGAGCGTCAGCCTTGCCCATCTTAACGAGCATGGTGCCGAAGTAGTTGCCCTTGGACAGTGCAGCGCGGCAGTCCTCCTCGCTCATCTTGCCCTTGCGGAGCTCTACCATCTTGGCTACCATGGCATCCATCTCCGGATAGGTAGCCGGATCGACGATCTCCATGCCCTCGATGTCAAAGCCGCCCTTTGCAGCAGCAGCCTTTACCTCGTCAACGTTGCCGACCAGAATGGAATCCATCAGGCCGTCCTTCTTCAGGCGGGCAGCCGCCTCGAGGATACGGGCATCCGGGCCCTCGGTGAATACGATCTTGCGCTTGTCAGCCTTGAGTGCTGCAATCAGATTTTCAAACATATTGCATTCTCCTTCGTTTTCTATCCTGTATGCGATTTTTGCCGCAAACAGGCATTCTCTTGACTGTATTATACACCCATTTCCCCTCATCCCACAAGAGGGAATTTCCCATACCGAAAAACAGTCCGTCCGCTCCCCTATCACAAGCCGGGCGCGAAATCTGTCGAAGCACGGCCGCCTGCAAAATATTTCGTCGGTATATTTGACGGGAACGCGGGGAAAATCCTGATAGGACACCTCACAGAGCGAACAACAGGAGGGATTTGATTATGCAGACAAAAGTAGAGATCTGCGGTGTGAATACATCCGGGCTGCCGGTGCTCTCCGCGAAAAAAACAGACGAGCTGCTCAAAAAGACCGCTGCGGGCGACAAGCAGGCGCGCGACGAGCTCATCCGCGGCAATCTGCGGCTGGTGCTGAGCGTTGTCCAGCGGTTTCAGGGCCGCGGCGAATCGCCGGACGATCTGTTTCAGGTGGGCTGCATCGGCCTGATGAAATCCATCGACCACTTCAACACCGAGCTCGGCGTGCGTTTTTCGACCTACGCCGTGCCCATGATCATCGGTGAGATACGCCGCTATCTGCGCGACAACAGCGCCATGCGGGTATCGCGCAGCCTGCGCGACACGGCCTACCGCGCTTTGCAGGCCAAGGAGGCGTTCGTGCGCGAGCACCAGCGTGAGCCTGACATCGTGGAGCTGGCCAGGCTGATGAATGTTCCCAAGGAGGAGGTCGTGCTGGCGCTCGATGCCATCCTTGACCCGGTATCGCTGTTCGAGCCCGTGTTCCACGACGGCACGGAAACCGTCTGCGTGATGGATCAGGTCGGCGACACGAAGAACACGGATGACAACTGGCTGGCCGGTATCGCGCTGCGCGATGCGCTGCACAGCCTGAACGACCGTGAACGCCGCATCATCCGTCTGCGGTTTTTCGAGGGCCGCACCCAGATGGAGGTGGCACGCGAGATACACATTTCGCCAAACGAACGGATGCAATCCTCCAAACCGGCCGCTGCGCCGCTCGAGCTGCGGTTTTCGCGGCCGCTGTCCGGGTATCGCGGCGAGTACGAGGCAACGTATTCCATACGGTGGCGGTTCGCGTGACAGCCGTACTAGCCGTACTATATAATAGTATCCTGCTCGACGGGATATTAGATAATCCTATCTCTGCAATTTTCAGCGCTTCGCGCGGCAGCGCGCATCCAATAGAATTTGTATGACAAATTCATAAAAAGTCGGGGCGTGTACCTGACTTTTTATACTTTAAGAGGGAGAAAGTTTCGACCATCGGGAGGAACTTTCGGACGACTTTGGAACGGCCCACGGTCCGTTCCTCTTGTCGGCGAAACCGTGGTTTCGCGACAGCGAAAAGCGCAGCCTTTCGGCTGCGCTTTTGTCTGTTCGTTATGCCGCGATGCGCTGGAGGATCGTAGCCAGCTCTGCGCGGGTGATGGTGGACTTCGGTGCAAATACCTTGCCCGGCTTGCCCTGCACCAGACCGGTCTTTGCACAGTAGGCTACGCCTGCTGCTGCCCAGTCGGAGATGGTGCTGCCATCGGTAAAGTCCTTAACGATGGCGCTGTCCGCTGCGGTATTCTCACCGCTCAGCTTGCGCTGACGGGTCAGCAGCGTTGCGGCCTCCTGACGGGTAACACTGCGGTCCGGAGAGAACTTGCCGCCGCCGACACCCTCCATGATGCCGGTCTTTTCCGCCCACGCGATAGCCGTGCGGGCCTGATGCGTTACCGGAACGTCGCTGAAGCTGTCAGTCAGCTCGGTATCCGGCTGGCCTGCCAGATTGTACAGTGCCTGTGCGACCTGTGCGCGGGTCAGTGCCTTGCTCGCGCCGAACGTATACGCCTTGTCGCCGGAGAGCAGACCGTTCTTGGTGACGTAATCCGCTGCCTCGTAGTACCATGCGTTCGCCGGAACGTCGGTATAATCGGTAACAGATTTGCCGTCGCGCAGGTTGTTGCGGATCTCGTAGCTGTCAACTGCCTTGAAGCTGTTCCAGTCGTCCTCATCCTGCTTCTGATAAGCGGTGCCCTTGATGGAATCCTCGCTGAACTCGATGATGGAGAATACCTGCTTGTCCTCGTCGTCGACGTAGAAGTCGGTGGTGTAGTCCGAACGAGCCGGAATGTACTCGTAGAACTTATTGCCTACCGTACCGCCGGTCAGATAGGTCGTGCCGTCGCCGGTGTTGACCTTGATGTCGTTCTTGGCGGTCGAGCGGATGTAGATGTGGTCGTGGCCGTTGAGGAACAGGTCAACGCCCATTGCATCGAGCGAATACTCGCTGTCGTTGATGTAATAGTCGCGTACATCCAGCGGATCGTGGTTGGAGGTGTACGGACCGGCGTGCGTCATAACAACGCGCCACTTCTTGTCCGAGGCATCCAGCACGCTCTTGCACCACTGGAGCTCTTTCTTCATGATCTCGGCCTTCTGATCCGCCGGAGTGACTTCGCCGTTCAGGATAACGAAGATAGCATCGCCATATTCGAAGTAGCCCATCGTGCGGTCGAACTGCGGATAGCCGGTCTTTGCGCCCGACATATTGAAGCGCTGTGCGAACGATACGAAATTCCAGTCGCCCTTCATCTCGTGGTTGCCTGCAACGGTAACGGTCGGATACTTGGCATAGTAATCGCCCATAACTTCAAAGCATGCCTCCCATTCGGTGGACTTGTAGCCGTTCTGGGTGGTGTCGCCTGCGGAGATCATCAGATCCGGGTTCGGGCAGATCTTGAGCGCCTGGTCAATGGAGTACTTGAAGCTCATGTAGTTCTCTACGGACTCAGACTGCGGATCCGAGTAGAAGATCACCTTAAAGTTCTTATCCGAAGCGGACTTCGGTGCGGTGAACGACTTTTCCTCGCTCATAAAGCTGCCGCCGTCGCCTACGCGGTAAACGTACTCCGCCGAGGGAGTCAGGCTGCCAATCTCAACGCGGTGCGCGGCCTTTTCCTTGTAGCCTGCGGTAACGGACTCTACATAGGAGGTGCCGGTCTTGGTTTCCCACTTGGAAGCACCCTTTACCTTGTACTGGATAACGGTCTTGGTTACGCGGGGATCGGTCAGCCAGCTGAAGCGCAGACCGCCCTGCTTGGTATCCGGCGTAATGGTGATCTGATCGGGTTCGCCCTTTACCTTGCCGTCATCAATATTCAGCACGATCGGCTCGGACTTGGTGTACGGCTTGGTAAGGGTTTCCTTGTCGGTCTTGACCTCGATATAGTAGAACATATCGCCGGTCTTGTCGGTCGGCAGAGAAGCGGTGTAGGTACCATTCGATCCCTTCATGGCAACAGCGGTATCGACCTTGGCGGAATCATAGCCGTAATACAGGGTCGCGCTCTGCACCTTGTCGCTGGTGACGATGCGGGCGGTGACTTCGGCCTTGCCGTTGTGCGGCGCGATGTTCAGTGCGCGGGAGATGATGCGCGTGCCGCTGACGGTGTAATCCACTGCCGGGAAGATAGCAGCATCATAGCCGCGCAGAACAGGCTGCTTGCTGGAGGTGCTCCAGTCCCAGACCTTGTTCATGTCCCAGCCGAGTGCTTCGTAAGTGGACTTGCTCTGCATCTTCTCGGTGGAAACGTCCTCCCACTTGATGGGCTGTTCGGTCGGCTCGTTGCCGGACAGCAGCGTGCCCTCCCATGCGATATTGCCGGTGATGTTGGTAGCCGCCTCGTCGTCCAGCTGGCCGACGATCTTGTCAACATCTGCAACGCCGTTGATGACGCTCTGCGCGGAAACGCTGTCCTTGAGCGTTTCGCCCGCGTTGAACGAACCGGCGATGCCGCCTGCATGGCCTACCGTGCCGCTCGCCGCGGTGGTATCGACCGTGCCGGCTGCAAAGCAGCGTGCCAGATAGCCGCCGCCGTCCTGAATGCCGGCAACGCCGCCCGCATCATACGGTGCGGAAACATCGGCATTGATGTAGCAGTCCTCAACGTGGCCGACGATCGGGCCCTCGCCCTCTTTCAGCTTGCCGCAGATGCCGCCAGCGGTGTGCGAGTTGGACAGGTCAAGGCACTTTACCTCGCCGGTGACAACGCAGCCGGTAATGGTGCCGTAGTTGACACCTGCCAGCGCGCCGACGTTCTGCTGGCCGGTAACGTAGCAGTCGAGCAGCGCAACATCCTTGATGTACGCCTGATCGTCCTGATTGCCGACATAGCCGAATAGACCGGCATATTTCTTCTCATATTCCACGCGCAGTCCCTTGATGGCGTGGAACTGGCCGTCGAACGTGCCGATAAAGCCCTGATCTTTCTTGGATGCGATGGGCTTGAAGCCCTTGACACCGGACATATCGATGTCGGCGGTCAAAACATAGTGTCCGTCGCGGGGTGCGCCGTCCTTCCAGCTGCCGGACAGGTAGAGCAGCTGGTCCGGGGTAGAGATCTCATAGCAGCCCGTCGCCTTGTTGTATACCGGCGGCGTGCCCTTGTCGCCTGCGGCCAGCGCCCCGGCGGGAAGCATCGTCAAAACCAGTGCTGCGGATATAGCTAAACTGAGTATGCGCTTTTTCATGTATCTCGGACCCTCTTTCTTCGAAATTTACCGATTTTTCGGTGTTTGACCCTCAAATGTGCCTCCTTTCCGTGAGATGGTTTTTCGTGTTACGCCTTATCTCGCATTCGCGCAAACGTTTGCGTAACTTATATTAATAATTGTAGTCTTGTTGACACAGAAAAGTCAATGCAACTTGTAACCAATCTTCGCACAGAAAAACTATGCACTTTGCTCGAGAGATTCATGAAATATATTTTTGTTTTGTGGATTTTGACAGCGTGCTGTTTCGGTTCAGTGCTGCGCTCCAGCATCCGCGCAAACGCTTTCGCCGTGTGAATATCCGGCTCTTTGAAGTGACTTCCCGCGTTCCACGCGAGCGTACAGTTCACATCCTGGTTTTTCGGCTGCGCCTCGGCTCGATTGATACAGGCATTGATACTGTTAATGCAGCTTGCTGCTGCCGATTACGGTATCGGACAGTGAAAAATCGATCGACTTGGTCGCTGTGCCGTCGCACAGCAGGTAGGTCAGTGCCGCCTGCTCCGCCGCTGCACCGTTGTTCGTCACCGTAACCGCAGCGCACGTTTCCTTTTCCGCCAGCTCCGCCTTTCAGGCTCCTTAAAATGCGAAAATCCCACTGCAAGCATTGCTCTCAGTGGGATTTTTTCTGGGTTTGTCCACAGCATTGTGGACAAACGGTGCGGCTATTGACTTGTTGCGGTACTGCGCTACTGCAATCTCCGTCCCTGCATATTCTCCAGATACTGCTTTCGGTATCGAATGGGCGGCAGACCGACCAGCTTGGAGAATATCGCGTTGAAGTGGTTGACATTGGTATACCCCACAATGGCCGCAATCTGCGTTGCGCTGTAATCCGTGGAGATGAGCAGATTCTGCGCCTCACCGACACGGCAGCGTATCATATAATGGATGGGCGACATACCGGTGATCTCCTTAAATATATGCGCCAGATGATACGGCGACATGGACAGCGCCTCGCCAATATCCTCGAGTGTCATCTGCTCGGTGAAATGCGTGCCGATGTACTGCCGAATACGGTTCGCCAGCACCAGATTGTGCGGCTGATCGGCAGCGCGCGCATCCGGCGGCAGATTGGCCGACAGCAGCACGAGCACGGGCAGCAGCTGTGCGACGATTTCATCCGAATAGGACGTGCGCCGCTCCGCGTGCTCATAGATTATCTCGCTGAGCGCCTGCATATGGTCGATCTCGTCCATCGTCGGACGCACAAAGCCGTTTTCTGCCTTGGTGAAATGCCCTTCCGGCAGTCCGCGCAGCTGCAGACCGGAAATGCCAAAGCAGAACGTGCCGATCTCGTGCTGGAGTGACGAAGTCACCTCATGCAGATCGCCCTGATTATACAGCAGGATATCGCCGGTACGGATCGGGTAGCTGTATCCGCCCGCGATGTACTGACCCGCACCCTGATAGACATACAGCATTTCCGTGAACCGCTCGTGCCGATGAATGGCGCGTGTGATAGTCGATGCCGCTACGATCTGCTTGGTGGCGTACAGCAGACTCGGCATCTGACCGGATACAAAACGTACTTCTTCCGCCATACCATTCCCTCCTGTGTGAATATGGGTATAGTATAGCGTATTTTGGTACATACCGCAAGAATCCGTATAAACCAAATTGATACCCCTGCTTTTTGTGCAATATTTCGAGATTTTCACAAAACAAAACGCAAGAAGAAAGAAACATCATATCCGCCGGAATAGTATAATAAAATCATCAAAAAGAACAAAAACTTCACGGAAACAGCGAAAGGAGTTTTCGATTATGAGCATTCAAATCTGCGGCGCACCCTGCTGCTGGGGTGTAGATGACCCCAAGAATCCGTATTTACCGCCCTGGACGCGCGTACTGGAGGAAGCCGGCAAAGCCGGTTACAGCGCCATCGAGCTCGGGCCCTACGGCTACCTGCCCATCGATGCCGAGCTGGTCGCAAATGAGCTGAAAAAGAACGGTCTTGCCATCGTGGCAGGCACGATTTTCCACGATCTGCTCGATGCGAACAATCAGGAGAGCGTGCTGCACGCGGTTGACGACATCTGCCGCCTGATCACCGACCCGAAGCTGCCGGTGCTCAAAACCCACGACGGCCAGAAGTTCCCCACGCCGTACATGACCGTTATGGACTGGGGACACGACGAGCGCGACTACGCCGCAGGCCATCCGGACACCGCACCGCGCCTGTCCGATGAGGAATGGGCGCGATTCATGGGCAACGTGCGTGCCGTGTGCGAACGCGCGAACAAATGGGGTGTGCGCCCGGTCATCCATCCGCACGCGGGCGGCTACATTGAATTTTCCGATGAGATTGAAAAGGTCGTGCGCGATATTCCGTATGAGATTGCCGGTCTTTGTCTGGATACCGGCCACCTGTACTATTCGCACATGGACCCGGTGGAGTACCTTAAAAAGTACGCCGATAAGCTGGATTACGTCCACTTCAAGGACGTAAACGAAACCGTTTACCGTCAGGTACTCGGTGAGCACATCCGCTTCTTTGACGGCTGCGGCAAGGGCGCCATGTGTCCCATCGGCACAGGTTCGCTCGACTATCCGGCCATCAAGCAGGCACTCAGCGACATCGGCTACGCGGGCTACATCACCATCGAGCAGGAGCGCGACCCGCGCAACTCGGACACCAGCCTGCGCGATGTAAAGGCCAGCGTGGACTATCTGAAGTCGGTCGGCTACGAAATCTGATCACACCCGAGCGAGGAGTACGGCTCTTCTCTCCCGTGCTCCCGCTCCACTCTCTCAATAGTTCAAACGCAATATTTCTTATTTATGTAAATTATAAGGAGGATTTCTTTATGTATTACGGTGAAAAACGAGTAGAAAATCCCATTCGCTGGGGCATGGTCGGCGGCGGCCGCGGCAGCCAGATCGGCTACATCCATCGCTCGGCTGCATTGCGCGACTTCAACTTTGAACTGGTTGCCGGTGCGTTCGACATCGATTCCGAGCGCGGCAAGGATTTCGGCAAGCAGCTGCACGTTGACCCGGACCGCTGCTATCCGGACTACAAGACCATGTTTGCCGAGGAGGCCAAGCGCCCGGACGGCGTGCAGGCCGTTTCCATCGCAACGCCGAACGGTATGCACTACGAGGTCTGCAAGGCTGCTCTCGAAGCCGGTCTGCACGTTGTCTGCGAGAAGCCGCTGTGCTTCACCTCCGAGCAGGCGGACGAGCTGGTCAAGCTGGCCGAGGAGAAACATCGCGTTGTCGGCGTGACCTACGGCTACTCCGGCCATCAGCTCATCCAGCAGGCGCGCCAGATGATCAAAAACGGTGATCTCGGTGAGATCCGCGTTATCAACATGAGTTTTGCATTCGGCGGCTACAACTTCAAGATTGAGGACAAGGTTCCGTCCGCAAAGTGGCGCTTTGACCCGTCCAAGGCAGGCCCGTCGTTCGCACTCGGCGACGTCGGCACGCATCCGCTGTTCATCATCGAGGCCATGATCCCGGATATGAAGATCGACAACCTGATGTGCACCAAGCGTTCCTTTGTCGAGGGCCGTGAGCTGGAGGACAACGCTTTCGTTATCATGAACCTCAAGGGCAGCGAAAACGTACAGGCAGGCGCGCAGATCTACTGCTGGGCAAGCTCGATCAACAGCGGCGCACGCCACTACCACAAGATCCG
>CAKSVR010000015.1 GCA_934504345.1 uncultured Agathobaculum sp. | reverse complement strand
CACCGCGTGTCGATTTCATAAGGAAATCGACCAAGGTACTCAAAATGCGTTAGCATTTTGACACTGAATGTTCAGAAATCTATCAATTCGAAGCATTTTCAGCTCCGCTTGACAGCTTATTTATTATATCAAAGCTCGAACCGTTTGTCAAGAACTTTTTTCGATTTATTTTTCAAACTCGAAGCCGCTCACACGACAGACTTTTCAGTTTTGCGCCTCCCTCGCGGGACAGCTTTAATAGAATACCAAATCTAAACGCATTTGTCAAATACTTTTTTCAAATTTTCGAAAAAACTTTTTCACAAAGGAAAACAGCAGCACTTTCGTGCTGCTGTCCCCCAAAGTGAAGAGATATGGTGATATTGTCTATGGTAAGATGTTATTCCTTATGGTTTTCCATGCGAATAAGCCCGGGCACGCTGGCCAGCTCCTGCCGGAACTGGTTCTGCGCGGCCTCATAGCCTTTGGGCGGGAAATTCGCACGGAAGCTGATAACGTAGGTATTATGCGGCGTTCTGCCGAAAGACAGGTTGAGCAGCTTGGCGAAGTGCCGCTCGGCCAGATGGCTGAGTTCCACCATCAGATCGCCCATATGCTCGCATTCGATCTGCATATCCATTTCCGGACGGCTTTTCGTGCGGATCTTCTCCTGAATGCCGTCAAACACGGTGAGCGTGACAAAGGCGATGACTGTACCGACCGCCGTCAGCACATAATAGCCCATGCCGACCGAAAGGCCAAGGCACGCCACCACCCACACGCTGGCCGCTGTTGTCAATCCGCGGACGGTGAAGCCCTCGCGGAGGATAGCGCCTGCGCCGAGGAAGCCGATGCCGTTGATGACCTGTGCGCCCAGTCGAGCCGGGTCGGAGGGCGTAGTGCCGAACACCGCGATGGTCTGCTCATACATGATGCAGCTGGTTACCATAACCACGCACGAGCCGAGCGCGACCAGTATATGGGTTCGGATACCTGCCGGATGCGAGGTGCGGGCACGCTGCGCGCCGACGGCAAAGCCGACGACCACAGCGCCCATCAGCCGGAGGATGATCTCCAGCGTTGTGAGTTTTCCCATTTCCATGTTCCTCCCTGTTCTAAAAGATTCGACCGTACCCTGCGCTCACAGGGTACGGTCAGAAAAAGAGAGAGAGATTGTCCTTTTCTTATTGCGCCGCACGCTCTGCGCGGTTGCGTTCCTCCAGATAATCGACCAGCTCGGGCAGTGCCTGAATCACATGGTCGGGCTTGTTGGCCGGGTCAACGCCGACATCCTTCTGTGCGGACAGGAACGACTGGATCTGTACCGCCGCACCGAAGTGCATCCGCTTTGCACCGATAATATCGCGCGAGATGGTGTCGCCCACATAGGCGCATTCCTCGGGCTTGGCCTGTATCTGCCGCAGCGAGATCTCAAAGATGGACGGATGCGGCTTGCGGTAGCCCGTCACGCTGGACAGCGTTACATCCTCGAAGTAATCGCGGATGCCGTAAGCCTCCAGCACATCGAATACCGAATAGAGCGACGCCGTATTCGAGATAACGCCCAGCTTGTAGCCGCGCTCCTTGAGCGCCTCGAGCGTTTCCTTGACCTGCGGCCGCAGCTCACGGTGATAGTAGGTCACTTCCCACATACCGGCCAGCTTTTCAGCCACCGGCACCAGTTTTTCGCGGTCGAGCTTGAAATCCGCCAGATAATACTCCGGCCAGATCTCCTCCGGCTTTTTCTCCAGCTCGTTCGACTCGCTCCATTTTTTATAACGGGTAACACCGGCATTGATCTTGTTCCAGAACGTAATATCGTTACAGCCGGTGCCTAAATCGTGCTCATTGAGGAATTCGCGCAGCTCTCCGGTCACGTTGCGGATGGTCTGCTCGTTGTACCAGATGTCCTCCAGCGTTCCTCCCATATCAAACAAAACAGTGTTAATCAACGTTTACTCCTCCTTTTGCGGCAGTGCAAGGGAGGCACGAACCACATTATGATCGCTCAGCTCAGGCTGTGCGAATCTCGCAAGCGCACTGTCCGGCCCGGCAAAGCCGCAATCCGCCGTCAGCGTGGAAATGACACTGCTGTCCTCCACCGTGAATCCGCGGGGCAGCAGCCAGTCCAGCCGCATATCGAGATGGCCGCCTGTCGGCAGCGGCTTGCGCCGCGTGCAGGTGCCGTCGCCCGAGGCCTGCGCCCAATCGTAACCGGCCGCCGTGCAGTCCTGCAAAAGCGGCTCGTATACGTCCGCCTCGCGGATGGCTGCCGCCAGCTCCTCCGGGTGCTCGCCCAGATGCTTGATGGCCGCCTTGTCGCGCCCGTCAAAGGTGTTGGTGTTCAGATCGCCGCCGAGTACAACCGGGATGCCCGGAAATACCCGCTCGACCTCATCGAGCACGGCTTTCATCTGCACCCGACGACCCGCACCGTCCGTGCGGTTCTCCAGATGGATGGATACCGCGCCGACTTCCTGACCGCCGACATCCAGCTTGACGAAAACAGCGTTTCTGCCGCCGATGCGCTTCTGGCGGTCGTTATACCAGTTGTACTGCTCAGGCAGACGGAAAACCTCCGCCCATGTGATCGGCCAGCGCGAAAATACCGCATTGCCGTGGAAACCGAGCGCGGCATCGGCCAGCTCGATAAATTCCAGCCCGAACACATATTCCATGCCCAGCGTTTTAGCGATCTCGGCCGTCGTATCCCGCTCACCGGAACGGGCGCAGCCGAAATCCAGCTCGTTGGCCAGAATGAGGTCATACGGCTGAATATCCGGGCAGTCGGTCAGAAAATCCACGGTTTCGGCAAGGCATACGCCGCGTTCCATGTTGAACACGAGCGGATGCAGCGCCGGTGTGCGGGGTACGCCGCCGGCATAGGTCTTGACGATCTCTGCCTCAGCGAACTGCGCGATGTCGTGCATCACGGCATCCTGCGATTCCTGCTCCAGTCGTGCCGCCTGCTGCAGCACGAACTCCCTGTCTGGTTTGTTCATTCTACTTCTCCTCTCACTGATGGCGCAGCAGCGGGCGTTTCAGCTTGAAATACACGGTCCACGATACTGCATTGCCGATGAGGATAGGCATCAAAGTGTACAGGAAGGTCACATACAGCATGGTGTTGCGGGCGGCGGGCTCCAGCTGGAACGCGGCGACCACGCACATGATGGTAACGACAGGCAGGCTTGCGAAGCTGTACGGCACGATGCGTTTGTCCGGCAGCAGGAACAGGATGCAGCAGATGGCCGTGCCGACCACGGCGATCACGCCGCAGTGAACGACATTGGCTGCCACACCGCCGCCGAGCGGCAGATGATCATGCAGCACGCCGGTGAGCAGCGCGTACACGCCGCCGAATACCAGACAGAACAGCAGATCAACGAAAAAACAGGTGAGTGCCATCGGGCTTTTGCGCTTGCCCTCTTTGGTTACGAATAATGCCATGGTAGGTGCTCCTTCCCTTTTACCATCTGCGGCAGGCTTTTCAGCCTGCCGCAGATGATGGGTATTGCCTTGGAAATTAAGGGTATTGTTGTCTTAGTTTAGCCGAGCAGCGTCCAGAAGTCGCGGACCGGATTGATGTTCTCGTAGATCGCGGTCGCATCGAAATCGGAAACGTGCATCTCTTTGAACGGTACGGAACCTTCAGCAGGCTCGATGTCATCGCGTACCGGCCAGCCGCCGAGCGTGTTGAAGTACTTATAGCCGGACAGGTCGCCGTCTACGCCGCCCATGATGAAGCGGATAAGCAGCTTGGCAGCGTTCGGATGCTCGCACTCGCCAACGACATAGATGGTGTTGATAGCCGGGATACCGGTGGTCGGCTCGAGGTTTACCGGAGCGAGGCACCAGCCGTTATCCTCGTTCTTACGCAGCTTAGAGGATGCACAGAAGCCGATCGGCGGGTTGGTCTGGCCCTTGGTGCCTACGGACTCTGCGATCTCGTCAGAGGAAGAGGTGAAGATGGGTTCGTTGTCGTGCAGGCGCTTGAGGAACTCATAACCAGCGTTCTCGCAGCCGTCGGACAGGGTCAGCTCTTCGCCGTACAGCTCCTTGTAAGCAGCAGCCAGCTGATCCGGAGCATCGCCTACACAGAAACCGGTGATCCAGGAGCCCCATGCGAGGTTGTCCAGCGGGTTCTGCATCATAACGCGGCCCTTCCACTCCGGCTCGGTGATCTGCCAGATGTTGGTTACCGGAGAACCATCCGGATATGCCTCTGCGTTGTAGAACAGCTGGGTCAGCTCGATGTAAAGCGGAGTCTGGGTCTTGGTGTAGCGCTCATCGATGTGAGAAAGGATGTCTGCGGGCTTGTAGTTGTAGAACTTGCGCGGCAGAACGTACTCGTTGTACAGCGTACCGTCCTGATCCTTGATGTGAACAACGTCGGCAACGTGCTGGCCGGCATCGTACTCACGGGTTACCTTTTCGAGCAGCTCGTTGGTGGAAATATCGAACGTTTCCACCTCGATGCCCGGATACTTCTCCATAAAGGCATTGGTGATCTTGGTCATACGGGAGGAGATGGAGTAAATGGTTACCTTGCCCTCTTCCTTGGCCTTTTCGTACAGCTCTGCATCGGTTTCGTCGGTGTTGAAGATGCCGGAGGACTCTTCCCACTCGCTCAGCTGGAGCGTGCCCGCAGCTGCCGCTGCGTTCGGATCCTCAACCGTGTCGGTGGTGCCCTGTGCAGTGCTGCCGCCGCCGCCGCACGCGGTCAGCGAGAACATCATCGTTGCTGCCAGAATGCCTGCTAAAGTTCGCTTGTGCTGTAACATTTGTTTTTCCTCCTTCAGGTGCCTCTCTTTTTCTCTTTTGTGGAATTGTGGAATCTTATTTTTAGAAGTTGTTTTCACGGCCGGAGTATGCCGGATGAATATGGTTATGAAAACAGCTTCTCTTATACCGAATACTTGATAAGGTGCTCGGATTTCTTATCGAATACGTTGATCTGCTCGGTGTCGATGGACAGGTATACCACCTGATCCGGGTTGTAATGCGTGATGCCGAGCGCCTTGATGACCATGCTCACGCCGCTGACCTTGACGGTAACGAGGGTTTCGGAACCGGCGGGCATCGAGGTGTAGATGTGCGCTTCCACGTCGGACGGGGACTGACGGCTGGTGTTGATGGTGATCTGCTCCGGACGGATGCCGAGGACTGCGTCGAACGACTTCTCCTTGGGCATATTCTCGTCCTTGAGGTGGCTGGACGGGAACTCCATCTTGCCGAGCACGCTGTTAACGACCAGACCGGAAGCGGAACGCTCTGCCTTGCCGTCAACAAAGTTGATGCGCGGGTTGCCGATGAAGTCCGCAACGTACAGGTTTGCGGGGTTGTTGTACAGCTCCAGCGGCGGCGCTACCTGAATGATAATGCCTTCGCGGAAGATGGCGATCTTGGTGGACATGGTCAGCGCCTCAACCTGATCGTGGGTAACGTAGATCATGGTCGTGCCGGTTTCGGTGTGCAGGCGCTTGAGCTCGCTTCGCATATCTACGCGGAGCTTTGCATCGAGGTTGGAAAGCGGCTCATCCATCAGCAGCAGGTGCGGCTCGGAAGCGATCGCACGGGCGATGGCAACGCGCTGCTGCTGGCCGCCGGACAGCTCGGACGGATAACGGTCAACGTACTGGCCGATCTGCATACGGGTCAGCGCATCGGTGATGCGGCGGTCCACCTCGGCCTTGGGCAGCTTCTGGATGTTCAGGCCGAACGCGATATTCTCGCGCACGGTCATGTGCGGCCACAGTGCGTAGGACTGGAACACGAGGTTGAGGTCGCGCTCGCTCGGAGGCGCGAAGTGCGCCTCGGCAGCGTTGACGATCTCCTTGCCGT
This sequence comes from uncultured Agathobaculum sp., assembly GCA_934504345.1. Lineage (GTDB taxonomy): Bacteria > Bacillota > Clostridia > Oscillospirales > Butyricicoccaceae > Agathobaculum. The sequence goes on along the minus strand of CAKSVR010000015.1, from coordinate 38,291 downwards.
CCATGTGGATGGTGCCGTTCTGCGGCTTCTCCAGACCGGATACAACGCGCAGCGTGGTGGTCTTGCCGCAGCCGGACGGGCCGAGCAGCGTCATGAAGTCGCCGTCTTCGATGGTGAGGTTAACGTCTTTCAGGATATGGTTCTTGCCATAAAATTTGTCGATATGCTTCAGTTCAATTTTGCTCATTTTGCAAACTCCTTTTCCGATTGTACCGTGTTATCAGCCGCCCATGCTCTTGGCCAGATCAGCGTCACCGAAGATATTCGCCAGTGCGTAAACAAGGAATACGATGGAGAACATTACGATGGCTACACAGTCCGAAGCCTGCGGAGAGTTGCTGTTCTGATACTGGAATGCCAGATACGGCAGTGTGGAGGTTTTCGGGGTCATCAGCAGGATGATCAGGTCGAGTTCCTTCATGATGGATACGAAGATCAGCATGAAGCCGGAGATAAAGCCGCCCTTGGACAGCGGGAATACGATGCGGACAAAGCGCTTGAAGAAGCCTGCGCCTGCGATCTCGGCTGCTTCCTCCAGCTCGCCGCCGATCTGCAGCATATTGGAGGTACCGGCGCGGGATGCGAACGGCAGATGCTTTACAACAGAGGTGATGGTCAGCAGTGCGAACGTGCCGTACAGGGACGGAACGAGCGTTACGCCGAACAGCTGCTGCGGAGTGGAGAACATCGACAGGAAAATGCCGCCGAATGCGATGGACGGGATCAGGTACGGGATGAATACCAGCTGCTCAACAACCTTGCCGTGCAGCTTGCCGCGGCCCTTGGCGCAGATATAACCGATGATCTGGCCGAAGATGGTGCCGAATACGCCGTTGACGAACGTCAGCTTGAGCGAGTTGATCAGCGAGTTGACGAAGTTGCTGTTCTTGAAGATACCCGGCTGACCTTCCATTACGTTTGCGATCGGATCGCCGATCCAGTAATGCAGCGTGAGGTTGGACATCGAGTAGTCGCCCTGACGGAGCATAAAGGACTCGAGGATGAGCAGCATGATCGGCATGATGATGCCGAAAATGAAGAACGCGATCAGCACGATGGTGATGAGCGGCTTGTGCTTGCCCAGACGGATGGGAGTCGAGCGGCCGCCCTTGCCGCCGATGGTGGCGTAGGACTTACGCGAACCGATGAGCTTCTGGTTTACGAATACCGAGATGGAAGCAATGCAGATCATGATGAGTGCCATTGCGAATGCGGTCTGGGTATTCTGGGATTTACTGTTCATGTACAGCTGGCTGGACAGGGTAACGAAGTTGACCTTGGAGCCCAGGTAGTTGATAACGCCGAACGTACCGATGGCCTTGGAGAAGGTCAGGATAACGGCGGACAGCATAGCCGGCAGTACCAGCGGGAATGTGATCTTGCGGAGGATGGTCGCCTTGCCGGCGCCCTGAATCTCGCCCATCTCCTCCAGCTCGGAGTTGATGGAGTTCAGTGCCGAGGAAACCAGCAGGTACGCATATGCGTAATAGTGGAGCGAAAGAACAGAGATGATAGCGACCGGGCCGTAAGCCAGCCAGTCGGGAACGTTGATGCCGAGGCTCATCAGGAAGCCCGGCGCGCCGCCGATTCGTTCGGTCTTGAACAGGGTCAGCCAAGCCTGCGACTTACACCAGCTGGGGATCATATAAGGAATGATAACAGCCAGCGAGAAGAACGGCTTGAACGGGAGGTCGGTGCGGACCATCAGCCACGCGAGGACCGAACCGATGAGGATTGCGAAGAACGAAACGCAAACGCCGATCAGCAGCGAGTTGAACAGCGGCTGAAGCAGCATCTGCTTGGTCAGCGCACTGCCGAGCAGTCGCTGCCAGTAATACAGGGTGAACGATCCCGGAGCGCCGCCCGCGAGGCGCGCATCCTTTTGCGCCAGCGTGAACGAGGTGGAGATCATATCCAGCAGAGGAAGAACGATCAGGTAGGTCAGCAGCACGATCGCGATCAGCACGATCAGGTTATACGGGTTGGTGACGACTGCCTTGATCTGGTTCTTTAATCTTTTGGATTTGGAGTAGTTCTGATCCTTAGGTTTCATTTCAGGTTTGCCCCTCCTTCAAATTCCGATTATACTGTTCTACCGCAGTGACGACCTCGGGCAGAGTGTTGATCTTTACATCCGGCTCGTAGCCCATGCCGCGGTATTTTTCGTCTTTGTGGTAAATACGGGGATTGTCGATCTGGATCATCAGCGGCCATTCGGCGTTCCGCACGCCGCGTACATCACGGGAGATCGTGTCCCCGACGTAAGCCGCCTCGCTTTTGTCGATCTTCATTTCCTTGAGCGCGATCTCGAAGATTTCCGGGCGCGGCTTGCGGATGCCGCACACGCTGCTCATGGTGAGCGTTTCGAAATACTGATCGACGCCGTGTTCCTTTAGAATACGCGGTACGAAGGTCGTGCTCATAATGTTGGAGATAACACCCAGTCGGTAGCCGCGCTGTTTGAGAGCCTCGAGCGTTTCTTCCAGCCCCTCGCGCTTGACGATGTGCTTGCGCCAGCGGTCGAACATATAACAGAGATCCTCTCCCAGCCCTGCGATCTTGTCATCCGGAACGTTAAAGTCCTTTAAGAAGAACTTCTGCCAGATAACATCCTGCGGCAGTTCGATGAGCTCCTGCTCGGTGTAGGCCTTGTACGCCTTGGCTCCCGCATTGATATGCTCCAGGAGCTGCTCGGGCGTTCCCGCCGTGGAGATGTGGTTCATACTGAGGAAGCTCCACAAGCGCTGTGTGTAATCACGGTCACTCTCGGGTGTTGCGTCCTGTGTATGTACGGTTCCTCCAATGTCGAAGAAAACTGCTTTTATCATAACAACTCCTCTCGCGCCTTTTCTTTTACTTACTCTTTTTTCTCTGCATTTGCATCGCGATTTACGCAAACGTTTTCATTGCTTGATTCAACCCTACCACCTGCCGTGTCCAATGTCAATATAAATCCGTACAAACCTGTCAAACTTTTATGATGTCACCAAATCCTACTGCCTTGTTTTTGTCTATCTTGCATAATTGCATTTTTGTGCGGCATCCCGTATACTGTAATCAACGCAAACGTTTCCGTGTAAATTAGAAAGAGGGAATCGCAATGAAATATGACCTTATGCTGATCGGTCCCGCCACGCGCGACTTAAATATCGACTATACAGGCAAGGAAGTCCACGAGATCGGCGGCGCAGTATTCTTCTGTGCCTATGCCGCAGCGGCTGCTTCCGCAAACCTTTTCGCTTCGGTGAAGATCCATCCGGATGACACCGATGTGCTGGATGCGTTCCATCTGGACAGCGACCACGTTGCCGTCCTGCCCGCCACCTGCACTACTTTAATGCAGAACACCTACTTTACCGCCGACCGCGAGCGCCGCAAGGCCGAATGCCTCGCCCAGTCCGATCCCATCACGCCGGAGCAGATCCCGGATGTGGACTGCGGGCTGTATCACCTCGCCGGTCTGCTGTACGGCGATTTCCCGAACGAGCTCATCGTCGAGCTGTCCAAAAAAGGCAAGGTTTCCGCGGATATTCAGGGTTTCCTCCGTCACAACGAGGGCGGCCTGATGAATTTCCACGACTGGGAGGACAAGCTGACCTATCTCCCCTATTTCGACTTCCTCAAGACCGATGCCGCCGAGGCCGAGATCCTCACCGGCCTGACCGACCGCCGCGCCGCTGCCAAGCAGCTGCACGAGTGGGGCGCCAAGGAGATCCTCATTTCGCACAACAGCGAGATGCTGGTATATGACGGCAAGGATTACTACACCTGCCCGGTCAAGGCGCGCAACCTGTCCGGCCGCACCGGCCGCGGCGACACCACGTTCGGCGCGTACCTTGCCAAGCGCATGATGGGCCAGTCCATCCCGGATGCCCTGCTGTTCGCAACGGCGGCGGTTTCCCTCAAGATGGAAGCGCCCGGCCCGCTGCAGGGCCCGGAGCAGGCTGTGCTCGATTATATCAAGGAATTCTACCAGTAAAACCCCATTTTTGGCAGATTCGACACCGCAAAAGTACCAATATTCCCTGAATTTCCGCTGTTGTCCTTGTCTTTCCCTGTCAAATACGGTATTATAATCTTATTCAATCTATTTAGGGAAAGGAAGCGGCAACCATGCGACAGCACGTTACGATCAAGGATATTGCCCGCATTGCCGGTGTTTCGACTTCTACCGTTTCCCGCGCACTCAGCGGTTCATCCGAACTCAGCGAGGAAACACGCAAACGCATTCTGGAGATCTGCCGAAAGGAAGGCTACCGCGTCAACGCACTCGCGCGCAGCCTCATTTGCAGCAAAACAAACGTGATCGGACTCATCGTGCCCGAGGTCACCAACCCGTTCTATGCCGAACTCTCTCTCGGCATTGAAACGCACGCGCGCAGCCTCGGCTACAATGTGATGCTCTGCAACAGCCTGAGCGACCCCAAGACCACCGAGGACCTGTTCGGCTTTCTGATGAGCCATCAGGTAGACGGCATCATCCTCGCCTCCTCGCAGGGCGATGCGGCGAATGCGATACAGACCTACGCGCCCAAGCTGCCCGCTGTGCTGCTCGGCACGCCCGCGCTCGTCAGCGGCGACGAGGTCAACTCGATCTGCATCGACAATCTGGCCGGCGGCCGCCTTGCGGCAGAGCACCTGCTCGAGCTCGGCCACCGTAACATTGTCTATCTGGGCCACCGCCCCAGCAGCCTGACGCACCAGCTCCGTCTGCGCGGCTTCACCGAAACACTCATCAAGGCCGGCATTACGCCGCATATCGTAGAAAATCCGCACGACTCCTCGTCTATTGCCACCGGATACGAGCTCAGCCGCGAGCTGTTCGCGAACGGCTGCTCCGCCACCGCCATTTTCGCCTCGACCGACTCGATGGCGCTCGGCGTATTGCGTGCGGCGGACCAGTTCGGCATTTCCATACCCGAGGACATTTCGCTGCTCGGCTTCGACAACATCATCTATTCTTCTCTGCCGAAGATCGAGCTTTCCACCATCGATCAGCGCAAGCAGCTTCTCGCAGAAGCCGCCGTTGATCTGCTGACCCACATCATCGATTCCGACGAACAGGACGAATTTACCCACCGCATGATCCGCCCGACACTGATCTCGCGCAGCTCGTGCCGTCCGCCGGTAAAAAAGTAAACAGCAGCGCCCGCTGACCAACTCTCTCTCACTCATTCACACACACCGGCCAGCCGCGCTGTATGAAAAATGCCGCCGAAATCGGCGGTATTTTCATCAAACCGACCTTAAGGAGGAGCTTATGTATCGCATCGAAACCCATCTGCACACCACCTATATCTCCCACTGCGGCTGGCTGGGCGCTCAGGCCATTATGAAATACTACTCCGCGTGCGGCTATGATGCCATCTGCGTTACCGACCACTACAACCGCGAGTGCTTCGACTACGCCGACATCGACCTGACCACACCGGGCAGCAAGACGCAGGCGTTCCTGCTGGGCTACCACCGCCTCAAGCGCGAGGCCGAGAAGTACAATATCCGCGTGTACGCGGGCGCTGAGCTGCGCTTTGACGGCTCGAATAACGATTATCTGCTGTACGGCTTCCACGACGAGCTGCTGGCCGACCCGGACCGCGTGATGCGCGAGGGTCTGGCGGCGTTTGCACCGAAATACCGCGCCGACGGCGCGCTGCTCGTGCAGGCGCACCCGTTCCGCAACAAGTGTACGCCCGCACCGGCGGAATATCTGGACGGCGTGGAGGTTCTCAACCTCAATCCGCGCCACGACAGCCGCAATGACATGGCACAGGCTTACGCTGAGGAGCATAACCTCATTATGACGGCCGGCTCGGACTGCCACCGCCCCGGCGATCAGGGCACGACCGGCATCCTGTCCGACACACTGCCGGAGGACAGCTTCGGCCTTGCCGACCTGCTGCGCTCGGGCAATTACACCATCATCCGCCCGGAGAATGAAGACTGACTGCAAAAACATCCCTATATAAGAGGAAAGCCCTCGCAGACGTAAGTCTGCGAGGGCTTTCCCCATTCATCATGTCCCGGCAGGCGCTCGGCTGTTTCCGGACGAGTTTCGGCAGGTTCTCGCAGCGCAGGCATGAAAAAAGGGTTTCCCTATTGGGAAACCCTTTTGCTTTGCGTTTTTAGAACGTTGGCAGATTCTTTTTCCACGCGCCAGACTTATAGAAGAACACCGACAGACCCGAGCCGAGGAACCAGCCGATCGGCCAGCTGAGCCAGATGCCGTGCTCGTTGCCGATCACATAGAACAGCGCGATAGACAGCACCACGCGGATGATCAGGTCGGAGAACGTCGTGATCATGAACGGACGCATCGCACCGGCGCCGCGCAGCACGCTGTCGCACACGAACTTGGTGCAGACGACCAGATAGAACGGCACGACCGTGAACAGATAGCCTCGTGCGACATCGATAACGCCGGAGGCGCTGCCCGCCGGGATGAACAGACTGATGATCTTATCCGAGAACGGCAGATAGACCGCCATGAACACCACAGACAGGCCGAGCGAATACACCGCGCCCCATTTGAGGCCCGGGCCGATACGGTCGAGCTTGCGCGCGCCGATATTCTGTGCAACATAGCTGGACAGACCCGAGGCGAACGACATACAGCAGGTCAGCGCAAACTGGTTGACGCGGTTTGCCGCCGAGAAGCCCGCGATGACAGTCGCGCCGCACAGGTTGATGTAATACTGAATGAGTACATTGCCCACCGACACAAAGCTCTGCTGGGCGATAGACGGCACGGCGTAGTTGGTCAGGCGGCGCAGCATTTCGGGCGCGAACAGCACGAAGTGGTGGCCCGTATCAAACGAACGCACGCGGCGCAGCAGCAGCACGAATGCCAGCACACCGGATGCGCCCTGCGCGATAAAGGTCGCCCATGCAACACCGGCGACACCCCACTGGAGCCTGGCGACGAACACAAGATCCAGGATAACGTTGCCCACCGAGGACAGCACCAGCAGGATGAGCGGCGTGCGGCTGTCACCCATGGCGTTGAAGATACCCGTACACACGTTGTAGACGAACAGGAACAGCAGGCCGAATACATATACGCGCAGATACAGCGAACCGTCCGCGAAGATGTTCTCCGGCGTAGAGAGCGCATTCATGATGCCGTTCGTGCCGACAGCGCCGATGAGCGTCAGCAGCAGCGCGACTGCCGTGGTGGTGAGCAGCGCGGTCGAGATCGCCGTTTTCATACGCAGATAGCGCTTCGCGCCGAACAGCTGGGATACGAGCACGCCCGTACCGATATTGATGCCGGTCGCAACCGCAACGAACAGCTGCGTGATGGGGTAGCTCGCTCCGACAGCGGCCAGCGCCAGCTCGCCTGCCTCCGCAGTGGCGGCAAAACGGCCTACGATGATGGAGTCGGCCATCTGGTACAGCTGCTGGAATGCCACGCTCAACAGCAGCGGGATGGAAAACCAGAACAGCTTCTGTGACGGCTTTCCGACGGTAAGGTCAGTGGTCAAGTGGGATACCTTCTTTCGGGAGTCTGCTTTTACCCGTTTTCACAGGCAAAAATGGATTTTACTGCAATTTTATGCTCTCCCCGAGGGGAGAGCATAACTTTCCGGGCTATAAGCGGCGTTTTACGCCTTTTTCTTCTGGCGTGCGGTAATAACCGCAATGGAAACCACCAGCAGCACCGCGCCAACGCCGAGCGCCAGAATGCTGTTGCCGGTCACGCCGCCGACAAGGAAGCCGACGAAGCTCATGGCCGCGATCATCAGCGCGTAAGGCATCTGCGTGGAAACGTGGTCGATGTGATTGCACTGCGCGCCTGCGGATGCGAGGATGGTCGTATCCGAAATCGGCGAAATGTGGTCGCCGCACACCGCACCGGACAGGCAGGCCGCCACCGTCATGACCAGCATGGTGGACGGTGCATCGCCGAACACCGCAATGGCGATCGGGATGAGGATGCTGAACGTACCCCAGGAGGTGCCGGTCGCGAATGCCAGACCGAGCGCGATGAGGAAGAATACCGCCGGCATGAACATACCGATGGTGGATTCCGCATTCACCACAGAGGATACGAAGCCGCCGATGTTGAGGTACTCGTCACGGCAGACACCGGACAGCGTCCACGCCAGCGTCAGGATGAGGATGGCCGGGACCATCGCCTTGAAGCCCTCGGTGAAGGCCTCGCAGAACTGGCCAAAGGACAGCACCTTGCGCGGGATGTACAGCACAAAGGTGAACAGCAGCGTGAAGAACGAGCCGAGCACCAGCGCGGTGGAGGAATCGCAGTTTGCGAATGCCTCGACAATGTTCGCGCCGTCCAGAATGCCGCCGGTATACAGCATACCCGCGATGCACAGCACGATGAGCACGCTGATCGGCAGGATGAGGTCGTAGACCTTGCCCGAGCCGGCTACAACGTGGGTTTCCTCGATGACAGAGAGGTCATCGTCCTTATGCGCGAGCTCGTACTTTTTCATCGGGCCGAAGTCGAAGTCCGCCGCCATCAGCCAGAGCAGGAACGCCAGCGTGAGCAGCGCGTACAGGTTCATCGGGATGGTCTTGAGGAACAGCGAGAAGCCGTCCATCGTGCTCGATTCCGGCAGGGACGAGCCGACCGCCGCCGCCCACGAGGAGATCGGCGCGATGATGCAGACCGGAGCCGCCGTTGCATCGATGATGTACGCCAGCTTTGCCCGGGAAATGCTGTACTTGTCCGTCACCGGGCGCATGACCGTGCCGACGGTGAGGCAGTTGAAGTAATCGTCCACGAAAATGAACATTCCGAGGAACGAGGTCGCAAACGACGCGCCGCGCCGGCTGCGGATGGTCTTGACCGCCCACTCACCGTATGCGCGTGATGCGCCCGATTTGGTGATGAGCGATACCAGAATGCCGAGCAGTACGAGGAAGATACAAATATTGATATTATCTCCCAATTTACTGCCCATGATGGTGAAAGTCGTTTCGACGGCTTTCAGCGGATGGAAGCCCGTATAGAGCAGCGCACCCGAAAGAATACCGATCATCAGCGAGGAGTAAACCTCCTTCGTGATCAGCGCAAGCGCGATCGCGATGATCGGCGGCAGCAGTGTCCAAACAGTTGCCGTAACGTCCATTCCTTATTTCCCCCTTATGCACAGACAGGACTCGTCTGTAATTCCATTCTATTCTATATGGATTTCCGTTGATTTACAAGTCCTAATCCTGTTTTTTCCCGTCCGGAAATATATTTTTGTGCAATTTGCAGTGCTTTAACGCCGTAAATTGGATTTATAACGACACCATTCCGCCAGCACATGGCGGCGCAGCGCCAGAACACCCGCCAGATTGGGCAGCGCCATCAGCCCGTTAAAGGTGTCGCTGAGCGCCCAGACCGGCTCGAGCCGCATCCGGCAGCCCGCTGCTGCCGCCAGCACGAACAGCAGTTTGTACACCGGAACAGCCCGCTCGCCGAACAGGTACGCCGCCGCGCGCTGCCCGTAATACGACCAGCCGAGCAGGGTCGAGAACGCGAACAGCGCCAGCGACACCGCAACAAAGCCGCCGCCAAGGCGGCCGAACACGGTGGAGAACGCCTGTGCGGTCAGCTGTGCGCCCGTGGTGAGCTGCGCCAGCAGCGGCGTGCCCGAGGCCAGCGCGTAGCGGCTCGGGTCGTATACCCCGCTCGTCAGGATGACGAACGCGGTAACGCTGCACATCACGATGGTGTCGAAGAACACCTCGAACACCGCCCACATCCCCTGTTCGCACGGCTCCTTAGCATCGGCGGCGGTGTGGACCATGACGGACGAGCCCAGTCCGGCCTCATTCGAGAACACGCCGCGCGACACGCCCGCGCGGACGGCCTGCATCATGCCGTAGCCGAGCGCGCCGCCTGTGCCCGCCCGCGTATCGAACGCCATCGAGCAGATCTGCGCGAACGCCTGCGGCAGCGCCGCCCGATGCACCCACAGCACCGCCGCCGCGCCGCCCATGTAGAACAGCGCCATGAACGGCACGAGCGTTTCCGTCATGCGCGAGAGGCGTTTCAGCCCGCCGAGCAGCACCGCGCCCAGCAGGATCGCCGTCACCGCGCCGGTGAGCCCGCTCGGCACGCCGAACGAGCCGGAAAGTCCCTGTGCGATCGAGTTGCACTGGCTCATATTGCCGATGCCGAATGAGGCCAGCACGCAGAACAGCGCGAATGCGCCCGCCAGAAGCGGGCTGTGCAGCCCGTTTTTAAGGTACAGCATCGGCCCGCCGTGCCAGCTGCCGTCCGCTCCCCGCTCACGGTAGAGCATCCCGAGCGTGTTCTCCGCAAAAGCCGTCATCATGCCGACAAAGGCGCTCACCCACAGCCAGAGCACCGCGCCCGGCCCGCCGATGGTCAGCGCCGTTGCCACGCCCGCGATGTTGCCCGTGCCGACTGTCGCGGCGAGCGCGGTACACATGGCCGCAAACGGCGAAACGCCGCCGCTTGTCCGCCGCGCCGCACCCGTAAAGCAGGAAAACAGCGTTTTCCGCAGCCAGAGCGTGCAGCAGCGCACCTGAAAGACACCCGTTTTTACCGTAAAGTACAATCCCGTGCCGAGCAGCAGGAGCAGCATCGGCGCACCCCAGATAAGCCCGCGCAGACGGTCGTTTAGTTCCAGCAGATGTTCCATGTCAGCCCTCCCTGTTGCATATCGGTCTAAAATATGCATTTGCAAGAAATCATAGAACTGTCTTTACCGTAGGGCGGGGCACTCCAGAGTGGCCTCTCTTGCGGCTTTGCCGCAATTCACCTCCTGCCCTCACCCCGCCGTTGTAAGCGGGAGCACGCTGAAACAGTACCCAAATACAAAAAACCGAGGCATAAGCCTCGGTTTTTTGTGTTTTGGTCTGTGTTTGCCTTAGAATACGGTGACAACAGCGCCCTTATAGGTTTCTGCAACGTAGTTCTTTACATCGTCGCTCTGGAGCGCCTTCTTGAGCGCCTGAATCTTATCGCTGTTCTCCTCACCGGCGCGGCACGCAACAACGTTTACATAAACCTTTGCGTAATCCGGGTTCTCGGTGATAAGGGAGTCCTCTGCGGCATTCAGGTCAGCCTGAAGCGCGTAGTTGCCGTTGATGACAGCAAGGTCAACGTCTGCCAGAGAGCGCGGGAGCTGCTCTGCGGCGATCTCCTGAATATCGAGGTTCTTCGGGTTCTCCACGATGTCCAGCTTGGTGGCATCCGAAGTCGGGTCAATGCCGTCCTTCAGGGTGATCAGACCGGCATCCTGCAGCAGCAGTGCGCGGGTTTCGTTCGAGCCGTCGTTCGGGATGGCTACGGAAGCGCCGTCTGCCAGCTCCTCGAGGGAAGCGGTCTTGCCGGCGTAAATGCCGAACGGCTCATAGTGCATATCGAACGCATCGACCAGATCGGTGCCGTTCTCCTTGTTGAAGTTGTTCAGGTACGGAGTGTGCTGGAAGTAGTTCGCATCCAGATCGCCGTCAACCAGTGCGGTGTTCGGCTGAACGTAGTCCGTGAACTCGATAACGTTCAGGGTGTAGCCCTCTGCCTCGAGTGCATCCTTTGCCGCATTCAGGATCTCTGCGTGCGGAGTCGGGGTAGCGCCGATGGTGATGGTCTTGTCTGCATCGCCTGCCGCGTTGCTGTTGTCAGCTGCCGAGGTGTCGGTCTTGCCGCCGCAGGCGGTCAGGGCGGTCAGGCACAGAGCGCCTGCAAGGATTGCTGCGATTGTCTTCTTCATTGGAATTCGCTCCTTTTCTGATATATATCATTTTTTAATGATAACGAAATAAAATTGAGAATGGATAATGGAGAATGGAAAATGATTACCGGTTTCTCTTATCCAGATGATGTGCCAATCTCATACCGACCTCCTGGAATATCTGCACCACGATAACGATGATGATAACAGCCACCAGCATGATCGGGAAATTATAGCGGTTGTAGCCGTAGTTTACGGCGACCGTACCCAAACCGCCGCCGCCGATGAAGCCCGCCATCGCGGAGTAGCCGAGGATGGTAACGACCGAAATGGCGCCGCCGACCATCAGGGACGGCTTTGCCTCCGGCACGAGCACTTTCCATACGATCTGCCACGGGCTGGCACCCATGGACTGCGCCGCCTCGATCACGCCGAACGGCACCTCCTTGATGGAGGACTCGACCATACGGGCCACATACGGCGCGGCGGCGAACGTCAGCGGAACGATCATCGCGGTGGTGCCGATGGCCTTGCCGACGATGGCGCGGGTGATCGGCGTGATCATAACCGCGAGGATAAGGAACGGGATGGAGCGCAGGATGTTGACCACCACACCCAGCACCGCATTGAAAACGGGCATCGGACGGATGCCGCTCTTATCGGTGACGACCAGCGTCAGGCCGAGCGGCAGACCGATGGCATACGAGATGACCGTCGAGAGGATGACCATATACAGGGTTTCCCAAAGGCTCTGCGCCCAAACATTAAACGGAAGCATAATCGGCTACCTCCTCTGCGTGTACATTCTGGGTTGCGAGGTACGCCAGCGCACGCTTTGCCGCGCGTTCGTCCTCGGGAAGCTGCAATATCATCTGACCGTAGGCTTTTCCATCGATGTTCTTGGTGTCCGCGAACAGGATGTTGACCGGCGCCTTGCACTCGAGCACCATGTTGGATACCACCGGCTCGAACGACGAATTGCCGTCAAACACGATACGGCAGTACCGCTTGCCGGTCGCGAGAGAATCGCGCTTGCCGTCCGGATAGATGAGCTGCTTTGCCATCGCGGATTTGGGTCGGGTGAACACCTCGTCCACCGTGCCGACCTCGGCAATGCGGCTGGAGTCGATGATGGCGACGCGCTGACAGATTTCCTCGATAACGGCCATCTCATGCGTGATAACGATGATGGTGATGCCGAGTGTTTTGTTGATCTCCTTGAGCAGCGCGAGGATGGAGCGCGTTGTCGTCGGGTCGAGGGCGCTCGTCGCCTCGTCGCACAGCAGGATCTTGGGGTTGGTCGCAAGCGCACGCGCGATAGCCACGCGCTGCTGCTGGCCGCCGGAAAGCTGGCTCGGGTAGTTGTCCGCTCTGTCACTCAAGCCGACAATTTCGAGCAGCTCCTTGGCCCGCTTTTCCGCATCCGCCTTGCTCGTTCCCGCGATTTCGAGCGGAAAACAGATATTCTGCAATGCGGTTCTCTGCTGGAGCAGGTTGAACTGCTGGAATATCATGCCCATCGAGCGGCGGGCCTCCAAAAGCTGCTTTTTACTCAGCCCTCCGAGCTCCTGCCCGTCCACCGTCACCGTGCCCTCGGTGGGCTTCTCCAGAAAGTTGATGCACCGCACGAGCGTACTCTTGCCCGCACCGGACAGGCCGATGATGCCGAAGATCTCGCCGCGGTAAATATCAAGGTCGATGCCGTTCAGCGCCACGACCGTGCCCGCTCGTCCTCGGAATGTTTTGTTCAGACCCTTTATCTGAACGATCGCATCCTGTGCCACGTTTATTCCTCCTTACATTTCTCCTCTTGCTTTCCAAAAGAAAAGCGGAAAGCAAAGGCTTGCTTTCCGCTCGTTTTCTGTATCAGCCGCATGAAAAGCGGCCCGCCTTGCGTTCAGCCGTTACGGCTGCTCCGCAGAAAAACGAGCAGAACCACACATCATGCACATTTCCATTCGAGATGCACCCATGGTGATTTCCTCCTATTCCTGCGGTCTTATCGTGTTTTATCTCAACGTGTGGGATAAGTATATTCTCTCCGTGCCTTTTTGTCAAGCATTTTTCCGTATCTCATAGAAAAACCGTCTGATTTCCGCTCATTCGACCAGATACTGCTTGACCAGCCGCGCGTAGAACATATTGCCGTAGGCATAGCGCCAGCCGCCGTTCTCCGCCACCGCCATGGGATTGGTATACTCCAAAGTCGCTCCGCCGGACTGCTCCTCCGCGAACGTTTCGGCCAGCTCGGTGCTGTAAACACCGCCGTGCTGCGCAGCATAGTCCAGAAAGCCGCTGCCGTAGTTGTATGCCTGAATGATGCAGTCCAGGTCACAGCCGAGGCTCTTGCCCTTTCGCAGCAGGCTGGCGAAATACGCGCAGCCCTGCCGGATGGAGCTCTCCTCCTCCAGCGAATTGTCCGGCAGCTCCGCGCTGCTCGAGGACTGCATGATGTCGGTCAGCTTGCCGCCGCTCTCCACCTGCATGATGGCAAGCAGCGTATCCGTATACGCCGCGATGTCGTTCTGCTCGGCGTAATTCTGCACCACCGGCTGGTAGTACATCACCGCCTGCGACAGATTTACCGCCTGTGCAGCCTGCTTGACATCGGATGCGGTCGTGATGCCGCCGCTGCTGCCGCCGTCCTGTGCGGTGCTCTCCGGCGCGACAACGCTGTGCCGCAGTCCGAAAATGAGCAGCACCAGCATGACCGCTAATCCGATGAGCGAAGCCTGCCGGCGGCGGGCCCGCTGCAAACGGCGCACCTCAGCCTCGGGCACGCGGCGGCGCGGCGGCGGTGTCTGTGCCTGTCTTGCGGCGCGCGCACGGCGGGCCTCCCGGCGTTCGCGGTCGGTGCGGCGACGATAGCTGCCGGTATTATGTCGTTTTTGATGGTTTCTTGCCATGTGATCGCTTTCCTGTGCCGAGAATGGGTATCCACTGCCGATGACAGGCGGAACGGTCCCGTCACCATTGGCGTTATCGATTATTCTACCACAATATCGCGGTTTGAGCAACATTTTGCTCGATTATCATGTAATATCTTCCAGATTCTCCATCCCGCGCAGCGCACCCGCCTGTGCCGCAGCGTCGCGCAGACGGCGGTTTGCCTCGTTGACCGGGCCAAACGTTTCCACGCAGCAGACGGCGTTCCCGCACTGCCGCAGCAGCGCCTCCGCACGGGCGTAAGCCGCCTCTCCGATGGGCTGATAGGCCCGCTCGGTGACGGTTTCGACTGCCAGCGCCCGTGCCATCGGCAGCTCGACGTCATTCTCCGGCAGGATGCCCGCCGCGAACGGCACGCTGCGCCGCTGCAAACGCCGATAGAGCGCTGCGGCGCTCCCGCCGCCGCCGATAACGAACACGCGCGGCTCTCCGGTGACACGCTCGAGCTCCAGACTGCCGAACTGCTCGTTGTACGTTCCGCGCTCCAGATCGTACAGCGTGCGGATGTAATCGCCGGTGAACACCTCCTCCGGCGTGCCGCAGCGCTCGATCCTGCCGTTGTGAACGCAGATGAGCCGGTCGGACAGCTTTTGCGCCAAATCGATCTCGTGCAGCGACAGGATCACCGCCACCTGCTTTTCGCGCACCAGCTGCTTGAGCACGGTAAGCAGCTCGAGCTTGTAGCGGATGTCGAGGAACGAAGTCGGCTCGTCGAGCACGATGACCTCGGGCTCCTGACAGATGGCGCGGGCGAGCAGCACACGCTGGCGCTGACCGTCACTGATGCAGGAGAAATCCCGGTCGGAAAGCTCGGCCGCGCCGACGAGCGCCATCGCCTCGTCCACCTTGGCGCGATCCTCCGCGCCGAGCAGCCCCAGCCGGCCCGTGTACGGGTAGCGGCCCGCCGCCGCAACCTCCCAGCAGCTCATCAGCTCGGGGCGAATGTGCTCGGTCAGCAGCACGGACATGGTGCGCGCCAGCTCCCGCTCGGGCAGCGCGTGCAGCGATCTTCCATCCAGATATACCGTGCCGCCGATGAGCGCCAGCTGACGGATAAGGCTCTTGAGGATGGTCGATTTGCCCGAGCCGTTCGGGCCGATGAGCGTTAAAATCTCGCCGCGCTGCACGCTGAGGGCAATATCGCGTATCAGCGGCACACCGCGGTAGCCGACCGTTAAATCTTTGGTTTCAACAAATGCAGCCATAACCCGCTCCGTTCTCTCCACTCTCAGCTCTGCACTCTTCACTCTGATTACTAACTTTTCCGGCGTTTGACCATGATGTAAATAACGATCGGTGCGCCGAACAGCGCCGTCACGGTGCTGATGCTGAGCTCGGTCGGCGCAAAGACCGTCCGCGCGATCAGGTCGCACAGCAGGCAGAAGCCCGCGCCGCCCAGAAAGCACGCCGGTATCATCAGGATCGGCTTTGCCGTGCCGAACAGGCTTTTCGCCAGATGCGGCACCGCGATGCCCACGAACGAGATCGGGCCCGCAAACGCCGCCACGCACGCCGAGAGCACGCTGGATAATAAGATCAGCGCCACGCGGAACGCTGTGATGTTCACGCCCATGCTGCGGGCATAGCCCTCACCGAGCTGGTATGCGCCGATGGGCTTGGACAGCAGGAACACGCACACGAGCGACACCGCCACCACCGGCAGCATCACACGGATATTGTCCCACGAAATGCCCGAAAAGCTGCCCATCGACCAGTTATGCAGGTTGACGATGTTGGAATCGTCCGCAAAGGTGATGACGAAATCCGTCACCGCCGAGCAGATGTAGCCGATCATCACGCCGCTGACGACCAGCATGGGCATCTGCCGCACACGCTGCGCGATGAGCAGCACAAAGCCCATCGAGAGCATCGCGCCCGCAAAAGCGGCGGTTATCATCGCCGCCGAGCCGAGCACGCGCCCATACGCCAGCGCGCTTATCATGGTCAGTGCCACGGTCAGCTTTGCGCCCGAGGAGATGCCCAGCACGAACGGCCCGGCAATCGGGTTCGCAAAAAAAGTTTGCAGCAGAAAGCCGGAAACCGACAGCGCACCGCCGAGCAGCATCGCCGCGAAGATGCGCGGCAGACGGATCTCCCACACGATAACGGCGTTCTCGCCCGCGTGCGTGAGCAGTATCTCCGCGACCTCGCGCACCGACAGATGCAGACTGCCCGCGTTCACATTGCACACGAACAGCACCGCCAGCGCGGCCAGCAGCACGGCAAAGGCGCTCACACAGCGGGCTTTGGACTGCGGTTTCATGCGGAATCTCCCCTTTCGTTAGGGCAATACCGCATAATTGAACAAGAGCGATTTGCGAGCAAATTTTGCGTACTGACGAGGCGCAGTTTTGCGGTAATACTTGATGTATTACCGTGAAACTGCAACAAAGTCAGGACACAAAATTTCCACAAAGCGCCGCAGCTTTAATTGTGCGGTGTTGCCTTAGGCATTACGTCAGCTTGTGCAGATATTGCAGCGTGGACGGGTCCCCGCCGGACAGCACGGTGTGGAAATCCCGAATGAGCACATCCAGCGACATGGAGGACTGGTACAGGTTCTTTTCCGTACACCACACATCGCCCGTCTGCACCGCCTTGAAGTCTGCCAGCAGCGGGCTTTTTTCGAGCAGCTGGTCGAGTGTCTGCATCTCGCTGTCGATGGTCGCGTTGTATATCATCACATCCGCGTCCTTTGCGCCCGCATAAAAGCTCTCCATCTGCATACTGACGGTGGATTTCGCAGTATCGTCCACCAAATCGTCAAAAATGTACGTTCCGCCCGCCAGCTCGATCATTTCCGCGATGTAATCGTCGGATTTACGCACGTTCGCCGTGCCGTTCGAGGTGATATAGAAGAACGAGGCGGTCTTGCCGGTGGCGGGCTGCTGGAGTACATCCTCGATGCCGTCCACCTTGTCGTTAAAGATTTTTTCGGCCTGCTCCTCCTTGCCGAGCAGCGTGCCGTATACCTTTATCCACTCCATGCGGCCGAGCGCGTGCGGCTCGTAGCTCGAGCGCTCGACAAACACCGGGATACCCAGCTTTTCAAGCTGCTCCTTGACCTCCGGCGTGTGGTATATCATCGTGTTCTCGATGGCGAGATCGCAGTCCGCCGAGTAGATGGTTTCGTAATCCGGTGCGCTGTATTTGCCCGCGTACTTGATCTTTCCGTCCGCCATCGCCTGTTTCGCCTCATCGATGTACCAACCGTCCTGCTTGGTGCCGGAGAGCGTGACATTGTCCAGCGCATCGAGCGCTACAATTAAGTCCATCACACCCGAGGAAACCAGATAGATGCTGTCGAGCGGCTGCCGGAGCACCGTGATGCCTGCATCCAGTCCCTCGGGAACGGGCGCGTTCTCCGGCACGACCAGATAACCGGCCTCGTCCGCCACCGTGATGAGCGCGTAGCCGCCCTCATAGTGGTCGATGGAGAACCGCTCGGCGTACTGCAAATCCACGCTGTCGGTCGGTGTCATGTCGCTCCACGCCATGCCCTGCACCTGTACCTCGGTCGGCTGCTGCGCTCTGCCGCAGCCCGAAAGCCCGCCGAGCAGCAGCGCCGCCGTCAGGCACCATGCTGCCGCTCTTCTCATTTCGCCACCGGTGCGATGGAGGCGGAGTCGAACTTGAGCGTGTAGTCGATCTCGTGCGGCTCGCTCATCGCGGTGGTGTCGGCAACGACCGGCATCGCCCAGTCAAAGCCAGAAACCGGAATCTCGAACGTGGAGTGCTCGTCCTCGATGGTAACATCGTACTTTTCGTCGTTTACCTTCATGTAATCATAGTTTTTGCTGCTCCAGACGATCTTCGCGGTCACTTTGCCGCCCGAAACGGTCAGCTCCGCCGGAGAAGCCACGCTTGCGCGGCCGGAGCCGCCGGACAGGGTTACGTCAGCGGTGTAAGTGCCGTCCGCGAGGGACAGGCTCTCGGCAGTCGTCATCACGCCATCCGCCAGCGCATCCGCCGGGAGCGAATCCGCGCGGAACAGGATGGTGCGGTCGTACCACTTCTCCTTTTTCTTGCTGAACGCGGCGCAGTCGATGCCCTTGTCGAGTGCCTCGACCGGCACGGTAAAGCTGTGGGTGCCGTCGGCCTCCTCGGTGAACGGGATGTAGTCCGCCTCATCGGCTGCGGCGGCCTGCTCGCCCGTGCCCATGTAGACGTACAGATAGCCCGTGCCGCCCATGTGCATCTTGGCGGTCATTTCGCCGTTTGCAACGGTCAGCTCGCACGCGGTGATGTTGAACATGGAGGAGCTCGAATCGACAGTGACGTTATAGGTGCCGTCCTTTACCTTATCGCCGGTGACAGGTGTCATGCCGTCCTCGACAACGTCGGTTACGTCGGCC
Organism: uncultured Agathobaculum sp.; assembly: GCA_934504345.1. Taxonomy (GTDB): domain Bacteria; phylum Bacillota; class Clostridia; order Oscillospirales; family Butyricicoccaceae; genus Agathobaculum. Next base: position 19,336 of record CAKSVR010000015.1, on the reverse strand, counting down.
ATATCCGAAGCAGCGGCCACCTGAGAGGTCTTTTCGTCCTGTGCGGGCTCGGTGGTCTGCTGTGCATTGCCGCCGCAGGCGGACAGCAGCATGAATGCCGCGAATACGGCGCTGAGAAGTGCTTTTTTGTTCTTCATTGTTTTTCTCCTTTTTACGATGGTGAATGTAAATTTTAATTTGTCGAATCCGTTCTCCGGTGCACACGAGCCCGCTAAGCGATACGCCCTTTCCTCGGCAGCCGTTTCGTAGTGCACACGAGTTGCGTAAGCAATACGCCGTTGCCGGGCGGCAGTCCTTTCCTCGGCAACCTTTTCATGGTGCAACCGAGTTGCGTTAGCAATACGCCGTTTCCGGGCTGGGGAATTTCGCCGTCTGCGGACGGCGGGAACGGTTTCCAAAAGGATAGACACCCCCTACGGTGGTTTCTATCCTCTTGGGACTCCATCTTCCGCCCTTTTGGGGATCCCTCGGAGCGACGGAACGCAAGCGTTCCTATATAGAGGTGGGACCGAAAAAGGAGAACGGCAGTACCGCTACCAGCTCGTAGGCTCGGCTTAACGCCGACCATTCCTTTTCCGGCTGCGCTCAAGCCGTTAGCGTTCTGCTACTGTATTTACGCAAAACCCGTGCGATCTGCCGTGATTACGCCGCGACAATGCAGAAAACGGAAGCCGATACCCGTTCCTTTATGCGAGTTACCTATGAAGTAGGGCCGTAAGGCCCGTTCGCGAGGCCGCTCAAAGGGAAACGGGGAGATTCAAAAGAGGGGTGGAAACCGTAGGTGTCCATCCCTTTTTTGCGCCCGCCGCGTAGGCGAACGTTCCCGCTGTCCGCAGACGGCGAAATCCCAGCCCGGCAACGGCGTATTGCTAACGCAACTCGGTTGCACCATGTAAAGGGTGCCGAGAAATAGGCTGCCGCCCGGCTGCGGCGCAGCGCTCACGCGCCGCGCGTGCACCGGAAAGCAGCTGCTGTGTATCGACAAAGAAAGGCCCGGCCCGCTTATCGCAGTCCGGACCCTTATTGCAATTACTTGATGGAATCAACCGCAGCCTGTGCGTGGGCAACCAGAATATCCTGAATTGCCGGAATCGAACCCAGACCTTCAACAACGGTCGTTACCTCGAAGCCGGCCTTCTCGAACTCGGTCTTCCACGAGCCGTCCTCGTCACCGGCCATGTCGTTGTTGGCGTGGTCGCCTGCAACGATCATCAGCGGGCGCAGAACGACTTTCTTGCAGCCGCTCTCCTTGACAGCCGCGATAACGTCCTCGAGGGACGGGGTAGCCTCAACCGTGCCGACAAAGTAGTTCTTGTGGCCGCCGTCGGTCAGTACCTGCTGCATCTTGCTGTAAACCTGATTGGACTCCGCCTCCGTGCCGTGGCCCATGAAGCAGATCGCGGTTTCGCCGTCGTCGTACTCCTTGGTGACCTCTACGATGGCATCGGCAACCTTCTGGAAGTCCTCGTCCGAGGTCAGCAGCGGCTCGCCGAGCGCGATCTTCTCGAACGAATCCGAGTAGCCGGCCAGCTCGTCCTTGAGGTCGTTGTACTCAAGGCCGTTCATCAGGTGGGTCGGCTGTACAACGAGGGTCTTAACGCCGTTGTCCACTGCGCGGTCGAGTGCCTCGGTCACATTGTCGATCTTCTCGCCGTCGCGCTTGTTGACATGGTCGATGATGATCTGGCTGGTGAAGCCGCGGCGTACCGACAGCTCCGGGAATGCAGCCTGCATGGCCTTCTCGATGGCGCCGATGGTTTCGCGGCGGTTGTCGTTGTAGCTGGTGCCGAAGCTGACTACCAGCAGCTCGGTTTCACCGATTTCGTCCTGATTCAGCGGATCGTCCAAGCTCGCGTCACCCGTTTCATAGTTTTCGTCCGGATCGGTCTGATCCTGCGTGTCGGTCTGTGCGGTGGTGTTCTCGTCCTGCGTGTCATCCGAGGCTGCGGTCTTGCTGCCGCCGCAGGCGGTCAGCATGGACATCAGCATACCGGATACGATCAGCATGATACCGAGTTTTTTCAGTTTGCTTACTTTGCTCATGGTCTTCCTCCTTGTTTTGTCCCTCAAGTGAAAGCGCGCACTTCGGGATGAAAAGGGCACGGAAAACATACAGTCCCTCCACTGAAAACAATGAAAGGGACTGCTCAGGCATCATGCGGTATCAGTACAATCAATAACTCGTGATCCGGAAGCAGCTTCCCGTACCAACAGAACGGCAGGTTTCCTGACTTGCGGCTCACCGCGTACCGCCGCCTTCCCGATGCTGAGCATCAGTGGCATTCTGGCAGTCTGCTCCCCGCTTACAGTGACGAGATCGTGCAGGACTTGCACCTGCTTCCCTTTTACCCGCTGTCCTGTCCCGGGAACATACAGCGGCACCGTCTGTTCGCTTATTTGGGCAATACCGCAGTTTTGATGGTGTGGCATTGCCATTTTATTGCGCGGGAAATATCCCGCAATGCACGAGTATTATACTATATTATACGGCCGATTACAACTGTTTTCCGCGCACGGGCGGACTTTTTCTTACCGGAATGCCTTTTTCCGCACGACCATGTAGCAGACAAAGTGAGCGATAATGGTAAGTATCCACGAAATGGGATAGGAGGCGTACAGGATGAACAGCGTATGCTGTGCGCGGAAAATGGTGAATATCCACACGATACGGAACGCGCACGCGCCGATGAGCGTTACCAGCATCGGCAGGATGGAGTAGCCGAGGCCGCGTATCGTGCCCGCGAACACATCCATCAGACCGCACAGGAAATACGACACGCTGATGACCGACAAACGCTGCATACCGAACGAAATGACCTCCATATCGTCCGAATAGATGCCCAGAAGGTGGTTGCCGAGCAGGTGTGCGCCGTTGCCGAGCACCAGTCCGATGAGCGCGACGATGCACAGGCACCGGATGAGCGTCTGGTCGATGCGGCGGTAATTCTTTGCGCCGAGGTTCTGGCTGGTGAAGCTGATGGAGGTCTGGTAGAGCGAGTTCATCGAAATGTACACGAAGCCCTCGATGTTGGCGGCGGCGGTGTTGCCCGCGACCGTCACCGCGCCGAAGCTGTTGATGGAGGACTGGATGAGCACGTTTGAGATGTTGAAGATAACGCTCTGCATACCGGCCGGCAGGCCGATCTGCATGATGCGGGCAAATTTATCCGCGCGGAAGTGCAGACGGCGCAGGTCGAGGTGGCACATACCATCCGTTTTGACAAGGCACAGCACGGTCAGACCCGCCGAAACGCACTGGCTGAGCACGGTGGCGATAGCCGTTCCGGCGACACCCATGCCGAGGATGCACACGAACAGCAGATCGCCGAATACGTTCATCACGCCCGCCGCCATCAGGAAGTACAGCGGACGGCGCGTATCACCCACCGCACGCAGCACCGCCGCGCCGAAGTTGTAGATCATGGTCGCGGGCATACCGATGAAGTACACCTGCATATACAGCACCGCCTGATCGATGACCTCGTCCGGCGTAGCCATCAGCTCCAGCATGGGATGCGCCAGTACGATGCCCAGCACGACCAGTATCGCGCCGCCGAACAGGCCGGTGAGCAGCGCCGTCTGGATGGTCTGCTGTACGCCGTCGTAATTTTTCTCGCCGTAATACCGCGCGACGAGCACGTTCGCGCCGACTGAGATGCCGATGAACGAGTTGACGAGCAGGTTGAACAGCGAGGTCGTCGAGCCGACCGCCGCCATCGCGTTGCTGCCCGCAAATTTGCCGACAACGACAATATCGGTCGCGTTGAACAGTAATTGCAGCACGCCTGAGAATATCAGCGGCAGCGAAAACAGCAAAATCCTGCTCAAAAGCGGCCCGCTGCACAGGTCCATCTCGTAGCTGCGTTTCATACGGTGAAACACTTCCTTTCTTTTGTAAAGTTTGTCTATTACCTATATTATCTATCGGAATTTCGGTGGTGTCAATGGGTGATTGTGCTTCGGCAGCTTTTATGATATAGTAAAAAAAACTAACTATAAACTAGTATTTACCTTTTGCTTTTTGCTCACTGATTCTTTGGAGATTTTAACCTTAACTATCTGCATCAAAAGGAGAAATTATTATGTTTGGAATCACCGAAATATTACATAGCTTACCTCCAATTATAAAAATGGGAACTGACTCTGCAACAGTAACTGGTCTAGTGCCTATGACTTGTGCCAGAATATCCGAAATGTATAACGAACTTTGCTCCATAACCAAATTAGAACGAATCACACTTGGTCACTACGCCTGTGGTCCCGAAATGTTATTCGTATACACTGAAACAACCAGAAGTAAGATTCTTCATATATCCTTTGATCCAGAAAAACAGCATGAAGCAGAACTCGAAATATCGCATATTACATTTCTCATACATCAGGACAGCAGAACCTAACGAAACATGGCATCCTCAAACTACCGACAGACCCGCTGGACACAGCTTGCACCTCTGCCGCGCGAAAATCCGCGCACACTCATCCTTACCCTGCTGAACGGCACCGAACAGTACGAACTGCTGATGTATCCCGTCACGCCGCCCTATCTTGATGCGGATTTCGCTCATATCAGCATTGCGGCAAAGTAAAACAGCGTACATGATAAATCAGGATTTATCTTATCAGGAGGCGATAGCGATATGAAATGCCCCTTTTGTAAAAAACAAATGATTGTCGGAGGAATTTGCCAAGATAGATATGCCATAAAATGGGTTCCGGTTGACAAAGACAGAGGATTGTTGAATTTCACTCCGCTTGTGAAAGGCATTAAACTGACATCGATCACTGATGGCATGGTCGTAAAAGTATTCTATTGCGAAAAGTGCAGGAAATTTATAATCGATCAGGATGATTTGCGTTAATCATTCCGATTTATAACAGAAAACCCCGTCTTTGACGGGGTTTTTCTGTTATATCTCAACGCAAACTTCTACGTTCATTCTCCATTATTTCACACGCAAAAGAAAAGAGCGGAGAGCTCTCCACTCTCCACTCTTAACTCTACACTCTCAATCAGCGGCTCTCCAGCAGACGGGTCGTTTCCGAAGAATCGATAAGGTTGGTCATGCTCCGCAGGCTGATGCCCAGCGTTGACAGGTTATGCATCATCGCGGAGGTTGCCGGAGCGAGCACACCGGCCACGCCCAGACCGATCAGCGAACCATTGAAGCCGATTACGAACCGGTAATTGGAGTTGATGCGGCGCATCAGGCCCTGTGCGATACGGCGCAGAGCGACCAGCTCGAACAGATTCTCAGCGGCGATGGTGATGTCCGCGATCTCGCGGGCGATGGCCGCGCCGTCGCTGATGGCAACGCCGACGTTGGCCGCCGACAGCGCCGGAGAATCGTTGATGCCGTCGCCGAGCATGATAACGGTATGGCCTGCCGCGCGTTCCTGCTCGACAAAGCTTGCCTTGTCCTCGGGCAGAACCTCGGCGCGGTAATCGTCTACGCCGACCTCCGCCGCGATAGCGGCTGCGGTGCGTTCGCTGTCGCCGGTCAGCATAACGGTGCGCTTAATGCCGAGGGCACGCAGCGCCTTCATCACGTCGCGGGCCTCCGGACGGAGCGGGTCTGCGATGCAGATAACAGCCGCCAGCTCACCGCCGATGGCCAGATACAGGTGCGAGAACTCGGGCGGGAGTGCATCGTACTTTTCCTGCTCACCCGCCGGAATACTGCACTTTTCGTCCTCAAAAATGAAGTGTGCACTGCCGATAACGACCTTTTTGTCCTCGACCATACTGGAAATGCCGTGCGCCACGATGTACTCGACCTGCGAGTGCATCTCCTCATGCGCCAGATCACGCTCACGCGCGGCACGGACTACGGCGTTCGCCATCGAGTGCGGGAAATGCTCCTCGAGGCAGGCCGCAACGCGCAGCATATCGTCCGCGGAATGACCGCCGAACGGGATCACCTTTGCAACCACCGGGCAGGCGTGGGTCAGCGTGCCGGTCTTGTCGAACACGATGGTATCCGCCTGTGCGGCCGCTTCCAGGAACTTGCCGCCCTTAACGGTGATATGGTACATACTTGCCTCGCGCATCGCGGACAGGACTGCCAGCGGCATCGCGAGCTTGAGCGCACAGGAGAAGTCTACCATCAGGACAGACAGCGCACGGGTGACATTGCGGGTCAGCGCGTAGCTGAGCACACTGCCGGCCAGCGTATACGGCACCAGCTTGTCCGCCAGATTGGAGGCGCGGCTCTCGGCGGCGCTCTTGAGCTGCTCGGACTGCTCGATCATGGAAACGATCTTGTCGTAGCGGCTCTCGCCCGAGGACTGGGTGACTTCGATCACGCAGTCGCCCTCTTCAACGACCGTGCCCGCATAGACCTGCGTGCCCGGGCGCTTTGCCACCGGCATGGACTCGCCGGTGAGCGATGCCTGATTGACCATGACCTCGCCGTCAACAACCGTGCCATCGAGCGGAATGACGTTGCCCATACGCACGAGCACATGGTCGCCCGCCGAAATGCCGGACAGCGGTACGAGCACCTCGGCATCGCCGGTCTTGAGCCATACGCGGTCCACGTTGAGCGACATACAGCGCGCCAGATCATCGACCGACTTCTTGTGCGTCCACTCCTCGAGCAGCTCGCCAATATCCAGCAGGAACATGACGGAGCCTGCGGTGGAGAAGTCGCGGCGGGCCATCGAAACGCCGATGGACAGCGCATCGAGCAGCTCGACCTTGAGCTCACCGCGGAGCAGGCGCTTGAGGCCGCGGCCGAGGAACGGCAGCGACAGCCAGATGGTACGCGCGATCTGGAGCGGCGCGGGCAGGAACAGCGTGCAGGCGAATTTGGTGACGACCTTGCCGACCAGCTTTTCCTGATACTCGCGATTGAGGGCGCGGCCGCTGTGGGTCGGCGCCAGCGCCGTGATGGACGGCGCGGTATAGTTGAATGCAGAGATCGCGCGGATGACGTTCGCGCGGTCGCCGATATAGCGGATAACGGCACAGCAGGTGCGCTCATGCACGGTCGCGTTCAGCACGCCCGGCTGGTTCTGCAGATACGCCTCGAGCAGATCAGCCTGCTCGAGCGTCATGCGGTACTGCTTCATACGCACGCGAAGCCGGCCGCGGCTTTCGTGTTCAATATATGCTTTCATATGAGATTACCTCCAACTTACTGCCATGAGATAGGAAAAGAGGGGCATAGCCCCTCTTTATTTGCGTTGGAAAGGCTTATGCCTCGACCGGAATCTCAGTCGGGTCCTCGTCGGTGATCTCTACCTCGATGTCTGCATCCTCAACAGCAGCAGCCTCTGCCTCAGCAGCGCGGTTCTCGTTAATCTCCTGAGCGGAGGCGAGGATGTCGCCAGCGTTTTCCTTTACGCAGTCAACAGTGTTCATAACGGTATCCTTCATGCGGAGAACAGCTGCGGTAGCGTGGGTGTAAACATTCTTCGCATCCTTGCTGCTCAGCAGCTTGATGCCTGCGGAACCGAACAGGGTGCCGCCAACAAATACTGCGATGTCCTTGTAGATCTTCTTCATAATACGTTCCTCCTATGATCTCACTTGCGCTTGCTGCCGGTGATCATCGTCATCACCATGCAGAACAGCGCGGCCCATGCCCAAAAACGATGCTGTTTCACAGCGATCCACCTCCAAACATGGTGTGTTTTTTTGTGTGCGATTATCATAGCACACTTTTAGACATCTGTCGCACGGAATCAGACATTTTTTCAGTTTGTTACCGCTAATTTTTAGTTTTATTATCAAAATAGTTGCAATTCGCTAACTTTTTCGGGCCTCTCGGCGGAACTGCGAGGGTGTCAGCTGATAGCGCCGCTTGAACGCCACGCCGAACTGGCTGGCGCTGTTGTAGCCGACCGCCGCCGCAATATCCACGATGGAGAGTGAGCTGTGATGCAGCAGCTCGGCGGCGTGCTGCACGCGCTTTTCCAGCAGATATTGATGGATAGGCCGCCCGTAGGTCTGCCGAAAGCTATCCTTGAGCGCGGTGGGCGAGATGCGGAACCGCGCGGACAGCTGATCGATGGTGAGCGGCTCTGCAAGGTGGGATACCATGTATTCCTGCACCCGGCGAACAGTATCGACCATATAACGGTCGCGGAGCACGCTCTCCGGCGGGAGCGGCAGCAGCGGACTGCCGCCGGCGATGAGGTAGAGCAGCTCGGCGGCCTTGAGCACGCTGTACTCGACTCTCTCCTGCTCGGGCACGGTCAGCAGCGCGGCGAACAGCGTTTCGATCCATGCGGCACTACGCAGCACCACACAGCCGCAGTGCGGATACAGGCGGGCCTTGAGCTGCGCCACGTTGACGGGCAGCGTGTGCGGCAGAGCCGCTGCCTCCCGCTCGACCGCGACCAGCTCGCCGCCGAATACGCCGTCTGCGACGGCGATATGCTGCACCGCGCCGCCGCACAGCAGCAAGATCTCATGCTCGCGCAGAACGACCTGCCGGCCGTCGTCCATGGTCAGCCGCAGGCCGCCTCGGCGGCAGAACAGCACCTCGCACTGCGGCTTTGCGGGCGGTGCAGGCAGCGTGGGCGGCACGGTGAGCGCACAATCGAAATCGCACACGCGCACGCCCGCGGCGGGCTGAGCCCAGCGCACGCAGCCGGACAGCGCCGCGCCGGTATTCGGTTTGAGCAGGTTTTCCAGCACTGCGGTTTCCTCCGTTTGGGATAGATTGGTTAGGTTTTGCTAACCTATATGGATAAGCAAAGCCGCAAAAGCGGCTTTATCTGGTTTATTTGTGCAGAAAAGAGAACAGGCCCTTCTTCTCATACGGCTCCTTGGCGAACGAGGTGACGGTATAGCCGGTCGCATCGATCGCCTTGCGGACCTCGGCCTCGTCGATGTCCTGCTCGGTGAGGATCACAGTCTGTCCCTTACTGTGCGAGGACGTAACTTTTTTTACGGAAAACGCCTTGCGGATGGCATCATTGATGTGACTTTCGCACATTCCGCACATCATGCCATCAACGCCGACAGTGATTTTCAGCATAGGTGAGATACTCCTTTTTGTGCCCCTTTTCAGAGGGTTAGCTCCTACTAACCATCAATATAGCACGAAATCCGCCGGATTGCAAGGGAAAATCCGGCTTTTTTCGTAGGATTTCGTTGTCGCGGCGTTATCACGGCAGATTTCCTTCCGCAACATATTTTCTATATGAAAACTCGTACCGTAGGGCGGGGTGCCCTCACCCCGCCGTTTTTATGGTCTGCACACATTTACGGCGGCGGGCTGAGGGCAGCCTGCCCTACGGACAAGTAAATCGTCAGGTCAATTCTCCATTTGCTCCCCGTTCCTGCGTTCGGCAATCATCGCATACAGCGCCTCCAGCGCCTCGGAAAGCGTTCCCACTTCATCAATCAGCCCGAGCGACACGGCCTGTTTGCCCGAAATCACCGTGCCGACATCCGCAGTGAGCTGACCCGTTTCCCGCATGAGCTGCTGCAAACGCGCGGCAGTGATATGCGAATGCGAAGTGATGAAATCCACGATGCGCTCCTGAATCTTGGCGAGGTACTCGAACGCCTGCGGCACGGCGATGATGGTCCCGTTCATCCGCACGGGATGGATGGTCATGGCGGCAGAGGCGGCGATGAAGCTCTTATCCGCCGCGACGGCCAGCGGCACACCGATGGAATGCCCGCCGCCCAGCACGAGCGACACGGTGGGCTTGCTCATGCCCGCGATGAGCTCCGCGATGGCAAGCCCGGCCTCCACATCGCCGCCGACTGTATTGAGCAGCACCAGCAGTCCGTCTATCTCCTCGGCCTGCTCCACCGCCGCGATCTGCGGGATGAGATGCTCGTATTTAGTGGTCTTGTTCTGCGCGGGCAGTTCCATGTGGCCCTCTATCTGCCCGACGATGGTGATGCAGTGTATCGTGCCGCGCGCGGTCCTCGCGGTGATCGAGCCGGTTTCTGCGATCGCATTCTGCTCCGGCGCGGCAATGGACGGGTTTTCCTCAAACATACTTGTCCCCTCCTTGTTATACGGTAATAGTCAATTCCTCTCAACAGGTTTTCCACAGCAGCGGTCAATTATTCCACCGGCTGTTTTCCACAGGCGATATTACAATGCGTAGTCGAAAACCCTCGATATACGGCGGGTTAGACAGGTCTATACAAACAGTTATCCACTTTATGCACAAGGTTATCCCCAGAACCCCTGTGGAAAGTCCTGTGGATAAAGTGGATTAGTGGTCAATCCGACAGCGTTCGACGGTTGACCATCCGGACTGCAAATGGAGAATGGAAAAATGAATTACCTGTAATCTGAACAGCGCCCTGCTGCATCGTTACATTCTCTGCACTCTCCACTCTCCACTCTGAATGCAATTTTCCATTCTGCAACCACTTGCCGTTCTCCATGAAGTTTGCTACAATAGAGGTGTATATGTGTGCGGAGAATCTGTACACACCTCACAAAACGACAAAATTTATGGAGTTGATACCAATGAGCAATCCTGTTATTACGATCGAAATGGAAAACGGCGGCATCATCCGCGCCGAGCTGTACCCCGAGGTTGCACCGAACACGGTCCGCAACTTTATCTCGCTGGCACAGAAGGGCTTCTATGACGGCACCATCTTCCACCGCGTTATCCCGGGCTTTATGATTCAGGGCGGCGACCCGGACGGCACCGGCATGGGCGGTCCCGGCTATGAGATCCGCGGCGAGTTCACCGCAAACGGCTTCCAGAACGACCTGAACCACAGCCGCGGCGTTCTTTCCATGGCCCGCACGGCGGCGCCGGACTCCGCAGGCTCCCAGTTCTTCATCATGACTGAGGATGCACCGCATCTGGACGGCCAGTACGCTTCGTTCGGCATGGTCATCGAGGGCATGGACGTTGTTGATGCCATCGTCAACACCAAGCGCGACTGGCACGACCGTCCGCGCGAGGAGCAGAAGATGAAGTCCGTCACCGTGGACACGCAGGGCGTAGAGTACGAGGCTCCGGAAACCCTGTAATATTGCGGTATTGCCTCAGAAAACCCTGTGATCAAGGGGGTATCGGTATTGTCTTATACCAATAAGGATACTTTTATCCTGTCCTCGAGCGGCTGCATGGATACCGCCCCGGACGGACTGGAATCCATTCTCGCCGGCAACGACGAGGGCGCGCAAGGCTGCTGCCTGTCTATCGACCTGTCCTCGGACGGGCTCGCCGTGCTGTCAACGACCGGCTGGGTGCTCTCGCCGAACGGCACGCGCATGAACATCGGCGAATACAGCTACGCCGAGCTGCATCGCGCTGCGCCGCAGCTCATCCCCGCCGGACAGGCCATCGAGCTGGCCCGCACCTGCCGGAGCAAGCTCGCCATTACGGTACGCAATCAAAAGCTGCTGCCGCAGCTGCGTATGACACTGCGCCGCGAGGAGCATCTGGACGAAACCATTTTCGTCGGGCTGGGACTGGTCGAGGCGGCACGCATCGCCTCCGCCACACCCGATCTGCACATCATGGGCGAGCTGCCCGCCATACCGGATAACGTTGACGCACTGGTGAACGCCGCGCAAACGACCGGACTGTTTGGTCTGCGGGCCGCGCCCGCGCACCTGACACGCCGGCTGCTGATGGCGTGCCGTCAGGCCGGGCTGTTCACCATGAGCCTGCCCACCGACGACCCGAACGAGCTCAAACGGCTCATCGCGGACGGCGTGAATTTCATCGAAACCGGACGGCCGGACATCACGGCGGCGCTGCTGCCGCCCGGTGCGGCCAAACCGCACGGTGTACCGTTTATGCGGTACTGAGCACAGCGATATATCGACCTGTCAGGGGCGCACGAATGTGCGCCCTTTAGGCTGTCGCGAAACTACAGTTTCGCCGACAAGCAGGAACGGACCGTAGGCCGTTCCAAAGTCGTCCAAAAGTTCCCATACGGAAACTTTTTCCCTCTTAAGGTATAAAAACCGAGATACACGCTCCCGGTTTTTATGAATTTGCTGTGCAAATTCTATTTTATGCGCGCTAACGCGCGGAATATCCACAATCAGCAATCACTATATTCATATCTATCGACCTGTCAGGGGCGCACGAATGTGCGCCCTTTTCTTTTGCCGCACTGTGTCTTTTTTACTCCCTTTGGGGGCGGAAAACGGCGGAAATTCACAGAAATTTCAGTACCACACAGGTGTGGATTGTGCTATACTTATTATGTATAGGTGTCAGAAATTATTTTCATCCACCCACATTCCTTTGAATGGGAGAAATCCATGAGATCACTGCGAATTTTACCCGCACTCCTCGCCCTTTTGCTGCTGGGCGGCTGTGCGTTTCCCTCGGGCGACGACCTGCTGGCCGCGCCCAAGCCTTCCCGCAACTACCAGACCCTGCAGGCTGAGCTGGAAAAGCAGCTGGCGCAGGGTGTTTCCTACGCCTCCCCGACCGAGGGCGAGAACCGCTCCGCCATCCAGCTGGTCGATCTGGACGGCGACGGCGTGGAAGAGGCCATCACGTTCTTCCGGGGTTCGACCTCGGCAACGAGCAACAACTACACCGCCGCTGTTTACCGCAAGCAGGAGGACAGCTACGTCTGCACCGGTACGATCGACGGCCGCGGCACGGCGCTGCGCTCGGTCGAGTTCCCGGCCATCGAGCCGAACGGACGGCGCGGCATGGTGCTCACCTGGCGGCTGCCCGGCGACGGCACCAGCGCCCTCACCATGTGCAACTTTGACGAGCAGTGTACACCCGGCATCATCCTCGAAACCGAGTACACCGCGATGGAGCTGACAGACCTGACTGCCAACGGCGCCAAGGACCTGCTGCTCATCACGAGCGACTCGGCGGGCAAGCGCGTGGCGCGGCTGTATGCCTACGACAACGGCTCCATGCTGCTGGCCGGTGAGGCGGCTACCAGTCAGGCCACCGCCGCCGTTGAGCGGATGCAGACCGGCCGCGTGCTCGACAGCCACGCCGCCGTATTCGCGGAGGAAAAGCTCGTGAACGGCGCGGGCCTGATGACGGATATTTTCGTCTATGCGGATGGCGGCCTGCGGAATCTGGCGCTTGACGGCGAGGACACCGCCAGCCACAGCACCTACCGCCCGGTCGCTGTCTACGCGGCTGACATCAACAGCGACGGCATCACCGAGCTGCCCCGCGCCGTGCTGATGGCGGGCTACACCGATGCCTCCGCCTCGGATGCCGTGTATATGCTCGACTGGTACGCCTATGGCATCGGTACGCTGCCGGCTAAGGTTTCGACCACCTATCAGAACATTTCGGATGGCTGGAGCCTGCGTATCGACCAGAACTGGCACGACCGCATCACTGCGGTAAAGGCCAGCGACGGCGGCCTGAGCTATGTCGAGTTTTACGAATACCGCAAGGATCAGCCGTCCATCCCGCTGTTCAGCATTTACTGCGCGACCGGCTCCAACCGCGAATATTATGCGGGCCGCAGCGACCTGATACAGCTCGGACAGACCGCACAGACCATCTACTTCGCCAAGCTGACAAACGGCACCCAGCAGAGCGAGCTTGCACTCACTGCTGAGGAAATTCAGAGCCGCTTCTCGCTCGTAACGCTGGCGTGGAACAACTAGGGCAACACCGCACAATTAAAGCGGCGGTGCTTTGCGGAAATTTTGTGCCCTGACTTTGTTGCAGTTTCACGGTAATACATCAAGTATTACCGCAAAACTGTGCCTCGTCAGTACACAAAATTTACTCGCAAATCACTCTTGTTCAATTATGCGGTATTGCCCTAAAACCACCAATTTTTGCAGTATTGCCCTGAGCGCATAAATAAGAGGAGGATAACAATGAAGCGCAAGATACTGGTACTGGAAGACGAAGAAAACATCCGCTCCTTTCTGGTGCTCAACCTGAAACGCAGCGGCTACGAGGTCATTGAGGCCGAAACCGGCGAGATCGCGCTGGAAAAATACCACGATAATCAGGATATTGCCGTTGCCGTGCTCGATGTGATGCTGCCCGGCATTGACGGCTACGAGGTCTGCCGCGCGCTGCGCGGCGCAGGCTATCAGGCGGGCGTTATCATGCTGACGGCCCGCACGCAGGAAGCCGACAAGGTCACCGGCCTGATGAACGGCGCGGACGATTACGTCACCAAGCCGTTCTCGGTCGTGGAGCTGGCCGCGCGTGTCGATGCGCTCTACCGCCGCGTATCCGGTTCGCCGTTCGCGGAGGAGGACGTTATCAAGTCCGGCCCGTTCAAGCTCAATCTGCGTGCCCGCGAGGTGCTCAAGAACGGCGTTAAGATCGAGCTGACCCAGATCGAGTACGGTCTGCTCAAGGCGTTCATGGAGAACATCGGCAAGGCACTCTCGCGCGACGAGCTGCTCGAAATGGTCTGGGGACACCACTATGTCGGCGAGCTCAAGATCGTGGATGTCAACATCCGCCGTCTGCGTATCAAAATCGAGGACAATCCCGCGTATCCGACCTATATCGTCACCGTGCGCGGCTATGGTTATATGTGGGAGGGTTAAGACCTCCCGCATATGGCGTTACGCCTTATTGAACAGAAAGGCCATTCTCTATGACAAATCGCAAGAAAAAAACCAAGCCCGAAGCGCCGCCGCAGCCGGCTGTGCCCAAGGTGCAGCACTCGCCCGGCGGCATCAAGGGCCGCTGGCTGGTGAACTCGCTGTCCTTTGTGCTCGTCATCCTCGCTGTGGTCGTTATCCTGATCTCCGTGGGCATTTCGGGCTATTACTATGCCACCGTGCGCGACAATCTCGCATCCCGTGCGGCGACCACCTCGGACACGTTCCGAAAATACTTCACCGACACCTACGACCAGTTTTACTCACAGGCCGAGGCCACTGTTTCAACCTTTCAGGAGCAGAACAAGTTCGAGCAGCAGTTCCTTGATGCCGGCGGCCGCATCCTGCTGTCCACCTCCGGACTGTCCGGCGGCGGCATGGCCTCCACCGAGGATGCCTCGCAGGCGCTCTCCTCGCAGAAGACCGCCGTGTTCACCGGCCGCGACCCGCTCTCCGGTGAGCGCGTGATGAGCATTACTGCGCCGCTGCTCTCCTCGCGCGGCGATCTGGTCGGCGGCGTGCGGTACATCACCTCGCTGCGTATCGTCGAGCGCCAGATATGGATGATCGTCGGCTTTTCGCTGCTGGCGTGTCTGGTGTTCCTCATCCTCGTTGTGGCCTCCAACAGCTACTTTATCCGGTCTATCGTCGATCCGGTGCTCAAGATCAACACCATCGCCAAGGAGATCGCGGCGGGCCGTTACGGCGTGCGCCTGCAAAAGACCTACGACGATGAGATCGGTGAGCTGTGCGACACCATCAACTATATGTCGGACGAGATCAGCCGCGCCGAGCGCATGAAGAACGACTTCATTTCCTCGGTATCGCACGAGCTGCGTACACCGCTGACCGCCATCGGCGGCTGGAGCGAAACGCTGCTCGCGGGCGGCGGCGAGGACCCGGAGGAGGTCATGCAGGGACTCACCATCATCCAGAAGGAGGCGGGCCGCCTGACCCGCATGGTCGAAGAGCTTTTGGATTTCGCGCGTATCGAGTCCGGCCGCATGAAGCTGGAGATCGAAACCTTCGACCTGTCCATCGAGCTGTATGAGGCGGTGTATATGTACGAAAATCTGCTCAAAAAGAGCGGTATCCGCCTGCTGTATGACGAGGATGTGGATGCAAATTACTACATCAACGGCGACCGCCACCGCATGAAGCAGGTATTCCTCAATATTCTGGACAACGCCGCGAAGTACGGCGGCGACGGCAAACAGATCGACATCGACCTCATGCGCGACGGCGGCAATATCGTGGCCTCGGTGCGCGACTACGGACAGGGCATCCCGGAATCCGAGCTGCCGTTCGTCAAGGAGAAATTCTACAAGGGCTCGTCCAAGCAGCGCGGCAGCGGCATCGGCCTTGCCGTGACGGAGGAAATCGTTTCCATGCACGGCGGCACGGTGGATATTGCCTCCGAGGTCGGCAAGGGAACGACTGTCACCGTTACCCTGCCCTCCGCCAAGTCCGAGGAAGCCCTCGGCATCACGGGCGCTGTTCCCAAGCTGCCCGACACCCCGTTAACCGAAGGAGATCATTCATGACAACGCAAAAGAAAACCACCATCGGCGGTCAGGCGATCATCGAGGGTATCGTAATGAAGGGCCCGAAGCAGTCCTGCACGGTCGTCCGCAAGGCGGGCGGCGAACTGGTCAGCAAGATCGATCCCGCTCCCACCCGCGCACCGCTGTGGGAAAAGCCCGTGTTCCGCGGCGCATACACCCTGTTCACCGCGATGAAGGACGGCATTCAGGCCATCAACTACTCGGCTTCGTTCTTCGAGGACGAGGAAGCCGATGTGCCGCCCTCTAAATTTGAAACGTGGCTGGAGAACAAGTTCGGCTCGGAGGGTCTCAACAAGATCATCCTCGGCATTTCGACCGTGGTCGGCATTGCCCTGCCGGTCGGCCTGTTCCTGCTGCTGCCGAGCTTTCTCGGCGGCTTTGTGCCCAAAAGCTGGGGCGTGCTCGCCCGCAATGTGCTGGAGGGCTGCGTGCGTGTCGTGCTGTTCCTGCTGTTCATGTGGTCGGTATCGCATATGAAGGACATCCGCCGCACGTTCGAATACCACGGCGCGGAGCACAAGACCATTTTCTGCTACGAGGCCGGTGAAGAGCTGACCGTCGAGAACGTCCGCAGGCAGGGCAAATACCACCCGCGCTGCGGCACGAGCTTTATGTTCGTGCTCATCATCATCGCGACCATCGTTTCGTCCATCGTGTTCTCCATCATCGACATCACCAACCCGTTTTTGCGGATGCTGGCGCACCTCATCCTGCTGCCGCTCGTTGTCGGCTTCAGCTATGAGTTCAACCGCTACGCGGGCCGCTCGGAGAGCATCCTTTCCCGCGCACTGCGCTGGCCGGGTCTGATGGTGCAGCATTTGACCGTATTCGAGCCGGACGACTCCATGATCGAGGTCGCCATCACCGCGATGAAAGCCGTCATCCCGGATGACGGCTCGGACGAGTGGTAAACGCCATGCGCTATTACTTTGCTCCGATGGAGGGCGTGACAGGCGCTGTCTACCGCCGCACGCACCGCGAATTTTTCCCCGGCATGGACAAGTATTTCATGCCGTTCATCACGCCCACGACCAGCGCCAAGCTCACGCCGCGCCAGAAGCGCGATGTGCTGCCGGAATACAACATCGGCGTGCCCGCTGTCCCGCAGCTGCTCACCAAGTCAGCGGCGGACTGTATCTGGGCGGTGAACGCCCTGCATGACCTCGGCTATGCCGAGGTCAATCTCAATCTCGGCTGCCCGTCCGGCACGGTGACAGCCAAAGGCAAGGGTGCGGGCTTTCTCGCCCACCCGGATGAGCTCGACCGCTTTTTGAACGAGGTGTTCTCCCGGTGCGAGGGCATTTCGGTCAAGACCCGCCTCGGTGTACACGAGCCCGAGGAGTTCAGCCGCCTGCTCGAAATCTACAACCGCTATCCCATCACCGAGCTGACCATCCATCCGCGCGTGCGGCAGGATTTTTACAAGGGCAAGGTGCGCGAGAACGATTTCGCGGCGGCGCTTCCGCGCTGCACCATGCCGGTATGCTACAACGGTGATGTGGTGAACGAACAGGATGCACGCGCGGTCGCAGAACGCTATCCCGCTGTACACGCGCTGATGATCGGGCGCGGGCTCATTGCTGACCCGTCCCTCGTGACACGCCTGACCGGCGGCAAAGCGGCAGACAGCAAAATGCTCGAAGCGTTCCACGACACGCTGTTTGCACGCTACTGCGAGGCATTCGGCGACAGCCGCATCGCCATGCTCCGCATGAAAGAGATCTGGTTTTACCATCTGAACCTGTTCGAGAACAGCGAAAAACCCGGAAAGGCCATCAAAAAGGCAAAGAATGCCGCGGAATTTCAGTCGGCGGCGGCCGCAGTGTTCCGGAACTGCCCCGTCAGAGAGAAAGCTGTTCCGATGTGGTTCAGACCGGCATAAAAAACGGGCACACTTTTGTGTGCCCTTATATTCAGGGGGATGTTTTGTTTGACAAAGACCATCAACGATGTTTATATGCAGCTGTTCCACCGCTTCAAAAAGGGCGGTGACCCGATGCCGTCGCTCACCGCGCGTGAGCTGACCGCCTACGCCTGCAAGGCCGACAAAAATCACACCGCCGGCTGGGCGCACTCCTACATTGACGATACGACCGTGGACTATGCCAATCTGCTCTGCGACCGCTGTCTGGACGGCGAACCGCTGGCGTACATCCTCGGTGAGTGGGATTTCTACGGGCTGACGTTCAAGGTGGACCGTTCGGTGCTCATCCCGCGCTCGGACACCGAACGCCTGTGTGAGCTCGTCATCGAGCAGGCCAAAAAGCGCGTTTCGCCGCGCATCCTCGATCTGTGCTGCGGCTCCGGCTGCATCGGCATTGCCGCCGCGCACGCGGTCGAGGATGCCCGTGTGACGGCCATCGACCTGTCCGAAGGCGCACTGCACATCACCCGCGAGAACGCCCGCACGCTCGGCGTGAGCAGCCGTGTGTTCGCCATGCACGCCGATGTGATGCAGACACCGCCGCATGGGCTCGGGCAGTTCGATATTATCGTTTCCAATCCGCCGTATGTGACGGGCGATGAGATGCAGGCGCTCGACCGCAGCGTGGCCGATTTCGAACCGCACGAGGCGCTGTACGGCGGCGAGGACGGTCTGGATTTCTACCACGCCATCTGCGACAGCTGGGGTGAGCGGCTCGTGCCGGGCGGCAGACTGCTGTTCGAGTGCGGCTGGCATCAGGCGGACGAGGTGGCTGCCATCATGCGGGAGCATGGCTACGCGGACGTTGCCATCGCGGAGGATTTCAGCGGCGTGCCGCGCATTGTGTACGGCACGAATACCCGGCCGGAGGTCGATTTGACGAGAGAGGCGTAAATCTGAATTTAAGGAGGTCTTGTATGAAGAAAATCGTATGTACAATGCTATGTATTATGCTTTTATTTGGTTTGAGTGCTTGTGGTGGAGATGTCAGTGAAGTAAAAACTCATAATGTTGAATCAGAGAGCTATTCAGAAGAGGATATTAAAGCCGCTATTGACACAATAAAAAAGGAGTTTAAGAGTGACTGGAAAGGATGCACTCTCACAGAAATTTACTATGCCGGAGATGACTGCACGAAAGATCATAAAGATTGGGCAGACAGAAACAATGCAGATGAAGTCATTGTTTTATTATCTTCATTCGATGTTGATTCATCTGGTGGAGACGGGTCTTTGAATCCAAATAGTACATACAGTGATTGGAAGTGGATTTTAGTTAGAACAGATGGCGGAAAGTGGCAGCATGTTGACCATGGATATTAAGTCAAATTC
>CAKSVR010000014.1 GCA_934504345.1 uncultured Agathobaculum sp. | reverse complement strand
CCCGTACTTATTCTACCATATTTTCGCCTCTTTTACGAGAAAAAGGCCACCGATTGGTGACCTTTTTCGACAAGCTGAGACCTGTACGTAATGTACAGGTCTTTCTCATTTATTTGAGATGGAATTCCATACGCTTTTCAGGAGTTGTGATTTTTCGAATCGTACCCAGTGAATCCACCTCGCACTTATATAGCGCGGTAAGACTGTAAAAAGGAATAGATGTGCGAGTGAATTGCTTGTCCAGTGTAGTAATTTCAAAAGTACCGGCCGTAATTCGAACCTTACCTCTAAGAAAATATCCTCTATCAATCTTAGTAGTATCGGAAGACGATATGCTGTTCAGTGTTATGACTTCCGGAAATTCGATATAGATTACGTCATTAGGGTAAAGTGAAAAGATAAAATCGTTTTCTGACATCATCAGCATACGATTGGGGTTTTTAGTTACTGCCCGCAAAGGAAGTGTTGACTGAAGCGTGTCTTTTACATAGATAGGCACATAGTAGTATTCATTGTTGGGCGTCCGAAACACATCTATTCGAACTATATCGCTGTGAGTGCCAATGCCGCCGCGAACAGGGATAACAGAACGGGGATGCTGGATGATGGGCACAGACTTGACCAGAGGACCGATGCCGCCGTTAGCTGTAGGCTTATGAAAAGGCTTTGCAAAAGCTGCTGCGGCATTTCCATTATACTCGATAAGCTGGACACGTAGTGCATCATATAACAGTCGGTCGCGTTCAGGCTGAAAATAATCAGTGATTTCGTTATTGCTGTCCAATTTCAACTGCGTTAGTGCCTGTTTGGCTACAATTTCGTTGCCGCGCTGACGCATCAGTGTATCACGATGTGCAGCACCGTGGACTCTATGCTGCGGCATATGAGAAAAACATTGCTGATTTGCACAACACGAAGCAAACTCATCATGAAAATCCGTCCAAGGTTGAAACAACGCACCCTCATAGTCACTGCTAAAAAAACGGGATAATTGCTTGCAGGTAGCGAAGTCGGTGAGCGCCGTCAGGATGGATTGCGCAGCGGGCTCCATTGCATCAGGGACAGAGTTAAACAGACGAGATATGCGCAAACCACTTGTTCCGGCATTTACCGGGTTGACGGCCGTAAGGGTACTATCTTGTGCAGACAATGTTCGCTGCAGAAACAGCGAAAAAGAAACAAGTAATCTGGACGGGTTAGTCAAGGAGCGCTTTCGTTGATCGATGCTATCCTGTTTGCTCCACTGAGAAGCCAGTAGATTCATACGACACTTTTGATTGGAACGGTGGTTGACACGATAGTAGTAACGGTCATTCTCGCCGAACACTACATAAGGCAAATCGTTTCGAGCAGCAGATGCAGAACGTAATACCAGTACAAGATTGTTATAACTGTGGTCATAACTGTTTGAATAAGGAATGATGTGATCGATTACGGTATCTGCTGGTGACAGGACTTGATCAATGCTGAGTGGAGTGCCGGTATACATACACTCATGGTTTTGCAGAAACCATAAAATGATTCGAGTTGATTCGTCTTCAGTCAGAGGTCGCTGCAGTTTTTCAGATGCAAATTTAAAGAATATAGATAGCTTTTTGTTATGACTTGCACGAACCTTTTTACGCTTTCTGCGAAAGGATAAAGGTTTTCCCAATTCATACGATGCGCTGATTTGGATTCTTGCAGGCATACCATACTCGCGAATCAAGCATTTGATAAGAACAATTGCCTGTGACAAAGCGCGATCGGTGGTCGGCCGTGCAATATGATAGAAATTGGCGAAATTTAATTTAGACGAAGTATGCGCCAACGGGCTATCTGGATAACACATATCTCGAGCATCGTCCATCGACAACCCCTTCTCCATCAGCTGTACGATACGGCTGAGTGCTTTTCTGGAATATCGCTCACGCTGGATGAGATGTGCTTTGACCAATGCATCACATAATTCTTTAGAACAATGAAGCTCTTTTAAGTGCGGTATCCACTCAGATTCAGGATTGGATACAAAGAATCGAAGAAGTTTTTCCCAGCGCTTATGCAGCAGTTCCTCTTCATTCGGAAATTTTCTTGAAAGCGATGAAAGAAGTCTGCTGCCTTGTGGATTGACCCAGTCTTGCATGGAATCTGCCGAATAGGGAATCTCATCGAGATATAACGTCAGAGGACTATGCGGCTTCAAATGCAATACCTTGGTCGTAGCCTCATATAGTTGTGATGGATTTTTTGCAGCAGCACGAATTTGTCGTTTCTGTTCTTCCGTTTTAGCAATCGGCTGGATGCTTGGCGGAACAGCGTATGGAGCATTCACCATGCAAAGGTAGCGGAAACGCTCTGCAATCGAAGCTGCAGCCGGACAGCGTTCGATTCTCGGTTCCAAAGGACAAAAGCGCCCGCCAAGACGTTGCCTGTGCCCGGCATATGGGCTGTTGGGGCCGGGGCCGGTTATGATATAGCGCTGGCGGCAAAGAATTTCGGTATATTTTTGCTCAAAAATCTCGCTTGCGCGCATATTGCCCCAAATACGCTGGATATGGAACAGAAATACGACCTCATCGCGTATCATATCGCGAGAAACACAGGTTATATAAGGTATACCTGTTTTAAAAGGCGAAAACAGACCATTAGGCCTGAACCGATGATCGCGATAGAACAATTCACCTACCGTACGGTAGTTCATTTCCTCCATTTGCTTTTGATTTACTGCAATTGCTTTTCGGATTTTAGCGTCGTCATGGAATGTTCTGGAAAGGCTTTTGCCGGTTCCGGGCTGGAAACCGCGATGATGGGCAATATGATACAGCACACGAACCCATTCCTCAGCAGACAACTGGCGGTCCAGACCTTCGGTGCGTAATTGCCACAGATAATCCGCAGACTTGTTGGTGAGCGGACTGATAGACGGCAGACCGTATTCGTTAAACAGCTCACGCAGCTTGGACAAACGATATTTCTTGCGCGCATAGCGGCGGCGCGCAAGTCGGTATAGTCGCCGTTCGGAACCCGGCGTAGAACCATTGAAGGGATTCTCGGCAGCAGGGAAAAAACGAACACCCATGCGTTCGATATGAGCGGCGCGGCCTTTTTCGTCTTCGCTGATAACGGACCAGCCGATTTTGTCATTGTCCAGGTGCAAACCAATTCGATAATTCATAGTCAATCTCCTACAATACAAAGATACCCCGACACAAGGCCGGGGTAGAGCTTTGTGGTGCCAAACCTGAGTGTGGCAACGCTGCTTTATTGCGTTAGAAAGCATATTTAGTGTAATCTGAAAAAAGACAATTTGCAATAGATAAATTTGCAATAGCGGAAAGGTATACCTTATTATAATAGAGCCACCATTTTGCCGGCAGTATGAGATGCAACAGTTGTAATATTACACGCAATGTTACACTCATGTTACGGATTGCGAACTTCGCTTGACCCATGGGTTTGACTATGGTAATATACTTAACGACGAGTGAAACTCGCAATATTTTATAAGGAGGAATTCCCCTATGAAGAATCTCAAAAAGATTCTTGCACTGGTACTGGCGTTTGCTTGTGCATTCACCATGTTCGCCGGTGCAGCGTCTTACAGCGACAAGGCTGACATCAAGGCTTCGACTGCTGTAGACATGCTCTCTTCTCTGGGCGTAATCCAGGGTTACGATGACGGCTCTTTCAAGCCGGACACCACCGTTACCCGTGCTCAGATGGCAAAGATGATCTTCACGATCATGAACGGCGGCAACGACAACGCTGACGCCTATGTATCCCTTCCGACCAAGTTCACCGATCTGCCGACCGCAGCTTGGGCACAGGGCTACGTTCGTTACCTGCAGAACACCGGCATCATCGCTGGTAAGTCTGCTACCGAATTTGCTCCGAACAAGACCGTAACCGGCCTTGAGGCTGCAAAGATGGTACTGGTTGCTGCTGGCTACAACGCTGAGAAGGCTGGTCTGACCGGCGCAGCTTGGGCTCAGAACACCATGAAGTACGGCCAGCTGAACAACCTGTTCGAGGACGTTAACACCAACCTGAACGCTGCTCTGCCGCGTCAGTACGCTGCACAGATCCTGTACAACGCACTCGACATGGAGCGCGTAGTTTGGTCCAACGACATCGAGGACTTCAAGCCGGCTACCGACATCAGCGATGACCGCACCATCGGCGGCAAGTACATGGATCTTGTTAAGACCAAAGCTGCTCAGCTGACCAAGGTTGAAAAGACCTCTGGTAAGGATACCTATGAGATCACTGTTGGCGGCGATTCTTATGATAAGGTTCCGACCGATGTTTCCGACCTGATCGGCCTGAATGTTAAGGTTCTGAAGAAGGTTAAATCCAACGGTGATGTTGACGTTTACGGCGTATACGCTGATGACGACTCCAAGATCATTGCTACCGGTACTGTTGGCGAGCTGAAGTCTGTTTCTGGTGAGAACAAGAAGACCAAGCTGAAGGACACCGAGTACAAGCTGGACAACGATAAGTCCAAGGTTAAGGCTATTGAGCCGAACGTTTCTACGACTGTTGCTCTGACCGATCTGGAAGGCTATACCGACATTGATAAGGTTGCTGGTACCGTTAAGCTGATCGATACCAACGGCAATAACAAGGCTGACGTTGTTGTTTACATCCCGGCTGTTGTAGGCAAGATCACCTACGTTGGTTCCAAGTCCATCACCATCAACAATGGCGTTGGTTCTCAGGACATCGGTGATCTGGACATCTACACCGGTTATGCAAAGGACGACTATGTAGCTGTTGTTAATGAGAAGCTGACTGCTTCTGGCGACTATGTCGTAACTAAGCTGGATACCACTTCTGCTAAGGTTAACTCCATCAAGTCTTCTACTCCGGTTGAAGTTAAGATTAACGACTCCTGGTTCAAGATCGCTACCGGTTCCGTTGCAGACGACACTGCTTCTGTTAAGGCCGGCAGCACCTACGATTTCGTTACTGTTGGCAACTACGTTGTAAACGCTAAGGAGACCGAGTCTGCTTCTACTGACGTTCTGATGCTGGCTGACTACGACACCACCAACAAGGGTTTCACTGGTTCTGCTACCACCACTAACGTTAAGGCTTACTTCATGGATGGCTCCTCCAAGACCATCACTGTTGAGAAGTTCTCCAACGATCCGTCTAAGGAAGCTGCTGACCTTAAGTCTGGCAACACCATCTCCGGTTCTGACCTGAACAAGCTGTACACCTACTCTACTCGCAGCAACGGCAACTACTCGCTGCGTGCACTGGGTACTGGCAACAAGGCTGGCTACGAGACCATCAACACTGCTTCTACCATCGACAACAAGCAGAAGGTTAACAACACTGCATTCAACGACAGTGCAGTTGTATTCGTTGCTTACGGCGATGTAGCAGGTTCTTCTGCTAAGGATAAGGTTAAGATCCTGACCGGTAAGACTGTTAACGACTGGAAGAATGCATATGGCACGTCTGTTCAGTACGCTACCAAGAAGACCAATGGTCTGGAAACCGTTCGCGTTGCAGTTGTAACTGCTGATGCTACCTATTCCGGCGCTGGCTCTAACTACAAGTATGCTTACATGACCTCTGATGCTTACAAGGGCACTGAGGGCGAGGATAACGACGATGTAACCGTATACGAAGTATGGAATGGTTCTGAGAACGTTACCCTGAAGCATGATGGCAACGATGGTAAGCTCCTGAAGGCTGGCGATCTGCTGATCTACACCAACGATGGCGACAAGTTCATCAACGTTGAGAACGATGCTACCGACGTAGCTGTATACAAGGTTGCAATCACTGGTATGGATAAGAAGTCTGAGGGCAATGTAGCAGTTCAGGGCGCTAAGCTCGATGGCACTGCACTGAAGGCTACCAACTTCGACATGGATAAGGACATTGTATTCCTGGCTGTTAACGATGACAAGCAGGAAGGCGTAAGCGGTTCTTCCATGGATCAGGTATCCATCGCTGAGGAGACCACCACTTCCGGCAACTACTATGCTAACGCATATATCGTAGTTGAAACCTCTGGCGACAAGAACATTCTGGCTATCGTTTATGACGCAGACAACAACCGTCTGGACGGCGAGCCGGTATACAATGCTTCTGGCGCTGTAGTTCACTAAGTTTTAGTTTCAACTAATACTTGAGCGTATAAGAAAGCCCCCGAGGAATTCCTCGGGGGTTTTCTCGCGTTCACTTAAACGCAGCGATAACATAAGTGTAGCTGCTGATATTGAGCAAACAGTTGTTCAGGTTAAGTACCTTAAAGCCGTTATCAACAATCTCGAGCGCGACCTTGCTGCCATACATCATCGGCGTACCATCGATGATAAAGCCGCCGTAAAGAGAATTGCCGAAGCTGGTGTAGGCACTGTCGCGGAATACCATTACAGCCTTGGGCCGGAAACCAACATCAATCACGCGGCTTTCCTGACCGTCACCGGTGTAGGTAGTGAAAAGGACTTCACTTTTCAGTGCCAGTGCTTTCTCTGCGGTATGCAGATTCTCCTGCAATCTGGCATCGGCCTCGCTGCGCGCTTTTGCCTCCGTTTTTACTGTGTTTTCCACCGCAGTAAAGCGGTCGCGGACATCCTGCGCCAGCTTGTCGTTCGTGACACAGCCGCTCGGCAGCGTACCCATTGTCACATCGCGCAGCTGCTGCTGCACGTTTTCGATGGCATCCTGCACAGTCTTTGCCGGCACGCCTGCGCTCTCGCGGTAGCCCATCTTGGCCGCTGCCGAAAAGTCACCCAGCGCATCGCACAGCACGTTAAACGACTCGCGCAGCTCTTCTGCGGAGGAATCAAAGTACGCTTTCAGGTCGTTAGCCGCCATATTCGGCTGGTCGGGCAGGTCGATAATTCGCTTGCTGAAAATTTTCTGACGATTTGCTTCAAATCCCATAAAATTACCTCCTAAACTTACACGATTGGTTTGTGTGAGTTATAGAATACCCGATTTTTCAGGATTTGCAAGAGCAATTATTTGACCATGTGCAGACAAAGGAAAACCCCCGAGGAAATTTCCTCGGGGGTTTTGTTGTGTCGTAAAATCGAATCTAAGATTCAGAAATTACTTCTTATCAACATAGATCTCATTGCCGTTCTTTTTGGTGTACATTACGCCGTTAACGTCAATGAATACAGCCTCAACAACATCATCGTTGCCATCCTTGGTGGTGAAGATGATTGCATTAGCCTGATACTTGTCGCTGTCAGTCGGAGCATCCTTAGCGGTTGCCAGCTTACCAGCAGAGCCCTCACGGTTCTTGGTGTCAACACCGATTACATAGTAGTCATCAGCGAAGTCCAGAGCTGCAGCGTCCTTCTTGGTAGCTGCATCGAACCAGGTGATGCTGTCGTCATCAACGAATGCGGTGATTGCAACAGCATCGTTCTGAGTGGTCTTAACAACGATGTCGTCGGAATCCATTTCCTTAGCATCCTCGTCAGCCCAGTCAAATGCGATAAAGGACTCGCGCTTAATGTTCTTAGCAGAACCCTTATCCTCAACCTTAACTTCCATCTCGCCGTCAGCGGTGTACAGATCGAAGTACAGGTAGTCGGTGTTGTCCTCGGTGCCAGTGGAGATAGCGCCGGTTACATAGCCGTATACGCGGGTATCAATCTTAGCAGAAGCGTTCTTACCCAGGTCGATAGCGCCGATTGCAATGTACTTGGTACCGTTGCTCTTGTCGAACAGACCCTCAACCTTGGTTGCAGTGATGGTCTTCCAGTTGGTTACGGTCTTACCGGAAACAACCTTAACGCCATCCTTGTCGTTTACGAAGATAACGCCGTCATCTGCGAAACGAACGTTTTTAGCGGTCTTGCCGTCCTTGATCTGAGAGTTGTCCTCGGTGGAGTAATCATCGTAGCTGCCAATGTTGTTAGCAGAGATCGGATCCAGAGAGTACTCGCCGTTCTTCTCAGAGTAGGTGAACAGCTTAGCCTTAGCGATTTCGGTAGCAGCATCAGTGTTCAGAATCTCATCAGAATCCGGCTGGCTTGCAACGATATCGTAGTCCTTGCTGTTGCCCTTGTTGTCATACTTGGTCAGCTCGGTAACAGTGATGGTCTTGGAAGTACCATCAGCAAAGTAAACCTTAGCCTCTACGCCGTCAGCAATACCAGAGTTCAGTGCGCCAACCTTATCAACGTACAGAACGTTGGAAGCGGAGATATTGCCCTTAGTCTTCTCACCAGCGAAGATGAAAGAACCAACGGTTGCAAAGTCGTACTCGTCGTTAACCTTGATGTTGTCGTAGCCAGCGTGGCTGCCGGTGTAACCAACAACAGTGTACCACTCGCCGCCAACGTAAACGTCGGAGATAGAGCCCTTGGTACGAGCAGCTGCACCGGAAACGGTTTCAGCCTTTTCTACAACGGTGGTGTCGTCTACGGTGTAGTCAGCCTCAA
Organism: uncultured Agathobaculum sp.; assembly: GCA_934504345.1. Taxonomy (GTDB): domain Bacteria; phylum Bacillota; class Clostridia; order Oscillospirales; family Butyricicoccaceae; genus Agathobaculum. Next base: position 37,214 of record CAKSVR010000014.1, on the reverse strand, counting down.
CAACTACTACATAGTCGTCCTCAGCAACGCCATCGTACAGGTCGATGTCGTCGTCCTTGAGGTCGTAGGTCAGGGTATCCAGAGCAGTGCCGCCCTTAGCAGACAGAGTCAGCTTGGAAGTGGTCAGGTAATCAACCTGAGCAACTGCATACGGAGTAGCGATAGCGTAATCCAGCTTGTCATCGTCGTTCATATCAACGAACTTAACAGTGTAGTACGGATATGCATCCTTAGCAGTGTCAACGGTTGCAGAAACGTTCTTCTGAGTGGTGGTATCATATACTTCCAGCGGAACAGTGGAGTCCGGGGTAACGAATACCGGCAGGTTAGCTGCATAATCGCTGCTGGTCTTGTAAGAAGTACCGTCGATCTTCAGCTTGCCCTTGGTTGTGTCGATGTCACCAACGTCATCCAGCAGAGCGGTAGCAACGGTGTTCTTGTCAGTTTCGTAAACGCCATAAACCTTATCGGTCTTGCCGTCCTTGATCATGACCTTAACATCCTCGCCCAGCAGATCAACATAGTTCTCAGCAACCTTGGTGTAGGTGGTGCCGCCAACAACGATCTTGTAGGTGTCCTTGTTGTCTTCCTTCTTAACAGAAGTCAGAATGCCTTCCGGCTTGGACAGGCCGAGGTACTTCTTGCCTACATCTACATACTGAGTAGTGGTGTAAGCGTTAACAGTGGTGTTGCCCTTTGCATCTACAACCAGAGTAGAGCCGGAAACAGACTCGGACTCCTTCTCGTAGTCCAGCTTGTCGGTGGACCAGGACTCAACATCAGCATCCAGCATATTGTACAGGATCTGAGCAGCAGCCTGACGGGTTGCAGCAGCGTTAACTGCGCCGGAAACGTCGGTGAGCAGCTCATTGTCATTTGCCAGGTTGATGGTGTTTACCATCCAGGAAGCGCCGGTCAGATTGGACTTGTCAGCGCGGTAACCCATGGTTACCAGAGCCATCTTAGCGGTTTCAGCTACGGTTACCTGACCATTCGGGTCAAAGGTGGTAGCGTTCTTACCAGCGATGATGCCCATGGTCTGGCAGTACTTGATGTAGCCTGCAGCCCAGTGGCCGTTTACGTCGGTGAAAGAGGTAGAGATGCCGCTGTAAGCAGAAGCATCGGAGTTGCCGCCAGAACGGATGGTGTAGATCATCTTAGCCATCTCTGCGCGGGTTACAGTGCCATTGGGCTTGAAAGAGCCATCGGTGTAGCCATTGATGACGCCCAGTGCCACCAGAGTGTCCACAGCTTCAGTGTTGGCATCGGTAATGTCGGCCTGATCCGTGAACGCTGCACCGGCGAACATGGTGAATGCACAAGCAAACGCCAGTACCAGTGCGAGAATCTTTTTGAGATGGCAAGCAGAAAAACCAATACAAAGAAAAAATACACTTAAAATAGAAAAGCATGGGAATTTAGCAACTTTATATAGGATTTATACTGTAAGAAAAATGTTCCAATATAAAACAGAAAAAGTTAAAAATGAAGACTGCTGCGGGTGCAAATAAAAATTTTTTCGCAAAATATAGAGGCTAACAACAGTATAATCGATTGACTGGAAGAAATAAAGCACGAAGTCATGGCAAACTTCATGCTTTATCGTTGAATATATTATGCAGCTTTATTGGTTCGGAGGCTTATTGCCCTCATCTGCAATTCCTGCGAATACAGCCGCAGCGTATCAAATTCGCTGTCGGTTTCATCGAGCTGCTTGCGGAACAGGGCTTTAAAGCGCTGTTTCTTTTCTTCGAGTTCACAGATTCGGTTAATCCAACGTTCCAGAATGGCCGGACTGTCCATGGGATAATGCATATATTGAATCCTTCCATTCTATTATTAAACGCGAATGGCTCAATCGCTTTAAAATCCGCGATTATAAACAGGCATACCAGCTGATTTTCGAATATCTGGAAGCTTTCTATAATACGAAACGAATTCATAGCCATTGCAACTATATGCCGCCAAACGAATTTGAACGAGTGTATAAAAGAACGCACACTGAGGCGGAGCTTCTGGCAGGTTAAAATGGGGAGAATTTTTTCATTTTAACTTGTACTCAATCTTGACATAGGACCAGAACGCCCTTGGCAGCAAAAAACTTCTTTTATTTCATTGTCCTCTTGACGGGATGCGGTTCACGGTTCACAAGAATCGGTCTTTTTGCAGTATGTTATTAGGGCACACTTATTTGCAACAGTGAATTTCTATGTCAACAGGGTTATTTTCGGAATTTCGCAATATGTCTTAATGTTCGGCGACTCTATTGCAATTAATCGCGTTTCAACTGCTCAATAAGCTTATCAAACAGCGATACGAACTTGTTCTCAATCTGCGAGTAGATTTCCTGCGCGGTTGCATCATCATAAATGTACGAGGTTTGGTTGCGGGCATTCAGCAACGCAATCCATGCTTGCTCATCGTCAATCAGGCCATACGAAAACGCTTTACGTATAGTCGATTTCGGGCTGTTCAGTTCAGTAAAACCTTGATCGAGCAAAAACTCGCGTGTGGTTTTCCACGCCAGCTCGCAGGTGAACTCAAAGCGCTGGATTACACCGTCGCGAATGATTCTGGCCGGATTCTCTTGATACGCCTGCACACCCTCGCGCAGACGTTCAACAGCATTGGTGAGATTTTCGAATTTCGTATTGTAACGGTCCAGCAAGCAAATCCCGTCCCTTTCTATATTTTGAAGCAGTGCGGCATCGGTATGTTCGCTGACGAACACCAGATCAACCGAATACAGCGAGTCCAGATCATTTTCGACAGCATCGCTGAATTGTGCACGCTGCTGCGGCGTGCATCCCCAGACCGCGAAATCATAATCACTGCGAGCGTGATGATCACCGCGGGCGCGCGAACCGAATAATACCAGTTTCGGCACTCCATAACGGTATGCTAACTGTTTTACCTGTTCGATTGTCTTAGCCATCAGTGTCACCGTCCTTATATTTTACATTATACCATACCTAAAGGAGAGATACACTATGAAGATTGACTGCATCCGCATCAGCACCGATACGACCACGCCCACCGTGTTCGCGGCGGTCGCAGAGCGCCGGCGCGAGGGCATTGCCAAAGAGCAGGGAAACTACCGGCACCAGGCACAGCACGATTGAACCGTTTCGTGTGCAGGCAGGTGCGTGCATCGCTGACGTTATGCGGCATCGGTACAAGCCATAAGACAGCAAAAAAACGCTCATTTCATCGAAACAAGCAGTTTAACATGGTACGCCCGGTGTGATTCGGACACATGGCCTTTGGAGGCGGGAACAGAGAGATGGAATTCCTTTAAAAAAATAACATTGAGTATAAAATTTGGCAAAGATAAATTTTACATTACAAAAAATTAACGAATTCGATGAAAAAATGTAAAAATATTATGAATAAATCTGCGAAAAGTTGAAAATATGTAGGCGAATGCTATAATGAAAAACAAAAGAAAGAATAGTTTGGAATTCAACATACCATAAAAACAATGTTTTTGTGGTGAATATGAGGAAAGAAACATTTGAAAAAGCAAAAGAGCAAAGGCTCGCATATCAAGCGATATGGCATTGATTTTTATGTGAGTAAGATAACGCAAGCAGGAGATACCCGGCCGCAGCTCTATATCAGCCTTCGAGAGCCGGATGGCACGCCTTTCAAACCGGAGGATGGAAGCCGTCCGAGTGCGCGGCCTTATGGCGATGCAGAGCATCTCGAAAAGGCCCATGCAGCGATGGAAGCACTTATCGTAAGGTATCGCGATGAGATCATTGAATGGATGCGGAAAAGGCTTCTGCCGGAAGCAACACCGATGCTGCTATTACTGCTCATGCCGGAAGATGAATGCAGAAAGATGTATGGCAGAGGAGATGCGGGTGGAGCACGAGAAAAGCTCTTGCGAAAAGCGTTAGAGAAATTCCCGCTGCTGACTGACCTTGGGGATGCACAAACCACTGTACAGCTGCTGAAAGCAGTGTCAAAAACAGCAAAAGAGCGCAATGCTTTAGGGCGTATGGTGGAAACCCTTTATGATTTCGCTGTTCGCTGTGGTGTCTGGGAACAAAATCCGTTAGTTCATTTGTATCGTTTCAAGATACCGGAAAGTACAAAAGCATCCAAAAATCTGGTGCAGAGAAGACTATGCATTGCAGAGATGCAGCGACTGGTTGCGATATGTCAGGAGCGCCAAAGGGAGGATTTACGTTACGCAGCGGTTTTGCTTGCACAGACAACGTGCGTAGCGGTAGGTGAGCTGTGTGCGCTTAATGTAGCAGATGTGAGAGCAGTTCCCGATTTGATTTTCCTTGAAATCCGGCGTTCTCTCAGCAAAAAGCGTGAGAAAAAGGCGAAAATGCAGTGGACAATATACAAGTGGGGCGAAAATGCGAGGCGCCGCATACCCTGCACACAGCTTGCACAGACCGCCCTGAAGTCGCTGTTAAGGCGTCCGGGATGTACAGATTTCAAGGGTGATGAACCTCTGCTTGTAGACGAGGATGGGCATCGCTTGGAACCAGCAAAGTATAGACGTTTTGAGGATAAAGTGCTGGCAGAGGTAGTGCCTGAGTATGCAAGGCTGTCCTCCCGAAGTGATGTCGTGCAAAGCAGCGTGCGTGGATATTGTCGGGATGTCTGCGGTATGACAGCATCACGGATGATGCGAATTTTCGGTTTGAAAGCGGAGAGCACCTACGAAGAATGGTATGTCGATTATTCATCGCGCATCGCACTGCTGGCTACGAGGGCACGGCTTGAGCGGTGTCATAAACTCTTGCAGAGCGACGGTCAATTGAAAAACGCTCAGCTTCGCATACGGTTGAAGCTGAAGCGCGGTGCCAAAATACGCTTTACAGCAAAATCTCAGATTCGTCTTACAGTGCTTTTATAAGCGTAGGAAAACAAAAGAAACTTGGGCGGGCTGTCCAAGTTTTTTTAGATAAAAAGGAGAAGAAATGGGGAATTTTTTTCATAGCCCAAGAAAAGTAACGGGACAAAATTTGGATAAGTTTAAAGTTCCGTGTAAGTGTGATCGGAGCGATTATAAGTATCAACCGGTGACAGCAGAAGGCGAGTTAACACTGGAGGGTGTTTACGAACAATTTTTGCTGGATATGCAGAATGACCGTCACTGGGCCAAGAGCACGTGCATAGCGTATGACAGAGAATTCTGGCGGTCTGTCGCACCGATTTTTCGGGGGATACCGTATGCAGATCTCAACGAGGAACTGGCAGAAAAGCTGTGGATGGAAAGAGGACAATTTGGTCTGGGCGACAGGATCATTGAGCAGAATGCGAAAAACATTTTCTCCTGTATTGTTGAGCAAGCATATCAGCACGACCTGTCCCAGATGCGTTTCTGGGGGAATGCTGATGTAGAACTCTGCAAAAATGGTTTTGCGCGCACCGCTGAGGGGCAAAAGTATTTGTTCAATCTCGCGCATAAGCTGCTGAAACGCCCCAAATCGCTTCCCATCAGCGTGGTAATTCGTATTTATGAAGAGATGGTAAGCCGTGCAGATCGCTTTGGAGAATGTGTTGCACTGCTTGCAATGCTGCTGCTTGGTCTTCGCACCTCAGAGGCCGCCGGTCTGTCATATGGCGATATTCGTCAGATGGATGAGGATCTATATGCGATTGAACGCAGATATGTGGAAAAGCAGAGTTCGCGTGATGTTCAAGTGGGCGGAAAAACATCAAATTCATATCGCTTGCTGCCGCTTGTAAAAAAGTTTCACGATTTTCTTATGGAGCGCAGGCAGAAAGCACTCACATATTACCATAAGCATGGAGGTACATCGGATGCAGAGGTAGATAAATGGCCGCTTGGCTGCCAAGGTCAAGTGTATTGGAAACGCTGCACGACGAGAGAAATGAATCAGATGTTTAAAAATATCTGCTGCGATGCTGGTGTAGAGGAAGATTTTTTTGAGGAAGCGGATGCATTGTTAACGGTCGATGAAACATACGGGAAAGAGTATGAACAGTCCGTTACAGCGTATATTCTGCGTCATCAGGCAGCGACCGAGTATGATACCACGGATGCTTCTCGTGACGAAATTTCGGCGCTGATGGGTCACACGCAGGAGAATGATGGAACCGAGGCGTTTGACTTCGCCAATGCAGATGGACAGCGCAGATTGCTTCGTATCATGATGCAGCGGCCGATTTATATGTATATCTGCGGTCAGACCGGCATAGAGCAGGATGCTCTGAAAAAGGGTATGTCGAAAGTGTATGACGGCCCGGTGGAGTTGACAGTGGCCGAGGATGCAGAGTATGAACTTTATGCGGAGCCGATAGAGCCGAATGATAAGCTGAAAGTTGAGATCGAGGGTAAAGCAGAGCTGCTGACAAAACAGACTATCACGCATACATATAGTTCGTTTAAACGGCCAAGGGAACTGGGATGCACGGCAGTAATGCGTGAGGAAACACGTCTTGCGGCGGATATGGCTGAGAAGAGCTATACATCGGTCAGTCTTTTTGAGAATCCGAAACTTGTGGATAGTATGCCGGAAACGGAGGATTTAGAGCGCGAGTGGCTGCCGGAGGTCGTGGATGCAGAGGGAAATCCGTATCCATGCAGCCAACAGGATGAATCGTCGAAGAAGAAGTCAAAGCAGGAGGAGAAAGAGGGCATCTGCGAAGAAGAATTGCTGGCTGTGTTATCCAACGGCAGGCTGGTTAAAGTGTCGGAAAACCGTTGGATTTGTAAATCAGGCGTTTGTTCGATGGGATTGGATAAGAAACTGCGAGTGAAGCGGATAGTGGTTTTTCGACAATCTGTTGATAAAATTTTGGTCAGCCCGAATGGACAGGCATGGTATCTGCCGGCTTCACTGACAGTGGATGATTTCTGTAAGGATGGAAGATGGCAGAAATGCCATGAAGCATTGCTGAAAGATGGTGTGCTGACAGAATGTAATCCAGAGGATACTTCGCTGGTCTGTGCAGCGCAAAGCGGCAGTCAGGTGCGGCTGCCGTTGGACCAAGTGCGTATTATACAAGACGGTATGCAGATCGTGCGTACAGGTGGGGAGAAGATTGTCGCAGCGTGTTGCAGCACAGCGGAAGAGGAGTTGCTGTTTGTCAGCCGTCAGGGAAAAGCATTGCGCGTGCCTGTTCAGGCGATGCATGAGTACAAAAATCTGGGTATCGGATTGGTTTCCGGCATGAAGCTGAAGACAGGAGATTCACTTTGTCAGCTCGTGGTTTACCGACCGGAGCATAAGCTGATTATTGTGACAGAGAAAGGCAGAGGGCTTGTACTGTCGCCAGACACAGCGGAAAAGCGTATGATTGAGCCAAAGCTGGGACTGGGTGAGGGTGTACAGCTGATACAGTGGGGGCATGGCGGCGATGTCATAGATGCGTTATATGTGGAAACCGGTGTACTGCTGGTAACGAAGCAGGGTAAGGCGCACTGCCATGACTTGAGTGAAGCAACTCCACAAAACAGAGGTACGATGGGACACTGGTGGGTTACAAATCATGATGTTGTGGGTGCGGTTGAGGTGAGTATCGTTAAAAGAAAGGCAATTGAAGTGTAGAAGCTTGCATATTGATGTAAGCTAAAGACTTATTCAGTAAAAAACGCTGATACCGTACAGCCTCGGAGGAAGCGTATACGGTATCAGCGTTTTTAGAGATTTATTCACTTTGCAGCATTATCCCGCTCCATAGCCTCTCGAATGGCGCGCTTGATAAAAGCGGTAGCGGACTCGCCATGTTGTTCGGCGTGTGCCTGAATACGGGCACGTTCACCCTTTGGGACGCGAAAACGTACTTCATCTGTTTTTTCTTTTTGCCATTTTAAGGTGGCTCGCTTTTGCGCTTCACTGACTGACATTTTCTCACCCCCGATATCATATCAAAGACCACTTTTGAAAAATATAGTAAAACTGCAACATATAGTGCACCTATATTTGTAGGGAATGACTATTGAATAGGTGCGCTATATATGCTATTATTCTATCAGAAAATAAAAAACGGCAGTGCAAAAGGACGGCAATCCTTTTGCACCTGCGCAGGTGACCTAACCACCTACACAACGGAAAACTCCGCACCGCAGTATTAGTATACCCTTTTTTTAAGGGTTGCACAAGACATTTGTTAGTGATATATTTATACTTCTTTCTGCTGTGTGATTTTGACACCGTGTAGGCTCTATATTGCCTGCACGGTTTTATTTTCGCTCAAAATCACATATAGAAAGAGGCGAAATTATGATGAAGAAGTATTCCTTCGCAGATATGCAAAGGCTGCACTGGAAAGACTACGAGTTCGAGTGTCAGCGGCTGACTCTTCCGGATGGCAGACAAATCCGTTTGACGGACAGCCAGAGCAGGCAGGTACAGATTCGGTACACACAGTACATCGATCAGCACCACCACGCACCGCGCATGGGAGATTTTATTTTCCCGAGCAAGGAGGCGGGGTCATGGGTATAACCTTGCGGGAATGGTCGCAGCAGTGGCTGGAGGTTTACGTTAAGCCGGTAGCCAAGCCAAGCGGGTACGAGCACTACTATGATAACCTGCACAAACATATCCTGCCGAAATTAGGCGAAATGCCCTTGGAAAGTCTGACTACCGCCGTGGTACAGCGCTTTCTCAACGAGGAATCCCTGCATGGCAATCTGCGGACCGGCGGCGCGCTGAGCGCAAAAAGCATCAAAAATATGCGCGTTGTGCTGGATGTTTGCTGTAAGCGTGCTGTTGCGGACGGAATGATGCCCGCAAATCCGGTTCCTGCGACTGTATATGCGCATTGCCGCTCGAAGAAGCACAATATTATGAGTGATAACGATCAAAAAGTGCTCGAAAAGTGGCTGTTTTCTGATCTGTCGCTTAATAATGCAGGTATCATCTTAGCACTGTACAGCGGTATGCGTTTGGGTGAAGTCTGTGCTGCACGTTGGGGTAATTACGATGCGATGAGCGGCACGCTTCATATTACACAGACCGTACGCCGGGTGATGGTTGATCCTGAGGCAGAGTACGGCAAGCGGACGGAACTTATCTTCAGCTCTGCGAAAAGCGATGCTTCTGAGCGAGATCTGTATCTGCCGGAAGTACTGCAGGGTTTGCTTACCGTACAGTATCAGCGGTTCGAATCTCTTTTTAAGCGCACGCCGAATGCTGATGATTTCATCATTTATAATACAGTCGGTGGTGTAGTGGATCCGGACCATCTGAGCAGTTACTGGGGCGATGTACTGGATGGTCTTGGCCTGCCGCACGTTCGTTTTCACGATATTCGGCATACATTTGCCACCCGTGCGATCGAGCAGGGTATCGATGTTGCAACAGTTTCGGGTCTGCTTGGACACGCGGATGTAACCACGACCACGCACTACTACGTTCACCCGCGCGATGCTTCGATGCGAAAAGCAATGGCGGCTGTCGCACCGGTCGGAGCAGTTACACACGCATGGCAGAATACCCGATTATTTGCACCGAAAAGCGCTGAAGAGAAAGTACCTGAAGCGGCAAGGCGTGTGCACCGTCGCCGCAAGCACATCGCAGAATGCGGATGAGTAAATGTTGCGGAAATATATGAGGAGAATCAATATGAGAGAATATAAATATGTATGTAAAGACTGTAAGGAACACCTCACAAATTCTGAGGATCGATTGTGTGAATGGTGCCGGGACAAGAACAGGGTTAATTCTGCACGGATTTGCATTATCTGTGGGAAAAGACGTACTCCTGCACGGGATGGTATATGCTACAACTGTCGTCCAAAGGTGCCTAAGGAGCCCTATAAACCTGACGTGCCTTGGAAGGAAGCTCTTGAATGGGTTGAGCTTGAATATGTTATTTTGCAGGCTCGTTATGACGGTTTGTCCTTTCAAGAAATTGCAGAGCTGACAGAATTGTCAGCTGAGGAATGTGCCGATATCGCCGTCAAAACGCTTAATAGACGCCGATTTGGGTATTACTCAAAATATTAGTAACTCTCGAAAAAGGAATGGAAGACACGCAAAGTGTCTTACAATTCTTCCCCGCATTTGCGGGGGTCACCCCAATTTGATGTAAGCGCTTAGATTTGAAAATCGGCAAATTATCCCCGCATAAGCGGGGGACAGAACAATCCCCAAAGCAAAGGATCATAAACCTTTTGCTTTGGGGATTGTTTCTTGGGGTAAGAAGCGTACGCCTTGCGGAATAGTAGATATTATGTTATGTGATTGCCGTCAAAAAGCAGCGGTTTCGTGCCTTTAACTTCTCAAAACGTCAGCCGCATCTGATGCCACCGGACATTTCCGTGCGTGGATTTCTCGGACACGCCTTCATCGACAAAGCCGAATTTCGCGTAGTACGCAAGGAGTCTGTCCTTGCAGGTCAGCACAAGACCCTTGCGGTCCTGCTGTCTGGCATCGGCGATGGCACGGCGAATCAACTCACCGGCATAGCCGCGTTTGCGGTACTCCGGCAGGGTATTGACGCCGAAAATCATCTGCCATGCACCGTTTTCGTTGTGCATACAGGCGTTTTCGTACATTGCATCGGTCAAATCCGGCTCGTCCGTGACAAACCCATCGATAAACGCGATCAGCTTGTCGGCGTCGTACAGCAGCCAGAAGTGGTTGCCGTAATACTTGATCCGCTCGACAAATTCCTGTTCGGTTGCCGCTTCGGCAGGTGGAAAGCAGGCGGCTTCTACCGCGGCGATGGCAGCAATGTCTTTTTCTTTTGCATAGGTGATCTTCATTCTGTATTCCTTCTCAATGGATAGGGAGAATATCCGCTGTATGTTACTTTTCTCTCAGCATACCACGCTTTTGAGCGCGAAACAAGAAAAAATCACTATAAATTTCATCATGATAAACAAAGCGACCGCGCTTCAAACGAAAACTTGAAGCGCGGTCGCTTGTCAATTAAGGGATAGCAAAGCTGACGTCTGGCGGATGCCTATGCAGTGCATACGTGAAAAAGGCTTTTCTTTTTTGTAACCGTAAAATCTACCTCAAGAAGAAAGGCATCGGATGTTTTTGAGGTATTTTCTATGCTCAAGGGAGCTGCGTGCTGACAAGAGGGACATGGGTAAAATTGCATTGCGTTTTGCTTATAACACTTGCCGAGCCTTACAAATGCGCGTATAATGAAGCTAAATATACTCGATGAAGCAGGAAAGCGGGGACAGTCGTATGCATAAGAATGGTATGAGCACAGAAAAACTGATGTTGGAGCTCCAAAAATTTTTGGAAGAGCACGCCGATGAAATAGTCGATGAGCAAAGCTTCGACCGCCTGCAGGAGCAGTTTATGGCAGAGCATACAGCAATGCTTGAGCCGGCGAGTACAGAGCCGGAAACAGCATACGATTATCTGGAACTTGCACAGGAGGCTCGTTCTAAAAAGCAGCGGATGGCCTACCTGAACAAAGCAGTGGAAGTAGAGCCGGATAATGTGGATGCACAGCTGCAGCTGCTGCTGAACACGCATGAGGACAAGCCCGCAACGCAGCTTCCGGAGCTGAAAAAGCTGCTGGAAGCCGAAGAAACGAAACTGAAGAAGATGGGCGTCTTTCAGGAAAGCATGGGGGATTTCTGGCTTGCTATTGAAACCAGACCGTATATGCGGGTCTATCATACCTATTTCGAGGCGCTGATTTTCTGCGGTATGCTGCGTCAGGCAATCCATGCAGGCGAGCGGATGCTGGAACTGTGCGAAGGCGACAACCTTGGCGTGCGCTATCGGCTGATGCATCTGTATGTGCAGATGGAGGACGAGATGCACGCACTGGCACTCCATAAGAAATATGACAGCTACGAGGAAACACAGATGCTGCTTCCGCTGGCGGTTCTGTACTACAAGCTGAACCAGTTTGACAAGGCGGGAGCGTATCTGAATCGCCTTGCTGCAGTGAACAAGGATACGAAAAAGTTTCTGCGTCTGGCGGTGAAAAAAGATATGCCTGCTATGCTCGCGGAACGAGAGTGGTACGGTTATCAGCCCATGACAATACAGGAATTGGTAGAGGAGTTTTTGGATTCCATGTATTTGTTCCGGAATGTACCGTTTTTCTTCGAGTGGGCGCAGCAGTATCTGCGTGCACAGACGGCGGCAAAAAGAAAAAAGTCGAAATAAGCAGTCGGGAATGAATGAAGTGCACCCCATTTGTTTGATAGTATGCCATACTGTCTAACAAATGGGGTGCACTTCGCTATTTTTCTCTCAAAAGCATTGGATCAGCCGTCACTCCGCTTTCATGATCACCTTCAGCCGATGCACGAGTTGACCGGTTTTCAGTTCTTCCAGATCAATAACGGCGATTCCAAGCTGGGCAGCGCGATGACGGGCGGCGGCATTGCAGGATTCGGTCGTGACGATGACCGCTTTGGCGCCCTTGCCGCCGAAACGATCCCGCAGGATGGCAAGTTCATTGAGCGCCTCGGTCTTGATGTCGCAGGCCTTGCAGCTGAGGAACAGCGGGATGACCCCGCGGGCGGCCATGACGTCGATCTCGTTCAGAACGCTGCCGTGTCCCAGCACATCATCCCACCGAACCACGGCACTGCTGATCACATCATGGAAAATCGCGGCATCCACGCAGGCCTTGTAGGTATACAGCTCGAGCACGCTGCCCACATCGCGCAGCCATGCCCGGGTATGCACATCCCGGAAACGGAACGATACCTGCTGGTCGGGAATGATCGTCAGATCCTGAATGAAACCGATCCGTTCCATCTCCTGCAGGGCATCTTCGTTGGCAGAGTTGCGGGAGCCGCGCTCTCCCTTCACGGTGTAGCTGCCCGTAATGTCCAGCGGTGGGATCTGGCCGTACTCCGCCGGAGAGATCCGCTGAATATAGGAGATGATCGTGGGCCACTCGCGTCGAAACCGGAGAAAACAGGAGAAAAACGGATCAAAATACGGGAGATACTGCGACAGGATATGATTATCCACCCGCCCGGGGAGCAGCGTTCCGCCGGCCATCAGGAAAAAGTCCTCGATGGAATAGGTCAGATCACAGTACAGATCATCCGCAAAATCCGCGCCCGAGATGTCGTAAAAGCGGTTTTTCTTGCGGGAGTAGGTGAAGGCGGGCACATCCTTCCGGGCGGCGAACATACCTGCCGCAAACAGCGCGGCATCACTGCCGCCGGTGACATCTATGGCGCAGTCCGGGTATTTTTCTTCGATGGTGAACAGCTGGCGCAGGATGCGGTCCGCCTCAAACAGACTGGTTCCCACAAAGATCAGTTCGGGTTCCCAGCCGCGTTTCCGATAAAAAGCCGCCAGCTTTTGCTGCCGCGTGTGATCCCGGAGCACCTCACGGGGACAGAGATAGATAATGCGCCGCGGGTGAAACATATCCGGTGCCAGAATGTTTTCAATGGCGCGTTCGTCGTATAATTCGATCAGGGTATTCATGCACCGTCCGCCTTTCCTCTTTTGTTTCCATTATAGGGCGCTTTGAACGGAAGCACAATAGACAACTCCGGCCGGTCTGTTGAAAAAACGGCACAGGCGCGCCCGAGCCGCCCCTAATTCCTGCGCCGCAAAAAATTTCTCTGCGGCAAAACCATTTGCTGCGCCCGTTCGTCTATCGGTCCGGATGCTTTCGGAAAGGAGAACACCCGTTCACGCTGGCGCACCTGCTCGACAGCTACCGGAACAAGCCGGATATGACATGGACTAACCTGTCTTCATGCTATGCCGAGGAGGGACAGCTTGATTTCGAGGTCATGTACGGCAGAGATGCGGGCTGGTTGTATGCTTGACCACAATAATCGACGAAGCGAAGATGGCTCTGAACTGTGCTGAGCAAAAGGCTATCAAGCTGCTCAGTGAACTTGAGAAGAAAGCAGGATTGATTGAACGCAAGAGCCAAGGTCTGGGAAAACCAAACCTGATCTATGTGAAGAACTTTATCTCTGCTGTGGATTCACAACTCTTGTGATTTGAACATTCTTTTTTAAGCGGATTTTCCGATCCGCTTTGTTGTCATGCCCTGATGTCGCAAAAAACAGCACACAGCTTGCTTTGGCTTTGCTGTGTGCTGTCTTTGTGAGGTTCCTTACTTGCTAACTAAGTGACATTGCCGGAAGTGGAAGGAGTGTTTTATCCGTCCGCTTTTCCGAGTTGTTCTCCCCTTCCCAGAAAGAAATCCGGCTGTTGCTTGATGAATGAGACTGGTTTTTCGATAAACTGAAACGGAGCGCACAGCCGAAAATATGGCTGTGCGCTCCATTTTTGTTATAGTGCTGCCGCAGAAAAGCGTTACTTGGCTGTCAGATTGTGAAATCTCGTCAGCATAGCAGCAACTTCTGCGCGGGTAGCGGTGCCGGTCGGGTCAAGAATGGCATTTCCCTTGCCGGTTACAATGCCGTTTTCGATTGCCCAGCACATTGCATCCTTTGACCAGTCGTGTACGGCGTTTCGGTCGGCAAAGCCGTTCAGCGCATCTGCACTGCCGGCGGAAGCCTGTCCGTTATACTGCGCCATGCGGTACAGCATTGCGGCAAGCTGCTCGCGGGTAATGCTGTGCGCGGGCGCATAGGTCGTTGCGTCCAGACCGGTCACAATGCCGTTTTCGGCGGCCCATGCAACCGCATCTGCATAGTACATGGAGGATTCCACATCGGCGAAGGTGCCCTTCGATGCCTTGGGACTGTCTGCCATGCGGTACAGTACGGCTGCCAGCATACCGCGGGTGGTCGTGTCCTGCGGCGTGAACTGACCGTTTCCGGTACCGTTCATCCAGCCGCTGTCCACTGCGGTGTCTACAACGTCGTGGTACCATGCGTTCAGCGGAACGTCGCTCATCTCGTGAGTCGGGCAGATGATACCGCCCGGGCAGGAGGTGCTGCTGTCGGCAAATACCGGTTTGACGGTCACTTTGCCGTCCGGCATGGTAAATTCGTAGTGCGCGGCATCTTTGCGGGTGAGGGGAAGGGCGTTGCCCTTTTCATCGGTCACGGTCAGACCGGAAAGCCGCTTGCCGCTGTCCGGCTTGATCGTAAGCGTTACCTTGGTATCGGGCTTGGCGTTCGAGTCGGACGGAGATACAGCGCCGTTCTTGTCGTTTTCCACGGTAATGCGCTTGTCTGCCGCCGGAGCGGTACCGCCGCCGCCACTTGCACCACCGCCGCCGGAGGTGCCGCCGGTGCTCTTAAAGCTTGCGCTGACGGAAACCGCCGCCGCATCGACCTTGTAAGTGCCGTCCGGCTGTTTGGCCGCGCCCGTAACGGTCAGCTTATCGAGCGTGTAGCCGGTTGCCGGATTTGCGGCAATGGTGAGAGTATCGCCTGCTGCCAGCTTTGCGCCGTCTGACAGAACGGTGTCGCCCAGCTTGACAGTCAGCGTGCCGTTCTGCGGCGCGGTAATGGTCAGAGGAACCACCGAATCGATGTCGGCATTAAACGTGATAGCGCCGACAACCCTCTCTATGCAGATGCTCCAACTGCCGTCTGTCTGCAATACGCAGCGCGTTACCGTACCGCCTTGGAAATCGAGGTTGCGGATGAAATATCCCTCTGCGGGGAGCATTGCAAATTCGATCGTGCCGCCTTTGCGGATCTGGCGTTCCGTGCCGTAATCATTAGGCGTTCTGGAAATCGTGCGGAAGGTATACTTTGCATCATCGGCAGGCAGACCAAACAGCGTTACATTTTCAAAATCCACCTGCACCTTGCTGTTTTCGGTCGGAGTGAGCGTGAAAGTGTTGGAAAGCTCGTCTGCTGCCGTGCCGTTTATCGTCCACGCCTGAACCATCATGCCGGAATCCGGTGCGGCGGTCAGTGTCAGCGGAGCGCCCTTGGGTACCTGAATGCCGCCGGAAGCGTCAATGGTCGTGCCATCTGCGCGTTTAACGGTCAATGTGCCGCCGTTGCCGCAGACGGTTGTAAGCGTTACCATCTGACTGATGCCGAATGCTGCGTCAATGGTGTGGTCCTCCGTCACGTTGTTCAGGTTGAGTGTCAGCGCGTTGCCCTCTGCCTCGCCGTCCAGCTTCCAGCCGGTCAGATACGCGCCGCTGCTCGGCTGCGCGGTGAGAACAACCGCCGCATGGTGCGGAACGGTCAGCGTGCCGCTGGTGATAGCAGCGTTTTCACCGTTTACCTTGGCGGAAACCGCGCCGCTGCCGCTGATATTGACGGTGACGGTGTGTGTCGGAATCGGAACAAAGCGGACATAAACCGAGGTGTTGCCGGTCAGCGGGTCGATAGTATAGGTTTTGCTTTCGGCCATGCCGATGGCAGTGGTGCCTGCCGCATCCGCGTACCAGTTTTCGACCATATAGCCTGTATCGGGTACTGCCGTAAACGCAACGCGCGTACCGGAGTTTGCCTTGCCGTCTGCGTCCGGACCGGAAACCGTCAGCGTGCCGTTATCCGCGCCGCTGGTCGGGAGTACACCGTAGGTTACGGTGTACTCCGCATCCGCGATTTCGTAGCACGCAATGATTTCGGTGTCCTCGGTGACGGTCAGGGTGTAGTCCGTTGCATCGGTTTTGTGCATCGTGCCGTTTACCTTCCAGCCGATGAAAGTGTAGCCGCTTGCCGGTGCGGATGCGGTGAACTTGATTTCCGTATCACCCTTGACGGTGCTGCCGCTCGTCAGCGACTTATCATTTGTAATGCCGCCGCCGGTCTGCGCCGAGAAGGTCACTTCGTAGGATTTGCGCTCAAGCTTTACGCGGATATCCGCGCCTTGTGTTGCCGAAACATCACAAGTGAGGCTATTGTCGGTATACGGCTTGCCGTTTGGCTCGTAAGCGGCGCCGTTCAGCGTCCAGCCTGCGATTTTGTATCCGTCACGCAGATTTTCGACCGTTACGGTCAGCTTGCCCTCGGCGGTGACGTTGTTGCCGCTGGAAACGGAGTCGGGCGTGCTCATGCCGTCACGCAGGAAGGCGGCGGACAGGCTTGCGCCATGACCGGTGTCGCTGTCTTCGGCAATGCCGAAGGTAACAGCACTGCTGATCTCGGTGAACTGTACCTTGACCTCGTGCGCGGTATCGCTATCCGTGATGTTGAGTGTCGGCGCGTCTGTCTGCTCCTTGCCGTCCAGATACCATCTCTGTACCTTGTAGCCCACAGCGGGAGATGCGGTAAAGGCAACAGTCGAGCCGCTGAGAACTTTATCGCCGCTCCGGAGCGGGGTATTCGCTTCGTAGCGGGTTGCAACTGCGGAAAGCGTACCGTTTTCGCCGGAATTGTCGTCCTCCGGTGTGGTATCCACAACCGAGAAGGTGATTTCTGCGGTCGGGATCTTCTCAAACGCAACGGAAACAGTCAGGTCATCGGTCATGCCGTTGGTTCCGTCTGGCGTATAGGTGTATTTTTCCTCGTCCGAATTGGTGATTGCCGTACCGGTAACGTCTTTGTCGTTGACTGTCCAGCCTGCCACGCGGTAGCCGGCTGAAGGCTGTGCGGTGAAGGTGAGCGCGTCCTTGCTGCCGTATGGCAGATAGAAGCTGCTGCCGGTATGCGAATCACAGGTCAGCGTGCCGTTTTCACCTGCCGAAAGCGTGATTTTCGGCTGCTGACGGAAGGTTACGACCAGAGCGGCGTTGCCGTTCAGCGAGGGGATCTGATAGGTACCG
The DNA here is from genome assembly GCA_934504345.1 of uncultured Agathobaculum sp. Lineage (GTDB taxonomy): Bacteria > Bacillota > Clostridia > Oscillospirales > Butyricicoccaceae > Agathobaculum. Next base: position 19,664 of record CAKSVR010000014.1, on the reverse strand, counting down.
TCTGCGGTCGGCGTAACGGTACTGCCGTTCAGCTTCCAGCCGGCAATCTCATAGCCGGTGTTCGCCTTGGCGGTAAACTGAATGGTCGAGCCTTGAAGCTGGCTTTCGCCGCTCGTCAGCGCACCTGCGCCCAGCTTGACAGCCGATACGGAACCCATGTCCTCGGTGATAGTATTGCCGTCCAGTTGGCCTGCGAAGGACACGGTATAGTGGTTGAGTGCAGTGCATTTTACAACGAAGGTGGTGTTCCGGCGCAGATCATGCAGCGCCATGACGCGATTGTCGGTGCTGAGCGTGCCCGCCGCGCCGCTTTCCGCCGTCCACGAATCCACCAGCAGACCGTCCGGCGGCGTTACGGTGACGACCGGATTTTCACCGGTGTGCGCCGTATAGGTGAATACACCGTCCGTACCGGTCAGCTCGGTGCCGCCGACCGAAACCTTTGCGCCGGTCAGCGGCTTGCCGTCATTGTCCACCGGCTTAATGGTCACAACCGGCTGGCTGTTCGCGACAAAATATACGGTTGCTGTCACGTTCTCGGTGAATTTATCGAATGTATAAGTGCTGCCGGTGTAATTGTGCGTGCCGTCTGCGGTTTTGAGCGTGTTGTCGTTGACCTCCCAGCGATCGACCGCATAGCCGTCCTTGGGCTGCGCCGACACGCGGATGGTCTGGCTGTAATTGACGTTTCCGCCCGAGGTAAACGCTCCGCCGAGTGCGCCGTCCGTCAGATAGTTAGCGGAAACCGTACCCATGGTATCGCCATTCGATTGATAGGTAAATGTGCTGGCTCCGGCGGTAAATTCTACGGAAACATCGGTATCTGCGCCCAAATCGTCAATAGTGTAGCTGATATTGTTGTAATATGTGCTGCCGTTGTCTGCAACGTAATCCGTGCCGACCTTCCAGCGGCTGACGGTGTAGCCTGCCTTGGGTGCGGCGGTGAAGGTCACCTTACTGCCTGCGGGCAGTCGGCTGCCGCTGGAAACCGGAAGCACTGCGCTCGCGGCATCCGCCTGATAGGAGATGGAAACCGTGCCGTTGGTATCACCTGTTGCGGAAACCACATAGCTTTTGCCGGAAAGCGTGTAAACCGCGTTTTTCAGCAGGATATTGTACTTCTGCTGCAGCGACTTTATGGCAACGGAATCCTTCAGTGCGATATAGATGGGGTATTCGCCCGGAAGGGCTGCGGTGGTGCCCTCAGAGGTCAGCGTGTAGTCCGTACCCGCCGTCAGGGTGTCCTTGTCCCATGCCGCAAGACCGGAAATCTCTGCGGCGTCAGGCGTGCGGTTGGTGTCGTTCAGCGCCTTGCTCGTATCGGCAGCGGACAGCGTGAGCGTGCCCTTGCTTACGATAATAACCTTGGAATCGGTAAGATTCTGACGGGTTGCGGTAATGCGGTAGTTCGTCACCAGTTTGGGCGTAAATACGCCGTTTTCGAGGGTATAGTCTGTGGCGGATACTGCCGAAACGTACTTGCCGCTTACCAGCTTTTCCACCGTATAGGTCGCTGTGGCATTCTGCGAAGTGCCATTTTGACTGGTCAGCGTTGCGGCGAGATTTGCGCTCTCGCCGTAGGTGACGTTCGCGGGTGCGGTCAGCGACAGCACCGAGCGGTTTTGCTTGTTCAGCACGAAATAGACATTCACGGACGCGGTGCTCGGCGCGTAGACGTCATCGCCGGAGTACATGGCGGTGATGGTTGCTGCGCCTTCGCCACGCGGCTGGAAATCGCTCTTGGAAGCGCTGGCTTTGTTGGTATCAAGGTTTACCGTAATGGTTTGCCCTTCAATGCCCGCACCGGAAATGATAAAGGTGACGGTGCCGGTCATGCCGGTCGGCTTGCTGCCGTTTTCCAATACCGAGGCGGCAAGTGCGTAGGTCAAACCGATGATATTTTCGGTTGTCGTGTTCGTGCCGTCAGTTTTGGTTGCCTGATAAACCGGTGCCAGCGCATCGGTCGAAATACTGCCGATTTTCTGAGCCCAGCTCAGCGTAAACGGGGTATAGCTGCCGCCGGTCGTCTGATAGAGATAAACGGTATCCTCGCTGTCTGCCGCCTCGTAGAACGTGCAGGAGTCACTGCCGACCGTTCCGGTCCACTGATTCTGAACGGTGTAGTCTGTACCGTTATAGCTGATGGGGGTGGTGCTTGCCGACTCCTCCTGCAAGGCAATCTTTGTGCCGTCCGACAGCGCAGCGGTGTAATCGGTTCGGGTCAGCGTTTCCGCCGTCGGGCTGATATTGTCTGCGGTAAATGTATGATTTGGGTCTGCCAGACCATTGGTCAGCGTCGGCGCGGTACCTTTATAGGCGTAATACGCCGCATCGTCGAACCAGAAAAATTGGCTGCCGTCAGAGAGCAGGGAATAGGTTGTGCCATTCTTTGGCAGCGTTACCGCCTTCTGACCGGTGACAGTGGTTCCCTCACTGGTCGTCAGCGTGCCGCCGGACAGCCAAACGGTGCCGTCCTTCGGTGCGATTTGAATGCTGGTCGGCACGCGAGAAACGTCCAGTGCTGCGGATTTGGTGTACAGCGAACGGTTTCGCACATACACGCGGCAGCGGTATGCATAGCCGTTCATCTCCTCCGCAGCGGTGATGGTGAGCGATGGGCCGTCCGCGCCGGAAACACCGGTGCTGTTTTGCAGTTCGCGCCACTGCGACTTGCTGTCGGTCGTTTTCACCTGCCACTGATAGCTGACCGGCTTGGCGCCGCTGTCATCGGTGTAGGTCGCGGCGGCGGTGAAGGTCGCAGTTTTACCTGCGGCGGTCGAGGTGTCCTTCGGGTGGGTGGTGATCTCAAAATTCGCCGTACCGTTCAGCGTAGTAGCGTAGGCGATTGGGCTGTCGATACTGCTGCCCTTGGTTGGGCTGACCGCGCGCACACTGAACCGGTAATCGGTGTTTGTGTCGAGGTCGGTCACCTGATACTGTGTTACCGTATAGGGGACTGTTGCGATCTTGTTGTATTCGCCATGCTGGTCGATCATGCTGATCTCATAATATGCCGCGCCGCCGCTGGATTCCCATTCCAAATCCACCGTGCTGGTGCTGACCTCGGTAACGGTCAGATTCTGGGGCATTCTGGGTGGCTGCTTGACGTTTTTGACCTCATAGCCAACGATCCAGACCGGCGTGTCGCCAAGCTGCGCGTTGTTGACGATCAGCTTCCAGTCGAACCCATACTGCGATGCCTCGGCGGGCAGGGAATCGACTGTACCGGAGAACGCCGTTCCTTCCGCGTTGGACTTGCTCCAGCCGCCGCCGGCACCGGTGCTGCCGGTCACGCCGACATAGCCCTTGTTGCCGAACAGTGCGCCGCCGCCGCCGACCTTGTAGTTCAGCTCCAGATTAAAGGCGTGGCTGTGCTCTTCGCCGGTGGTTTTGGTGATCTCCTGCGTGGTATCGGCAGTGGTGCTGCTTGCGCCCGTGTGTGCATACGCACCGTCAAAGGTAAACTCGCGCGTACCGGCGGGTTGATTGGCGTAGGTTTCCGGTTCGCCGGGCGTGGAGTAAAGCAGGTTGCCGGAAATCGGCTCCAGTCCCTTGGTTTCCGCGGCGATCTCGTCATAGCTTTCCACATCGAGCACCGCAACGGTCGGATCGAGCGCTGCGGGCAGGATGGTAGTGCTCCACTGCTTACGGCCCGGGTCGTACATCTCATAAATATAGTACTGATACGGTATGGTGTACACAACGGCCATATCGCCGCCGCCTGCCTGTGCGTTGTAGGTGACGGAGTGCTCGATTTCGGTCGATTCTGCGTAGTCATAGCTGTAGCTTGCGGACAGCTCAACCTCGTATTCGCCGCCGGCGAGCGCCTGTATCTCGAGCGAGTGATATACGCCGAGTGCCTGCGAAACGCTTGCGGTTTTGGTGTCGCCGGTGGATTTGCTTGTGCCGTAGGCGGTGCCGCCGTTGCCGATGTAGTCATACGTTTCGTTGAGGTCGGTAAAGTACGGGGAGGCCTGAAGCACGGCGTATACCTCCGGGTTGGTGTATACCGTATAGTCGGCAACGTAGCGCATGGTGATCGAGTCGTTGCCGAAATCCGGCAGCGCAAGGCTGACGAATGTGCCCGTATAGTCGCTGCGGCGGCTGGATTCCGCGATAACGCCCTCCTGCGTGCTGTAGAATATGTGGTTGTTGGTGTTGTTTGATGCACCGCTCTTTGCGCCGGTCAGATACGCCGCGCCGAGGTCCATCCAGTAGTAATCATCGCTGCCTTCGACCGGCTCCTTGCGGTGTACGCCGGCAACATAAACGAAGGATTCGCGCCATTTGTTGTCCTGATTTACCGCACTTTTGCCGGACGGATTGCTATCTACTACGCCCGTCTGCACATCGCTGATCCAGACCTGTTCCTTGCTCTTGTTATTGCCGTTGATGTTGACCTGCGAGGTGCATACGCTGACGGACGAAAGCTGGGTCGTGATACCGCCGGTGGTGTCAAAATCGTAGATTTCGCCGCCGAGCAGTACCTCGTCGTTGCTGTTGTCTGCACCGATGCCCTCCATATCCGCGCAGCCGAGCGCGATAGGCGCATGGACCGGACGGTAATAGCCCTTATTCGGGTCATCAATGTAGCTTTCTGCGATTTTCTTGCCGCTGTCGCCGAGTTCCTGTGTGCGGTACTCGGACAGCTTGAATTTTTTCGACTGCGGATCGTAGTAGGCAAAGCGGTACGCGGCGGTTTTGTATGCGCCGGAGGTGTGGTCGGAGGTTTTGCCATTGCTCTGATAGCCCGCCGCGATGAGCACCGTACCGGTGATGCCGGTATCCGGCAGGGAGAACGTGCCGAACGCGCAGTTTGCGGATACCATCGCCTGTTCGCCATTGGCAAGCGATACGGTATCCAGACCGCTGACCGGCGTGAGCGTGCCGGATTCCTCGGTGAATACGGTCAGGTGCGCCGCCGAGGCCACATTGCTGTTGTCGGTCGGTGCGGACGCGGTAACGGCAATTTCCTCCTTGCCGTCGCGGTCAAGGTCGCCGCCGGCGAGTGTGACCACCGGAATCTTCTCGATCTGCCACTGCCAGTTGCTGTTATTCTGCTGATACGAGGATGATTTACCGGCATTGATTTTCAACTCGTGAATGTATTTCATGGAAGTGGTGTCGAATACATCTACATAGGCGTAGCGCGTGCCGTTTTCGTCTTTCCAGCGTCCGGCGTAGACGAACAGCTCGTCCTTACCGTCGCCGTTCACATCTGCCGCGGCAACGTCCATAATAGCATCCATTTCCTGCACATAACGGCGGGTAAAGTACGCCATGCCGCCGCCGTAGGTCATTTCTGCGGTAGCGGTCGGGGACAGCGTACCGGCAGGGGAACGCTTGCCGTTATCGTCTACCTTAAACAGCGCTAACTCGAAGCCGCCGTCCTTTTGATTGCCGGCTATTGTGGTTTTCTTATCACGACCGTAGGCGCGCAGTTCGGCAACGTAATTATCCTTGCCATTGCCGCCGTTGTAGGCGGTGCTGGTGGCATAAATGCCGGAGAAGCCGTTTGTGTTGTAATCGGTCACATTTGCGGAATTAGAGCTGAGCTTGCTGGCATAGGTGTTGCCATACTTATTAAAGGACATACCGTAGCCATTGACCGCATAGCGGCTATACGCACCGTCCAGATTGCCCTGCACATTGCTCTTGTTGTCGCCGTCATAGACAGCGGAATCGCGGTTGTTGGTTTCCATTTTGTCGAAGCCGTCGCGGATGAGGTATTTGCTGGCCTGCGAACCGCTCGCCGCAACATAGACCTCGCTGGCGGTGAACGCCTGAGAAACGTGCTCCTTGCTGTACGGCGCTGTCAGAGATGCGCCCTTGTCCTCGGCATTGAGCGACAGACCGAGTGCCGCATAAGTGCTGCTGTCGATCTCGCGCTCCGGTATATTGGCTGCCGCTGCCTTTGGCAGTATGATCTGCGGCAGCATTGACAGCAGCAGCGCCGCCGTCAATGTCAAGCTGACCCCTCTTTTGTAGTTCATTCTGTTACGCCTCCCTTATTGTGTTCCGGCTGCTGCCGCAGCAGGCGGATAAGTTCCTGTGTGATTTGATCGGGTGGGACGGTATCGGGCGGTCCCACGGGATAGAAGTGTACGCCGAGCCGCCGCGCTTCTGTGGAAAACTCGGGCCGGCGGCACAGCCACAGTATGCGCTCTCCGGGCAGACGGCTGCACAGAAAATCGCACGCGGTCAGTCCCGCCGCGCCTTGATAGCCGACTACCGCCAGTCGGATCGGCACGCCGTCCCGCAGGGCATAGGCAAGCCGAACGTCGCCGCGCCGGTCGGGTGCATCGGCAAAATACAGCACCGGACAGCCGCACGCCTGTTCTGCTGCGCGGAACTGCTCGCGGTCGATGCCGCAGCAGGCAATATTCATGCAGATTCCCTCCTTATGGTGTTGATCGCGCTGCGCAATGCCGCGGTGGAAGCATCGCGCAGCAGGAATGCCGTCACGCGATAGCGGAACGCGAACACCGCGTATTCCATCTCATCTGCGATCCAGAGGATCGGCAGCAGCGGTGCCCGCTGGCGCAACTCGCGTACCGCTGTCAGACCGTCCGGACCATCCAGTGCCACAACTGCCGCATCGTAGGCGGCGGCGCAGCCGGAGAGCGTGGAAAGCGCGTTGAATTCATCAACCGGCAAAGGCTCTTCGGGAACAGCAGCGCACAGCCGCTCCTCCCACAAGTCACCGTCCAGATACCGTGCCAGCAGTGCCAGATGCATACGTTCTCCTCCTCATAAAAATACAAAAAACCAGACTCCGTATCGAGTCTGGCTGATTATAGTAAACCACGCTGTCAAGCCCGCCGCAAGCGGTTTTACCAAACGGCTGCTTTTTTTGACCAAACGGTTGCTCGACCGCGTTGTTTTTGTGCTATAATGAAACTGGGATAATTTGTTCAGGAGGCGTTGTATGCTGCGTATCGCGATTATAGATGATCTGTCCGCCGACCGCGCGGTTCTGCGGGAGGCGCTCGAGCGGGAGCTTGCACCGCGCGGCGCTGCGTTCACCATCGAGGAGTTTACCTCCGGCGAGGCATTTATCGCCGCGTTCGTGCCCAAACGGTATGACGCCGCGTTTATTGACATCTACATGGGCGAGGTCAGCGGCATGGATGTCGCGCGGCTGCTGTATCGCCGTGACCCGGCTTGCCGGATCATTTTCCTTACCACCAGTCAGGAATTTATGCTGGAAAGCTATGCGGTACGCGCCACCTACTATCTGGTTAAGCCCTTTGCCGAGGAGCGCTTGCGGCAGGCGCTGGATTTTTGCTTTCCTGCGCCCGATCCGTCCGATCTTTTGGCCGTACCTACCAAAAGCGGCGTGCAGATGCTTTCCCGGCGGGAGATCGTGTGTATCGAGTCGATCGCACGGCATGGCGTGGTGCATCTGTGTGAGCATAGTATGGAGAGTGCAGCGACCTTTGCCGAACTGACCGCGCCGCTGGAAACGGACAACCGTTTTCTCGGCATCGGGCGCGGTATTTTAATCCAACTCGGGCATGTAGCCGCGCAGGAGGGCAGTGATTTTATTATGGATAACGGTCTTCGTCTGCCGATTGCACGGCGCTGCCGCAGTGAGGTGCTGCGCAGCTTTCAGGCGTTTGCCCTGCGGGAAATGGAGAGGGGATTATGAGAGCATATGCGAAGCTGATTTTGCCGCTGCTGTGCGCGGCAGCGTGTACCGGCGCGGCATTGGCGGACGAACTGCCGGATCTGCCGGAGAACGGCGCGGAGCAGCCGCCTGCCATTGCGGAAAATCAGCCTGACGATACGGAAATCATTGAAGAAACGCCGGAAGTATCGGGCGAAAATGAGGAAAACGGCACGGTTCAGCCGGCAGAACCCGATATGGACAGCGGGTTTTTGATCGAGCCCGAACCGGAACCCGAACCGGAACCCGAACCGGAGCCCGAACCGTCCGAACCGGAACCGGAAACCATCGTGCTGACGCGCTTCGACACACAGGTGAATGTTGACATAGCTGCGATTGCCTGCGGAGATGCGGACGCGCTGCACGCCTTTTTCCGTGATGCGATAGACGGCTTGTGCGGCTATGATGCGGATGGCACACCCTATGACTTTTTCACCGGAGCGTGGGAGCTGTCGGCGGTCGATTGGAATACGCCCGGCGTGTATTATGCTGTGGCGCCGCTGCTTTTGGTCGATGAGGAGGACAGAGCGTGCTTTTCGCTTGCCGAGGGCGTGGAAGCGCCGATGATTCGCTGTCGCGTGAGCGTACAGCAGACCGGAAAGCCGGAGATCGGTGAGTTCATCACGGCACGCGGTCAGATGATTTTTCCGTGGGTGCTGACCGAGGAACAAAAGGCGCAGCGCGACCGGTTCACGGTATGGCTGAAGCGGGAAAACGGTGCATGGGAGGCGCTGACGCGCGGGATTTCGGTCGGGACGGATGCGCTGACACTCTATCCGCAGACCTGCGGACTGACATCGGGAACGAACTGTGCATTGCAGGTGGAATATCCCGGCGGGCAGACCGGTATTCTGACCTTTACATACGATGTCGCTCCGCTCAAGCACGGCTACAGTGAGGGCAGCCGCGACGGCGGCGGTGAGGATACCCGTCTGCCGGATATTATCCAGCCATCGCCGGGCGGCTCACATTCGGATGGATCGCACCATCGACCGAGTATCTCCGAACCCGCATCGAACGAGCCGGAAACGCCGTCCGAAGATACCGCCCAAGCACCCGAGCCTGACCTGCCCGCAGATGATGAACCGGAGATGCCCACAGCACCGGAGAAGCCGGAGAAGCCGGAAACGACAGTCTTCACCGCTCCTTCCATCGCTGCGCCGCCAAGGGTCGAGGACGAGGTAACGATACTGCCGCCGCCGGTGCTGCACAGTCAGCCCGAGAGCCGACAGCCGGTGCAGCGGCAACTCGCTGCCGCGCCGTCTGGCGAAGTCAAGCAGCCGGTTGCGGCGGAGCCGGACGCGACTGTCCTTGAGCAGGATACCGCAGACGGTGCGGTGCTTTCCGGTACGCGCCTGCTGGCGCTGATCGAGCTGGATGAGCCGTTGACGCTGAATAAAAACGGTATTGCCTTTTCGCTTCCGGTCGATACGCTGCGGGCGCTGGAGCTGACCGATGCGGATACTCTTGCGGTTACGCTCACTCGATCGGCAGAGGGCAAAGCACAGGCGGAACTGCGGCTGAACGGAGAGAAGATCGACCTGCCGGACGGTATGACACTGACGACCGATGAGGCAGAAGCACCTGCCGAACCGGAACAGAAGCTGCCGTTTGCGGCTGCAGGCGCGGCCGTGCTGGCGGCAGTTTTCGGTCTGATGTGGTGGAGGAAACACCTGTGAGCCGGTTCTTTCGCCGTTTGCTGACGGCTTTGCTGGTATTTACGGCGGCATCTGCGTTCTGCCTGCTGTTGTACCACTATGACAACAAATATACGCAGTCTGCGCCGCAGGCAATCGCCGGAACGCTGTTCGTTTCTGAGGACGATTTGGCGGCGTATCCGGTGCGCAGCCTGTGGAACGGCTGGAATTTCTATCCCGATGTGCTGCTTTCACCGAAAACCTGCGAAAGTCGTGATAAAAGCACCGCCCGTTCCGTGCAGATTGGCGCATACAGCAATTTTGCCTTTGGCAGCACGGAACGGGCGCCGCATGGCTGCGGCACCTATATGCTGACGCTGCTGCTGCCCGAAACGCCGCGGCAGTATTTGATCGAACTGCCGGAGATCTTTTCCGCTTATCGGTTTTATATTGATGACGAGCTGGTGCTATCCTCGGGCGAAACGAACGTCGAGCAATATCGCTCGCGGCTGCAAAACCGCGCGGTCAGCTTTGAGGGCAGCGGTACGGTGCGCCTGCTGCTGGCGGTGCGCGATAAAAGCTGGATATACAGCGGTATGACCTATCCGCCGACGTTCGGCACGGCGCTGGGCGTGAATACCCAGCGCGCGGTGCGCGTGTGCATCTCCGCCGCTATGCTGACACTTATGCTGCTGTTTACATCCTTTGCGCTGTGGCTGTGTCTTGGCTCCATGCGATGCCCGCCCAATTCGCGGCTGTTTCTGCTGCTGAGCCTGAGCGCGGCGGTGCTGCTGTCCGGTCCGGTCGTTCATGCGCTGAAGGCGCTTCCGGTGCAGCCTTGGTATACCATTGAGCTGGTCAGCGGCTACCTGACTACGCTGCTGATCGTTCTGCTGCATGGGCGTATTTGTGCGCTGCCGAATGCCGTGCGCAAAGCGGCGGTGCTGGTCTGCGCCGGCATATGCGGTGCGGCGCTGCTGTGCGGTGCGTGTGCCGCGCACCTGTCCGAATGGAGTATCCGCGCATTTTCCGATCTGACGGTGCTGTTTCGGCTGGCGGTGACGGTCTATCTGCTCGGCTCGGCCCTCTATGCGGCGCGCCGACGGGAATGGCACGCCGGAGCGCTGTTCTGCGCGGATATTTTCTACGGCACGCTGTTTTTGTGGGACTGTCTGCTGCCTGCCTACGAGCCGATTCTCGGCAAATGGTTTTATGAATGGGGCTGTCTGCTGCTGGTGTGCGTGCTGGGCGCGGTGTTCTGGCAGGATATTGCACAGGGCTATCGCCGCAGCCTGACCTTTATGGAGGAGCAGCGGCAGATGGCGCGGCAGCTTGCCATGCAGAAGGCGCATTTTGCACAGATTTCGGAGAAGATCGAAGAAAGCCGCCGCCAGCGGCACGATTTCCGCCAGCATCTGCGCACGATTGCGAGTATGGCGGGCGATCCGGAGGCGCAGCTCGCGTATATCCGCCGCATTACTGCGCTGTCCGAAGCAACTCGACCGGAAAGCTACTGCAACGATCCGGCGGTAGATGCGATGCTGTACTATTATGTCAGCTCTGCGCGCCGCACAGGAATCCGGGTGTCGGTTCGCGTTGAACTGGCCGAGGATACCGTTGCGTTCAGCGTGCAGTTCTGCACCATACTGGGAAATCTGCTGGAAAATGCGCTGGAGGCGTGCTGGAGATTGCCCGAAAACGCGGAAAAGTCCATCTGCCTGCATATGAAGCAGCAGTTTCGGCGGCTGTATGTGGTGCTTGAAAACAGCTATGACGGCGAGGTACACCGACGCGGCGGCGCGTTCCTTTCGCGCAAGCATACGGGCAGCGGAATCGGAACCGCCTCGGTGCGCGAGCTGACCCACCGTCTTGGCGGAACGGTGGAGTTCGAGCCGCAGGAAAGCATATTCCGCGTGGTGCTCATCTTGCCGGAACGTGCGGATGAAGAAGAATAGCGAGATAAAAGAAAATGCTATGTACCCCCATTCTGTGTGTCCGGAATGGGGGTACATAGCAAGCCGACGAGGCTTTTATAGAGGGAATATATAGGAGAGATTCAAATGGTTCAGGATTTTTTCGATTCACGTTCCAGCAGATCCTTGATGATTTGCGGGTATTCTTTATCCAGCTTATAGAACAGCAGGATGAAGATCATGACTGCGCCGAGGATGGCAATGCCGTAGATGTACAGGTTGGCGATAGTCGCCGCTGCCTTGGAGCCAGCCTCAACTGCCGCGCCGGTATAGCCGGAAGCGGACATGATGAAGCCGATCAGCGCAGAGCCAATGCCCTGTCCGAACTTCTGGCCGGAAGTAACGGCGGACTGAATCGCACCTGCGGTACGCAGGCCGGTGTACCACTGGCCGTACTCGATGGCATCAGCGATCATGGTGAAGATCAGGCCGAGGATCGGGGTCATGCCGATGCCGCGGAGCAGGCCGCCAACAGTAACTATCGTAACGCTCAGCGGAGCAATCTGCACGATCAGAGAACCGGCGATGATGAACAGTGCGCCGATGATGCACCAGTTGCGCTTGGTGGTCAGGTGCATAACCTTGCCGAGCAGCAGGGTTGCGAAGATGGAGATACCATAGCATGCAGCGTTTACGTTGCCGATGATGTTGGAATCCTGGATGATCTGCTTGCAGTAGTAAGAAGCCATCGTGCCGGAGAAAGTCTGGTACATGGCAAAGAATACGAAGAACAGGAACAGCATGATGAAATACTTGTTCTTAAACAGCGCCGGAATTGCCTTTTTCAGCGGAATTTTCTCCTCGCCGTACTCATCAAGCACCTGTACGCGCTCACGGACACACGCGAAGCAGAACAGCATCGCAACCGCTGCCAGAGAAGCGTAAATGGCGGTCAGCACAATCCAGTTGCGTTGGGAATCCATGCCGCCCGGCATAGAATTCAGGATACGGGTGAAGAAGTAGGTAACCAGAATATTGCCGATCGGGCTCATCGCCATACGAACGATGTTGATCTTCGCACGCTCGTCCTGATCACGGGTCATGTAGGTCATCGTGGTTGCAAACGGAAGTTGGAACATGGTGTAGACCACGGTCAGCATCAGGTTGTAGGTGATGAACACATAAATGGCCTGTGCAAACTGGCCGACATGCTGCGGAACAGTCATCAGCAGCACGGCTGCAATGGCATACGGGATGGACATGCGGAGCATCCATACGCGGGCACGGCCGTACTTGGAACGGGTGCGGTCCACGATGAAGCCTGCGCTGATATCCGAAATGCCATTGAAGATCTGCGAAACGGCAATAATCATACCGATAACCGCTGCGGAAACGTGTGCAACAGCACGATTGAACAGCCTCGTGTGCAGGCAGGCGAGTGTATCGCTGACGTTATGCGGCATCGGTACAAGCCAAAAGACAGCAAAAAACCGCTCATTTCATCGAAACAAGCGGTTTTCCATGCAGGTTCAGGTCAGTGCCGCGATCTGCTGTTCCATGGTAGGCACCTCGCATTTGCCGGTGCGGATGGCTTCGCGCACGACCTCGGGCGTGGCGGGCACTTTATTGATGCGAACGCCGATGGCACGCGACACGGCGTTCAGGATAGCCGGTGTGACGGGCACTGTCGCGACCTCGGAAATGCCTTTCGCGCCGAACGGGCCCTGCGGCTCCGGGTCCTCGATGAGGATGATCTCGTAATCCGGCGTATCCTTGGCGCGCGGCAGACCCAGCTGACGGTACAGTGTCTTGACCGGATAGCCGTTCCTTGTCGGATAACCCTCGGTGAGTGCATAGCCCTGTCCCATCGAGCACGAGCCGTGCATCTGGCCCTCGATGATATGCGGATTGATGGCGCGGCCGACATCATGCGCCGCGATGATCTTGAGCAGCCGGACCTCGCCGGTTTCCGTGTCCACCTCGACAATGGCGGCCTGCGTGGCATACGCATACGCCGGGAAATTCCGGTATTTCGCACCGCGCTTTTTCGCGCCCTCAAAATCACCGATGGCAAAGCACGGGTCGGAGGCATAGTAATATTCCGCGCGGCGTTCCTCGCCCGGCTGCCACGGACGGCTGTCCAAATCCTGCCTGAGCTTGACGCACGCCTCATACACCGCACGGCCGCCGCACAGTGTCTGGCGCTCGGAAACCGATTCGCCGGTCGGGATGGTCAGTTCGGTGTCGCCGTTCGTGATGAAGATATTCCCGATATCCATGTCCAGCGTTTCCGCCGCGATCTGTGTCATGGCGGTGCGGAAGCCCTGTCCCATATCCGTGCCGGAAACGATCATGTGCAGCCGTCCGTCGCCTTGCAGAACCAGCTTGCACGCGCCGTCATCGGTGAAGATTCCCTTGCCGACACCGACATTCTTAAAGCCCGAGGCCATTCCCCAGCCGAGCACCTTGCTGCCCTTGGGATACTGTCCTTCGTACTCCTTGAGTGCTTTTTTCAGGCTTTTTTCGCACTGGTTGATGGTATCCATCATGCCCATGCTGTATTGGAGCACTTCGCCGCCGACTGACACTGCACCCGGATAGACCGCGTTGCGGCGGCGCAGCTCGAACGGGTCGATGCCCAGCTTTTCCGCCATCATGTCCATCGCAGTTTCAATGGAGATCGCCGCCTGATTGATGCCGTAGCCGCGGAACGCGCCGCCCTGCAAATTGTTGTTGCGGATGGCCGAGCCCTCCACGCTGACATTGGGGATGATGTATGGGCCGCCGCTCATGAGCGCGCCGGTCATCAATGTGCCGTAGCTTTCGCATTCATACGGGCCGCCGTCCGAGAACATCCGACAGTCCAGATACTGAAATTTGCCGTCCGGCGTAAAGCCGATCTCGTAATCCGTGTGGTAGCCGTGCCGCTTGGTGGTGAGGAGCAGGTCCTCTCTGCGGGTGAGTGTGATCTTGACCGGCTTTCCGCACGCGAGCGCAGCCACGGCCGCCGGCGCCTCGAGGAACGCATCGCACTTTTTGCCGAAACCGCCGCCGAGCGGTGTCACGATGACACGAATCTCCTCCTCGGGCTTGTCCAGAATCTTCGCCAGCATACTGCGGATCTCGAACGGCGCCTGCGTGCAGGCATAGACGGTCACTTTGCCGTCCTGCACCGCGCCGATGGCGGAAACCGGCTCCATGCAGGCGTGCTCCTGCGGCTCGATCTCCTTGGAAACGTTTAGCTTCACGATGTCCGGCCGCTGCTTTGCCTGCTCCACATCGCCGCTCTTGCGGCCGGTGTGCACGATAAAGCTGTTCTTTCGATACCCGTCCGCCATGGTGTAGATGCCGGGCAGCTCCTCATAGTCGAGCTTTACCAGCTTTGCCGCCGCGCGTGCGTGCGCGGCCGTATCCGCGACGACCAGCGCCGGATGGTCCCCGAGGAAGTTCACCTCGTCCGTGCTGAACACCGGCTGTTCGGGTGTCCATGTGCCCATTTTGTTCATGCCGGGCACATCGGCGGCCGTCACGATGCGGACAACGCCCTCTGCCTGTTCGGCGGCGGTGCAGTCCATCGCGTTGATCCTTGCGTGCGGCACAGGCGCCCAGACGAACGCACCGTGCAGCAGAGTATCCGCGCCGATGTCCTCCGCGGTGTAGTCGTCGCAGAATTTCAGCCTGCCGCCGGTCTTGTCCATGCCGTCCACATCCCAGACCGACCTGCCGACCGCAGAGCCGGTGATGGGCGGCACGACCTGATCCTCACCGACCACGATGACCGTGCTCTCGTGGTCGCGGAACGTGTCGATAGACGGGTCCTCGCCGCGCAGGCGCGCCGCCGCCAGCTTGACCGCCTCGATGATCTTGACGTAGCCTGTGCAGCGGCAGTAGTTGTTCTTCAGCCCGTCATAGATGGCAGGCTCGTCCGGTGCTGCATTGTGCAGCAGCAGCGCCTTTGTCGCCATGACCATGCCCGGCGTGCAGAAGCCGCACTGCACCGCGCCGACATCGAGGAACGAGCGCTGAATGGTTTGCAGCATGGTGTCCTGCGGCGCATTTTCGATGGTTTCGACCGCTTTGCCGTCCAGACGGCGCACGAGCGTTACGCACGAGCGCGTGAGCTTGCCGTCCACCAGCACGCTGCACGCGCCGCAGTGACCCGTGCCGCAGGCCTCCTTGGTGCCTTTCATGCATTTGACACCTCGGAGGAACTCCAGCAGCGTGCGGTCTTCGCCGTCCTGCACTTCGATTGGTATTCCGTTGAGCGTAAAGCGAATCATTGGATCTCGCCCTCCTGCCGTTACTTGATTTTTGCCTTGATACGCATGAACCGTCTGTGGCCGGAGTCGAGCGCCTCATAGAAGTCCTCGCTGTCCTTGGGGTCGTCACGGGTCAGCTTGGAAACCACATACATCAGCACGAGCGCCACGGCCAGACCGATGGTGCCGTACCACACATAGCCGAGGTCCCAGACGAAGAACGTCAGGCAGATGGTGATGGCGCCGACCGAGATGGAGGTGATGGCCGCCTTGCGGGTTGCCCACTTGCAGTAGATGCCGAATACCAGCGCCGGGAACAGCGATTCGACCAGAGAATCCGCGAATATCATCAGGTTGTAGACATATTCCCAGTGCATGAGCGATACGCCGACCGTCACCGCGCCGAACAGCAGGATGACCACGCGGATGACCGAGGTTTCGGAGGCCTTGAACTTGCAGTGACCGATGCCGACCAGCAGGTCCTTGTAGATGATGGACGACATGACCATCAGCAGGGCGTTCGCGGTGGACAGACCGACCGCCAGCACGCCGATGAGGAACACGATCATCAGCACCTGCGCCAGTACGCCGTGCGTGCCCGCGATGATGTTGCACATATACGGGATGACCAGCTCGGTTTCTGAGCTGGTAAGGTCAGGCATGGCCGCCAGCGCTACAAGACCGATGAGCATCGTGCCGCCCCAGACGATGATCTGCAGGAACGGCGCGAGAAATGCCATCTGGCGCTGGTCCTTCAGGCCCGCGCTGTAATAGCCCGAGCGCACAAAGACCTGCGGCAGCAGCAGCGTGTAGCCGAACGCGCACGCGAGCGGATAGCTGACGCGCGACGGATAGGTGCACACGCCGATCGGACCCGGATAGGAGAACCAGTCCGGCGTCTGCACGCGGACGGTCTGGAAGGCCTCGATGATGGAGCCGTTGAACACGACCTTGAGCGTGACGAAAATGATCGCCCACAGCGCAAGGATGAAGAACCAGCCCTGTACGGCATCTGCCAGCGCGGTGGACTTTACGCCGCCGAGCATGACGAACACGGTCATGATGATGCCGCAGACGAGCGTGAACGTCTGCGAGGATACCGCGCCGCCGGTCGCGACCTCAGCCGCACGGCCGCCTGCCACCAGCACCGCCGAAATGAACGGCACGGCGCAGACGATGTAAACAAGGTCGATGATAACGGTCAGCGCCTTGGACTGATAGCGGCAGAAGAAGAAGTCCGCCGGTGTGGTGAAGTGCTTCTGCTGGTTGACCAGCCAGACCTTGGTCATCGTGAAATAGCAGATGATCGGGAACATGGAGTAGATGCACATTTCCGAGAAGAAGTAGCCCAGTCCGTAGCGGTAATACGCGCCCGGGCCCGCAAAGAACACCCATACACTCATGCACGAGGCGATGTACGTCATGACCATGACCGGCCACTTGAACCGGCCGCCCTGCAAATCCACTCGGCCGGCATCGCGCTTTTCCTTCCATGTCGTGTAGCGTGCGATAGCGATCAAAAACAGAAAGTAGGCCGCAAAAACGATCCATACTGTCTTGCCTGAAAGTAAACCCTGTGTTGTCATTTCTCTAATATCCTTTATCTGTCCTGTTTCGTGTCGGAAACGGCGCTGTCCGCTGCCGGTTCGTCCTGTTCCTCATCCTCGATGAGAGGATATTCCTTTTCGGTCAGCTTGCAGCCGATATACACGGAGAGCACCGTGCCGGCAAAGCTGATGAGGCCGTGCACGATGCAGGCCGTTTCGCTGCCGTAGGGCGGGAAGCCCGGGAAGTTATAGAACACCCAGAAAAAGAATACCGCCGCCAGCCACAGCTTTTCTGTTCTGCCGATCTTCATTTTTTGTCACCTTGATTTCTCTGTTATTTTATTTCTGCGAACGCCACTCGCCGAGCAGCGCATCCGAATCCACGACAAGCCCTAAATGCAGCGAGATCATGCGGAGCGCGGGCTCCTCGAGATGCTCGGAGCCGCGGGTCAGGTCGCGCGGCACGACCACGCGGAAATCGCGGTTTGCGGCATCGAACGCGGTGTTGATGACGCAGCAGTCGGTCATGCAGCCGGTCAGCACCACGCGGCGGATGCCCAGATTCCGCAGCAGCAGCTCGAGGTCGGTCGGATAGAACGCGCTCAGGCGCTTTTTGGTCGTCACCATGTAATCCTCGTCGTGTACGTCGATGGACATTTTGTTCCAGCGCGTGCCCTCGATGGCGTGCTCCGCGATGTTGGGGATCTCGCCCACCGTCACCGGGAACGTCATGCGCCACGCCGACGGGAACAGTTTTTCGTCGGCGCCGCCCTTACGCAGGGTCGAGCGCACATGGATGACCGGCAGCCCGAGCGCACGCGCCTCCTGCATGAACCGGTTGAGCGGCTCGATGATCTCGCGGCCGCGCGGAGATGGACACGGACAGTCCGGGTCGGTGGACAGATGGCCGTCGTGCATATCGATGGTGATGACTGCCGTGTCCTGCCGCGTAAGGAATACCTCCCGCAGCTTGTCCGGGACCTCCTTTTCGACACTGTCGAAATATGCTTTCATTTGCTGTTTTGCTCCTTTCCCGCAAAACACCGCAGCGTTTCGCGCCGCAGTGTGCCGATAGCAATTTTACAGCTATTATAGCACAGGTGTCATGACAGATGCAAATTTTTTAGTCAACACAGCAAGCTGGGAAATTGCAAAGTTATACATTGATAAAAACAGGAGGCCTCCCGAAAATCGGAAAGCCTCCATAAAAATATCCCCGACACAGGCTCTCGTTTCCTGTATCGGGGATACGGTTTCGCGGCTGTCTGCCGGGGGTATGGCAGGCGGCAGCGAAACTTTATTTCACAGTTCGATCATAGGTTATCACAGGGGATATGCGACGAAAAGAAAGGCAAGAAAGGAATGAACTGAGAAATAATCCGGTAAATCACGATGCTACCAGATTCGGCAGGAAGATCGGGAATACGATCATAACGATGCCCAGCCAGTCGAGGAACATACCCATAACGAATACGATCGCCATCATGATGGCGAATGCGCCCCATTTGCCGATGCCGACGCTTGCGATCCACGTTGCGATGAGCTGATCACCGTCGAGCGACATGAAGATGCCGGTGAACGCGGATGCGCCGAACAGGATGATGAATACCATCGCAGAGGTCTTGGCGGTGTCGATGGGCGAATCGTACAGCATCTTCCAGCTGAACTGCTTGTAGAAGATGGCGAGGATGAGCGAGAACAGCGCGCCTACGCCTGCCGCCTCGGTCGGAGTCGCCCAGCCGGTGAAGATGGAACCCAGCACGCCGACGATCAGGATGACCGGCGGGATGAGGTTGACGAGCGAGTCCGTAACACGCTCACGCAGCGGCATGGCGGCCAGCTCCTCGGTGGTCATCGCCGGACCGTAATCCGGGTGGATATGGCAGATGACGAACACATAGATCATGTAGAACAGCGACAGGACAAGACCCGGAACGATAGCGGCGAAGAAGATCTTGCCGCCGGACAGCGCGATGCGCCCTGCGATATTTTGCAGGCCGATGGAGCGGCGGCCCTCGGCGGTGTTCTCCTCCATCCGGCTGCGCGAAAAGCCGCCGCCGTTGTCCGTTATCTGGATGCGGCAGCCGTTCGCCGTCCGCTGGGTCACGATGCGGATGCGCCCGCCTGCGCTGCGGCTTCGCATACCGTGTACGATGGAGTTCTCCACGATGGGCTGCAGGGTGTGTTGTGGCTTTCATAGCCGTGCTGATCATTTTGCTTCTTGTCCTGATTGTAATGGTACATATGAGGAACAGAAAACTGAAACGTACGCTGGAAGAACAGATGGCGGAAAGACGGCTTTTGGATAAGATGTGTATAGATTTTACGGCTGTCTATTATGTTGAATTAAATACCGGTTTCTTTGCAATTCTCCATATTAATGACGGAACCAACGCAAAAAAATGAATCTGAAACAGTGTGATAATTTTAATTATGCTGCTGACCAATATGCGGTTCAGTATCTGTATGGGAAAGAAAGACAGGAATTTAAGGTTTCTGACAACTGTGAGTCATGATATCCGTACACCACTGAATGGTATTATCGGTATGGTAAATATGGGGAATCAGTACGCAGATGATCCACAGATGCAGCAGAAGATCAGAGAAAAGGCAATGGAAACCCTGAAATATCTGGTATC
>CAKSVR010000013.1 GCA_934504345.1 uncultured Agathobaculum sp. | reverse complement strand
GAGGTGATGAAGCATTGCGGAGAAACAGCCGAGGCGCGTGTGCGTAAAGAGATGGAGGGCACCGCTTCCTTTCGTACACGCCTGATCGATGCGGTAAGTCTGCTGGATGCGGACGAGCTGACATCCAAGCTCTGCCTGCAAATGCTGTAAGCAGAGAAAAGTGCTGTCGGCAGAATTTTGCCGTCAGTCTTAGGACACTATCAACATTTATTTCATTGGGGGTACCACCTTGAACAACAAAACAACCGAAAGACTGCTCGATGCGACCCGTGACATCTGGGAGAGCTATTTGAAGCACCCATTTGTACGCGGTATTGCCGACGGCAGCCTCGACATTCAAAAATTTCGTTTTTATCTTTTGCAGGACTATGTTTACCTGTTCGATTACGCGAAAGTATTCGCACAGGGTGTTGTCAAGTCCCGCGATCCCGAGATCATGCGCGTGTTCGCGACCTCGGTGGCGAACATCCTCGGCGGTGAGATGAACATTCATCGCGGCTACATGACCCGCCTCGGCATCACGGAGGCGGAGGCTGAGCGTGTCAAGCCGTCGCTGAACAACGAATCGTACACCTCGTATATGCGTGCCGTTGCAGCCGAGGAAGGCTCGGCGGAGATCATGGCGGCGGTGCTCTCGTGCGCGCTCAGCTATGAGTACATCGCAAAGTGGATCGTTGCAAACTATCCGAACGCCGAGGGACACGAGTTCTACGGCGAGTGGGTGCAAGGCTACGCATCCGAAAGCTACGCAGAGGAAAACCGCAAGCTGGTTTCTTACATGGAGCGCCTCTCCGAGGGCTATACCGAGCAGCAGCTCCAGCGCCTGACTGACATTTTCGTGGCGTGCTCGCGCTATGAGGGAATGTTCTGGGACATGGCATGGAACGAGGCAATGTGAGTCATGCTGGAGTTTCAAAACGTTGTCTTTCAGTATGATGTGGAAGACTTCAACATCATTGACGGCCTTTCCTTTCACATTCAGAAAGGCGAGTTCGTGTCGGTCATCGGCCCGTCCGGCTGCGGCAAATCGACGATCTTTCGTCTGACAAACCAGCTCCTGCCGCGCAAGAGCGGCGAGATTCTGGTAGACGGCAAGAGCATTGACGGACGGCGCGGCTACTGCGGCTATATGCCGCAGCGTGATCTGCTGTTCCCATGGCGCACGGTGAACGAAAATCTGTGCCTGCCGATGGAGATCCGCGGCGGCATTTCCCGCGCGGAGATGGACAGGCGTGCGGCGGAAACGCTCGAGCATGTTGGCCTGTCCGGCTGGGGCGACAAACGCCCGGAGGAGCTTTCCGGCGGTATGCGCCAGCGTGCGGCGTTCGCGCGAACACTGTTGACCGGATCGGAGCTGCTGCTGCTCGATGAACCTTTCTCGGCGCTTGACTTTCTGACGCGCATCACCATGCAGGAGTGGCTGCTCGACCAGTGGGAGCGGGACAGCAAGACCGTTCTGTTCATCACGCACGATGTGGAGGAGGCCATCTTCCTCTCCGGCCGCGTGCTGGTCGTGGAGGATACGCCGATTAAAAAGCTGCACTCGTTCGAAGTGCCCGCGCCGTATCCGCGCACCCGCGCGTGTCTGACCGACCCGAAGATGCTCGAACTGCGCGAAACCCTCATTTCGCTACTGAGAAAAGAGGTGCAGGCATGAAAAAGAACGCAAATCTGCCCGCACTGATCTTTATGTTCGTGCTGCTCATCGTCTGGCAGTGTATTGCGATGGGCATGAATGCAGCTTACATCCTGCCGTCACCGACACAGGTGCTCGTGCGCCTGTGGGAGCTGCGGAAGCCGCTGTTCACCGCGCACCTGCCCGCGACCATGCTGTGTACGGGTGTCGGTCTTGCTATTTCGATTGCGCTCGGTCTGCTGCTCGCCATCGTGATGGATGCCAGCCCGTCGGCAGAGAAAATGCTGTATCCGCTCATCGTTGCTTCACAGACTATTCCGACGACGGCACTCGCGCCGCTGTTCGTGCTGTGGTTCGGCTATACGATCTGGAGCAAGGTGCTCGTCACCGTGCTCATCACGTTTTTCCCGATCGCGATGACCGTGTTTGACGGCTTCCGCTCGGCCAAGACCGATATGATCGATATGCTGAAAACGTTCGGCGCAGGCAAAAAGGAGATTTTCCTCAAGCTGAAGATCCCGGCGGCGCTGCCGTACTTTTTCTCGGCGCTCAAAATGGCGATACCGATGTCGATCATCGGCGCGGCCATCGGTGAGTGGCTGGGCGCGCAGGCAGGTCTTGGCTATTTCAGCCGCCGCATGATGACCCAGCTCGATGGCGCAGGCGTGTTCGCGCCTATTGTGCTGCTGAGTGTTGTGGCGATGATCGCCGTCGGCATCGTCAGCTGGCTGGAAAAGAAAATTATTACATGGCGCAGCAGCCTGTAATTGAAAATGATAACGGGGAATAGTCTATTCCTGATAAAAAACGAAATTTTTGATCTAACAAGGAGAAAATTAAATATGAAAAAGCGTATTCTTGCACTTTTGGCAGCAGGCACCATGCTGCTCACCGGCTGCGGCGCACAGGGCGCTGCAAACACTGATGCGGCAGCAAACGGCGATGGCGGCAGCGGCGACAATCTGCGCCACCTGACCGTTGTGCTCGACTGGTATCCGAACGCGCTCCATGCGTTCTTATATCAGGCGCAGAAAGAGGGCTATTTTGCTGAACAGGGCCTCGAGGTTGATATTCAGCCGCCCGCAGGCGTCAACGATGCGATGAGCATGGTAGCCGCCGGCAAGGCTGACATCGGTCTGTATTATCAGCAGGATGTCATTCGGGCCCGTGCCGAGCAGGATGTGCCGATCAAGTCTATCGGCGCGGTCGTTCAGGGCCCGCTGAACATCATCCTGTCGCTCAAGGACAAGAACATCACCACGCCGAAGGACCTCGAAGGCAAGACGGTCGGCTATGCAGGCACCGAGCTGTCCGAGGCGCTGGTGCACAGCATCATGCAGTCCAACGGCGCAGACCCGGACAGCGTTAACATGGTCGATGTCGGCTTTGATCTGATGAGCTCGATGACCACCGGCAATGTGGATGCAACCATTGGCTGTCTGGTCAATCACGAGGTTCCGCAGATGGAGAAGGAGGGCTTTGAGGTCAACTACTTCTTCCCGGACGACTTCGGCGTGCCGCAGTATTACGAGGGCATCTTCCTTGCGAGCGACAAGATGATCGAGAACGAGCCGGACGTACTGGCTGGCTTCCTGACCGCGTGCAGCAAGGGCTTTGAGGACTTCAAGAACAACACCGATGAGGTGCTTCAGGTACTGCTCGACAATCAGGACGAGGCAAACTTCGCACTCGACCCGGATGTTGAGAAGAAGTCCTGTGAAACGCTGCTGCCGCTCATGGAAACCGCAGATGCAAAGTTCCTTTCGCAGACCGAGGAGTGCTGGCAGGAGAACATCGACTGGATGTACGATCAGGGCCTGATCGCTGAGAAGCCGGACGTTTCTGACGTAATGGCAACGATCGCTTACTAAGATATTACCGCAATGTATATCGGTAAAAGGGACAGAGCTTCGGCTCTGTCCCTTTTAGGCTGTCGCGAAACCACGGTTTCGCCGACAAGCAGGAACGGACCGTGGGCCGTTCCAAAGTCGTCCGAAAGTTCCTGTATAGAAACTTTCTCCCTCTCAGGGTATAAAAAGGCAGCGCTATCCTTGCGCGGATTCTTGTCCGCGCTGCGCGGTACACGCCCTGCCTTTTTATGAATTTGCACGGCAAATTCTATTTAACGCGCGCTGCCGTGCGATATGGAAAAATTGGTTCAATACCGACTTTTTTGAAAAACTGAAAGGGACAGAGCTTCGGCTCTGTCCCTTTTG
Organism: uncultured Agathobaculum sp.; assembly: GCA_934504345.1. Lineage (GTDB taxonomy): Bacteria > Bacillota > Clostridia > Oscillospirales > Butyricicoccaceae > Agathobaculum. Next base: position 42,608 of record CAKSVR010000013.1, on the reverse strand, counting down.
CGTTATCTGTCCAGTCTGTCGATCATTTCGCGCATTTTTTCGGCGGAACGCTGCAATTGTGTCAGCTCCTGTTCGGAGAGCGGAATATCCAGCACAGCCTCCGCGCCGTTTCGGCCCACAATGGTGGGTACGCCGAGGCAGATACCGTTCACACCGTAGTGGCCGTGTATCATCGAGGTGACAGGCAGCACGGAATGCTCGTTGCGGACGATGGCTTCCGCGATGCGGCGTACCGCCATGCCGATGCCGTAGTACGTCGCGCCCTTGCTGGCGATGATTTCGTAGGCGGCATCGCGAACGTGCTCGTAGATGCGGGAAAGCTCGCCGGACGGGTCGGTGATACCGGCAAGGCGGCAGTAGTCGTCGAGATCTGCGCCGGAGATGTTCGCACTCGACCAGACCGCCAGCTCGCTGTCGCCGTGCTCACCAATGATAAAGGCGTGCACGTTGCGGCTGTCCACGCCGAGCCGCTGTCCGAGCAGGTACTTGAGCCGCGCAGTATCCAGCACGGTACCCGAACCGAGCACCCGGCCGGCTGGGAACCCGCTGAGCTGCTGCGCGAGGCAGGTCAGCACATCGACCGGGTTGGACACCACCAGCAGGATGGCCTCGGTGTTCACCGCCGTGATCTGCGCGATGATAGAGGACAGAATGCCTTTGTTGCGGCCGAGCAGCTCGAGGCGGCTCTCGCCGGGCTTCTGGTTTGCACCCGCCGCAATGATGATGAGCCCGCACTCGGCAAGATCGGCGTATTCTCCGGCAGTGACGCGGCAGGGCTTGCTGAACGCAACGCCGTGATTGATGTCCGCTGCTTCACCGACGGCCTTGTCACGGTTCATATCCACCAGCACCAGATCGGAAAACAGCCCGGAAACCGCCAGTGTGTACGCGCAGGTCGCGCCGACAAAGCCCACGCCGATCACACCGCACTTTTGAATGTTCGTCATAGAGGGGACACTCCTTTCGCGGATATTATACCCGTTTTGCTGTTGGAAAACACACGGCGTTGTGGTATACTTATTCTGTAATTTTATCGTCCAAAGCAGGAAACTGCTTTGAGGAGGCATACTTATGAAAAAATGGATGCGCGCCGCGTGTGTCGGCGCTGCTGCTGCCGCCATGCTGACCGCTTCAGCATTTGCGGCTGATTATACGAACTGCGCGGATGCGCTGCACGATATGGGACTGTTTCAGGGCACAGAACAGGGCTACGACCTGGACCGTGAGCCGACCCGCGCCGAAGCGGCGGCCATGCTGGTTCGGCTGCTCGGCAAAGAGGCGGAAGCAAAGGAGCTGACCTATACCGCGCCGTTTACCGATCTGAAAGACTGGCAAAAGCCGTATGTGCAGTATTTGTACGAAAACAGTCTGGTAAACGGCACGAGCGCGGCCTCGTTCAGTCCGCAGAGAGCGTGCACAGCGCAGATGTACGCGGCATTTTTGCTGCGTGCGCTCGGCTATGACGATCCGGCGGATTTCACCTATGCGGAGGCTGTTGCCGCCGCGAAAGAGCTGGGAATTTACGATACCGGTGTCATTAAAATGACGGACTACCATGCGGCATTCCTGCGCGATGATGTCGCGGCGGCCAGCTATACCGCGCTGTCCGTTTCGCCCAAGGGCGAGGACGGCACACTGCTCGACAAGCTGACAGCAGAGCAGAGCATCGATGCTGCGGCAGCCAAACCGTATCAAAAGCTGTTTGCGGATTACGAAGCGTACCGCACCGCTGCGGCAGGCATGGATACACTGCTGCACTTTTCGGTGAACAGTGCATATCAGTCGCCGGTCATGGTCAGCCGGGATGACAAGACGGTCATGCAGGTGCAGACAAACGAAACAACCGTATTCGACCGTGAGGCAGGCAAGCTGCGTACCGACCGCAAGATCACGCTTTCTGCGCCCGGCGTGGAGGATAAGTCCATGCTGGCAGTAACCGAGCTGGAGGACAGCGTGCTGTATCATACACTGAACGGCACCAAGGGAACGGGTACTGTCTGCACCCGGATGGAGCAGGAGGGTCTGACCGCGATGTACGGCCATGTGCCGCTGGCGTGGGTATCCGAGCTGAAAAAGGGAACCGGCGGCAGCTGGAGTATCACCTGTGCGGCTGCGCCCAAAGCCTATCGGGAGATGCTGTGGCCGATGCAGACCGCACTGGGCGATCTGGATGAAGCCGTGCTGCTCACGCCTGTGACTGTGGAGCAGAGCATCAGCGGCGGTCTGATCCGCAAGCAGAGCGTTTCCGCCGAGTTTACGCTGGACGGTCTGCACGCGGCGCCGGTATTCGTCAGCACGCTGGACAAAACCGGCGCATAACAGCCGTAATTTTCGCATATCTGTGTGATACGGAGGTGCGGAAATGAAGATACGGCTCAAACAGGTGCTCGGTATTGCGGCGGCGCTCACGCTGGCGCTGACGGTCGGCACTCGGCAGGGTATCCGTGCGGTGCAGACGACAAAAGACACGCGGACCACACTCGTCATCGATGCAGGTCACGGCGGCTTTGACGGCGGTGCGGTCGGCGCGGACGGTACCACCGAGCAGGACATCAACCTCAGCATTGCCCGCCGCGTGCAGGTGCTGGCGCAGTTTTTCGGCGTACCGACTGCCATGACGCGTCCGGACGAGAATGCCCTCGACTACGACCCGTCGCGCACGGTGCGCGAAAACAAGATCGCGGACATCAAGGCCCGCGAAAAGCTGGTAAACAGCATCCCTGAGCCGGTATTTCTGAGCATTCACCTCAACAAATTCAGCGATGCACAGTATCACGGGGCACAGGTGTTTTATGCGGCGGGCAGCGCGGCAGGCAAGACACTGGCCGAGCAGCTTCAGCAATGCCTGATCAACGGCTGCGACCCGACCAATCACCGGCAGGCGAAGCAGGCGGACAGCGCCATTTACCTGATGAAAAAGCTGGACTGTCCCGCCGTTATCATCGAATGCGGCTTTCTGTCCAATCCAGCCGAAGAGCTGCGCCTGCGGGACGAAAATTATCACAAACAACTGGCTGCCGCTGTAATCTGCGGGTATCTGCGGTATCAGAACGGCATATAGCGGAGGAAATATGAAGCAAAAGACAGTTTTTCTGTGCAGCGACTGCGGCTACGAGAGCCCCAAGTGGTACGGCAAATGTCCGTCCTGCGGTGCATGGAACACGATGAGCGAATTTAAGGAAAAGCCGGTATCCGCCGCACGCGGCACGAACACGTTTCAGCGCGGCGAGTCGCGGCCGACCCTGCTCAAGGATATCGACACCGGCGACGAGAGCCGTTTCCATTCCGGCATCGGTGAGCTCGACCGCGTGCTCGGCGGCGGCGCTGTCCACGGCTCGTTCGTGCTGGTCGGCGGCGAGCCGGGCATCGGCAAATCCACGCTGCTGCTGCAAATGTGTCAGGAAATGTGCAAAAATGCCCGCGTGCTGTATGTGTCGGGCGAGGAATCGCTCAAACAGATCAAAATCCGCGCGGCACGTCTGCATATCTCCTCACCGGAGCTGTACATCCTCGCGGAAACCGATATGGAGCAGATCATCAACGAAACCGAGCTGCTCGAGCCGGATATTCTGATCGTTGACTCCATCCAGACGGTCTATAAGCGCGATCTGACCGCCGCACCCGGCGGTACGACCCAGATCAAGGAATGTGCGATGAGTCTTATGCAGTACGCAAAAAACCGCAACGTGACGATCTTCATTGTCGGCCATGTCAACAAGGAGGGCACGCTTGCAGGCCCGAAGATCCTTGAGCACATGGTGGACTGCGTGCTGTACTTTGAGGGTGAGTCGGCGGGACCGTTCCGCTGCCTGCGCGCGGCGAAAAACCGCTACGGCTCGACCAACGAGATCGGTGTGTTCGAAATGAGCGACCACGGTCTGCTCGAGGTGCAGAATCCCTCGGCGGCCATGCTGGCCGGACATCCGCAGGGCGCCTCCGGCAACTGCATCGCCTGTGTGATGGAGGGCAGCCGTCCGCTGCTGGCTGAGGTGCAGGCGCTTGCCGCAAAGACCCAGTTCGGCGTGCCGCGCCGCACTGCCGCCGGTGTGGACTACAACCGCATGGTGCTGCTGCTCGCCATCCTCGAGAAGCGCTGCGGGCTGTTTCTCTCGTCGAGCGATGTATATGTCAACGTTGTCGGCGGTATGCGGCTGGACGAGCCCGCCGTTGATCTGCCGATGGTGCTGGCCATCGCCTCCAGCTTCCGGGACAAGCCGCTGCCCGAGGGCGTGATGAGCTTCGGTGAGGTCGGCCTGACCGGTGAGCTCCGCGCGGTGTCTAATCCCGCGCAGCGCATCAACGAGGCATACCGCCTCGGCTTTCATACCTGCGTGATGCCCATGCAGGACATCGATGAAGAGCTGATGCAGAAAATGAATATCGTGCGTGCCAAAACCGTCGGAGATGCGATCCGTGCGGTGCTGTGAGCATAATTTGCGCCTCTCCTCCGCAGACTAATCCAAGTCTGTGCAGGGGAGGTTTTATTTTGGAAAAACAGATTCGCGCGGTACTGCTGACGACGGCGGCGCTGCTGACTGCCATGCTGTTGTGGTCGTGGCAGCACAGACTGCCGGAAGCGGTGCAGGTACGCACAGCAGTCGCTGAAACGCAGGACATCTATAACAGCGTTACGATCTTCGGGACGGTGGAGGCGGCAGAGAGCACAGCGCTGTGTCCGGAAAAGAATGCCAGGGTAAATACGGTGTACGCCGAGGTCGGGGACACCGTGCAGCAGGGAGAACTGCTGTGTACGCTGACCGACATCGACAGACAGCAGACTACGGCGGCCTATTGGCAGGCGGCGCAGAGCGTGTTTGCGATTTCGGGCACAGCAGATACTGTCACCGCAGAGGATGTGTATGTGCTCCGCGCACCGGCGAACGGCACGGTGCTGACACTGCCGCAGCCCGGCGAGAGCGTACTCGCGGGTGTGCCATGTGTTCAGGTCGCACAGCTGGATCGACTGCGCGTGCGGGCGCGGTCGCCCGAGCTGTATGCGGGCGAACTGGCAGTCGAGCAGCGGGCTGAGGTGACAGTTTCCTCCTTGGATACCGCCTACCGAGCGAAGCTGGCCGCTATTGCGCCGGCTGCTGTGCAGACGTTCAGCCTGACAGGCGAAAATACGGAGGCCACGGTCGAGGTGCTGCTCGATCTCGCCGGTCAGACTGCCGGACTGCGGCCCGGCAGCTCAGCCACGGTTAAAGTGTTCACCGATCAGCACAATGATGCGGTCGTCGTGCCGTATGAGGCTGTCTGTCAGCGCGGTGAGCAGGAATTTGTGTTCTGTGTGCAGGCGGGCCGCGCCGTGCAGTGCGCGGTGCAGACCGGCTATCTGTTGGAGGATGCGGTTGAGATTACGGACGGCTTAACGGCTGGCGAGGAAGTCGTTCTCTCGCCATCGGATGAGCTGGCGAACGGTACACCGGTGGAGGTGCAGACATGAGGCTGAGAGATGTTCTGTCGCTGGCAGGGCACAACCTGTGCGAACGTCCGCTGCGGACTGCGCTTTGTACGCTGTCTGTCGCGGTAGGGAGCGGTGCGCTGCTGCTTATTCTCTCCATCGGGCTGTACGGCCGTCAGCAGGTGGAAAACGGCCTGCAAACGCTCGGCATCAGCGGTTTGACGGTGTATGCGGACAGCAAAGCCGCCGGAAATCCGCTCAGCGCCGCACTGGCAGATGAGATGGAGCAGACAGTCAGCGGTATCCGTGCGCTCATGCCCATCAAGGCGCAGACGGGAACGGTCCGCGTGGGCCATACGACCGAACAGGCGGTCTTTCTCGGCGCGGATGAACGGCTGGGCGAGGTCATGCAGCTCGAGGTGCTGGCCGGTGCTCTGCCGAATGCATGGCAGAGCAAAAACGCCGCACCGGTCGCGGTGGTAGGCGATGATCTGGCGCTGGCGCTGTACGGACGCGTGAATATCACCGGACGGCAGATTCGGCTCCGTTTGAACGGAAACGACCGGTATTTCACTGTCTGCGGTGTCGTGCGTGCACAGACCGGAGCGCTCGGCGGCGTGCTGTCCGCAGTCGCGCCGCATCTGGTGTATGTGCCGTATGCGTGTCTGGCCTTACCGGCTGAGAACGCCGATCAGGTATTCGTGCAGTGCCTTGCTGCGGCAGACACCGCCGCCGTTGCTTCGCATATCGAACGCTATCTGACCGGACAGCAGGTGCGCGGCGTGCGTGTGCAGAATATGTCCGGTGCGGTGCGGACCGTTCAGCAGCTCGCCGAGATGGGCACCGGGCTGTTTATTGCAGTTGGCGCGGTGACGCTGTTCGTTGCGCTGATCGGTGTGATGGGCAGTATGCTGGCCGCCGCACACGAAAAAACAGGGGAGATCGGCATTCTTTTAGCCATCGGCGCGCAGCCGCACGACATCCGCCGGATATTTCTGCTGCAATCTGTTCTGCTGTGTGCGGCGGGCGGGAGCATCGGCCTGCTGGCGGCCGGACTTCTGCTGTATCGCGGTGCGGTGCTTCTGGTGCCGGGCGGAGGCGTTTTCCTCGGATTGCTGGCGCTTTCCATCCTCTGCGGCGCGGCAGCCGGACTGATGCCCGCCGTGCGTGCGGCCTCGCTCGATCCTATCGATGCAATGCGGAAATAACTCTTTTCTTTCGACCTTATTTGTGATATGATTAACAAGATAAAAAGATAACAATAAGGCGACTGTACCGGAGAAAGGAATGGAATCTGTATGCGCCATATTATTGACTTATGTGATTTAACGGAAAAGGAATTTTCCGACCTGTACAAGCTGGTCAGCAACATCATCGACCGGCCGGATGGCTATGTCGATGCCTGCCGCGGCAAGGTGCTGGGCAGCCTGTTTTATGAGCCCTCTACCCGTACCAACCTGTCGTTTTCCACCGCGATGATGCGGCTGGGCGGCAGTGTCGTTGGTTTTTCCGATCCAAATTCTACCTCCACTGCCAAGGGCGAAACACTCAAGGACACCATTAACATGGTATCCAGCTATGCGGATATGATCGTCATGCGTAACCCGCGCGAGGGTGCGGCAAAGGCGGCTTCTCTGTATTCCTCTGTGCCGGTAATCAACGCCGGTGACGGCGGCCATCTGCATCCGACACAAACGCTGGCCGATATGGTCACCATTCTGCGTATGCGCGGCTCTGCGGATGATATGAAGATCGGTCTGTGCGGCGACCTGAAGTACGGCCGCACCGTACATTCGCTGCTGCACTTTTTGCAGCGCTACCATAACGTGCAGATTTACCTGATCGCGCCCGATGCGCTCAAGCTGCCGGATTACATGGTGAAATTCCTGAAAGACAACAATATGCCGTTCTGCGAGGTCAGCAGCATCGATGCCGTCCTGCCCGAGCTGGATGTGCTGTATATGACCCGTATCCAGCGCGAGCGCTTCACGAATGCCGCAGAGTACGCGAACCTCGAGGGCAACTATCAGCTGACCGCCGAGAAGATGAAGCGCGCCAAGAAAGATATGCTGGTGCTGCATCCGCTGCCGCGCGTGGACGAGATCACGCAGGATGTGGACGACGATCCGCGTGCCGTATACTTCCGTCAGGCTCGATTCGGTATGTTCGGCCGCATGGCGCTGCTGCTGACACTGTCCAAGCTGCCGTTCATCCGCGCCGGCCATCAGGACATCGGTGCGGCGCCCGGCATCCGCTGCTCCAACCATAAGTGCATCACGAGAAGTGAGCTGTACCTCCCGCTCGACGGCAAGGTTGGCGAACGCTGCCCGTACTGCGATGCACCGCTGGAAATCCGGCTGTAACGCAAAGCAAAAGCTCCCGATAATATATCGGGAGCTTTCAATTTGTCGAAAAAGTCGGTATTGAACCAATTTCATCATACCGCGCGGCAGCGCGCGTTAAATAGAATTTGCTTTGCAAATTCATAAAAAACGGGAGCGCGTATCTCGTTTTTTATACCTTAAGAGGGAAAAAGTTTCCGTATGGGAACTTTTGGACGACTTTGGAACGGCCTACGGTCCGTTCCTGCTTGTCGGCGAAACCGTGGTTTCGCGACAGCCTGAGCTCCCGATAATATATCGGGAGCTTTTTTCAGTCTTTCCAGTACCACCATTTGCATTTTTCGGGATCGGGATGTTCGGTTTCCGCAAAGTACACCGCGCAGCGGTACACATACAGCTGACAGCGATCCACCTGCACGCCGCGCATGGCGCATTCTCGCCGGTACATCTCCTCCGGGTCTGCACCGCGCAGAGAAGCGATGGTCGGGTAGCCGAGCATCAGCAGGTCCTTTTCTGTTTGTGCGCCCACGCCGGGGATGCGCCGAAGCTCACTCATGTCAGTCCTCCCAATCCGCGATGCGGTGCTGCAACGGCCCGGAGCCATGGCCAAGGTCAAGGCCGAAGTCGATGCAGGCAGTCAGGTAGCGCTTCGCCCGCTTGACACTGCCGATGAGCGACACGCCCTGTGCCAGTCCGCACGCGATGGCGCTCGACAGCGTGCAGCCCGTGCCGTGCGTGTTCGGGTTGTCGATGCGCGGAGCAGGGAGCCAGTGCAGCTCGGTGCCGTCGTACAGCAGATCGTCCGCGCAGTCTGCCAGATGGCCGCCCTTGACAAGCACGGCGCCGCCGGTCTTGTCGACGATCTCGCGGGCCGCCTGCTCCATATCCGCACGGCCGGTGATCGTGTGGCCGCAGATGGCCGCCGCTTCGTGCAGATTGGGCGTTACAAGTGTGCAGAGCGGGAACAGCTCGGTCTGCAAGGCCTCCGCCGCATCGTGATGCAGCAGTGCCGTGCCGCTCGAGGACATCATCACAGGGTCGAGTACGATGTTTTTCGCGTGGTGTGCGTGCAGACGGTCAACCACGGTATGAATGATGTCCGCATCGTACAGCATACCGATCTTGACGGCATCCGGACGAATATCGTCAAACACGCAGTCGATCTGCTTGCCGACAAGCTCGGCGGAAACCGGCTGCATACCGAATACGCCGGTGGTGTTCTGTGCACACACGACCGTGATGACGGCCATGCCGTACAGCCCGAAGGCTTCAAAGGTTTTCAGGTCAGTCTGGATGCCTGCACCGCCCGTAGGGTCGGTTCCGGCGATGCTGAGAACGGTTTTCATGTTATATATCCTCCAATCCTGTGCCGTCAAAGGCAGGAATAAAACTTTCGCTGACAGATGCATCCTGCTGGAAAAAGCCGCCGAGTCCCAGTTCACCGAACAGCGCACAGGCTTCTGCATACTCCTCGGCGGTGATGGTGCGGTCGAGCTCGGGCCAGTCCTGCATTTCGAACGGCGTGTACTGCCGCATCAGACTGACGAGCACGCGGTCGTTCCAGCGGGCAGCAATATCGCGGAGCACCTGCGCCGTATCGCCCGCAAGGCCGGGCAGCATCAGGTGCCGGATGACGGTGCCGCGCTTCAGCAGACCGTTTTCGTCGAACTGCGGCGTGCCGGTCTGACGGACCATTTCGTCGATGGCCGCCACAGCGACCTCGCGATAGTCCTCCGCGCGGGAATACAGGCCTGCATAGTAGCTGCTGTAATATTTGTAGTCCGGCAGGTAGATGTCCACGCGGCCATCCAGCAATTTCAGCGTTTCCACCTGCTCGTAGCCGCTGGAATTGTACACGATGGGCACGGTCAGACCCTGTTTTCGCGCAAGCTCCAGCGCCTCGATGATCTGCGGCACATAATGCGCGCCGGTAACAAGATTGATATTGTGCGCGCCCTTTTTCTCCAGCGAGAGAAAGGTTTTTGCCAGTGCCTCGATGGCAACGGGACGTCCCTCGGCCTCGCGGCGGCTGATCCTGCGGTTCTGGCAGAACACGCAGCCGAGCGAGCAGTGCGAAAAGAACACCGTGCCCGAGCCGTTCGTGCCGGAGATGGGCGGCTCCTCCCACATATGGAGCGAGGCACGGGCGGCTTCGATCGCAGCGCCTGCGCCGCACGCGCCGCGGCCTGTTGTGCGGTCTGCGCCGCACGCACGCGGACACAGCCGGCAGTTTTTGAGCATATCTGTCAAAACGATCCCTCCGATATGTTATATTATATCGTATTTGGGTCTGGAAATAAAGACAGGAAATGTGATATAATGATAAGCACGCAGCGCGGCACAAACCGCGTATTTTATTAAATGAAAATACGAGTAGAAACATAGGAGATGCAGTATGAAAGTTTCTCAACTTCTAAATCAGGATAAAGTAACCCTGTCTTTCGAGGTATTCCCGCCCAAGACCAGCAGCAGCTATGAGTCTGTCGCACACGCCACGCAGGAGATCGCGGCGCTGCGCCCGGATTTTATGAGCGTAACCTACGGTGCAGGCGGCGGCACGAGCGAACACACGGTCAACATCGCGGCAGACCTCAAGAAAAAGTATGATGTTACCGTCCTGACACATCTGACTTGTGTTTCCTCTACCCGTGAGCACGTTGCGAACATGGTGCAGAAGTACAAGGCAGCCGGTATCGAGAACATTCTCGCGCTGCGCGGCGATATTCCGGAGGGCGGTGCACCGCATTCCGATTACCGCTATGCGGCCGAGCTCGTGCGTGACATCAAATCGCAGGGCGATTTCTGCATCGGCGGCGCGTGCTACCCGGAGGGCCACGTTGAAGCGGCCAGCAAGACCGAGGACATCCTGCATCTGAAAGAGAAGGTCGAGGCGGGCTGTGAGTTCCTGACCACCCAGATGTTCTTCGACAACAACATCATGTACAACTTCCTGTACCGCATCCGTGAAAAGGGCATCACTGTGCCGGTCATTGCGGGCATCATGCCGGTAACGAACGTCAACCAGATCAAGCGCATCACCTCTATGTCCGGTACCTATCTGCCGGAGCGCTTCAAGGCCATCGTTGACCGCTTCGGTGACAATCCGGCGGCAATGAAGCAGGCAGGCGTTATCTATGCGACTGAGCAGATCATCGATCTGATCGCAAACGGCGTTAATCACATCCACGTTTACTCGATGAACAAGCCGGAGATTGCAGCAGGCATCCAGTCCAGCCTGTCGGAGATCCTCAAGTGATCGAACTGGATCGGGCGGAAGCCATCCGCTATATGGGCTATCACGGCACGCAGCCGGACGAGGCCGTTCAGGCCAGTCTGACACGCTGCGGTGCAGCCCTGCAGCAGGCGGTGCAGCCCAAGTCGATCTACCGCGTTTTCCCGCTGACACACATCGGCGCGGATACGCTTGAGATCGCAGATGTACAAATTCACAGCAAAAATCTGGCCCGCAATTTACAGGGATGCAGCGAGGTCTGTCTGATGGCGGCAACACTGGGCATCGGCGCTGATCGGCTCATCACCCGTGCTTCTGCTGTACGCATGAGCGATGCGGTGATCTATCAGGCGGCTGCGGCAGCGATGGTCGAAACCTACTGCGACGAGATCAACGAGTGTATCCGACAGGAGGCCGCTGCGCGCGGTATGTACTGCCGTCCGCGGTTCAGCCCCGGCTACGGCGATTTTCCCATCACCCACCAGCGGGACTTCAGTCGTCTGCTCGACACACCGCGCAAAATCGGTCTGACGGTTACGGAAAGCTGTCTGCTCGCGCCGATCAAATCGGTAACAGCGGTCATCGGGCTGTCCGACACGCCGCAGCCGTGCCACCGCAAGGGCTGCGAGGAATGCGGCAAGACAGATTGCGCTTACAGGAGATGATAGAATGAAACTGACCGAACGACTGGGTAAAGAATGGATATTTTTCGATGGCGGCATGGGCACCATCTTACAGGAGCACGGCCTGAAAGCCGGTGAACTGCCCGAAACGTGGAACCTCTCCCATCCGGAGGAGATCATTGCGCTCAACCGCAGCTATTTTGAGGCGGGCAGCGACATTGTGAACACCAATACATTCGGCGCGAACGCCCTGAAATATCCGGATAACCTGCGCGAGATCGTCGAGGCGGCTGTATCGCACGCCAAAGCGGCGCGTGAGCAGGCGGGCCGGGAAGATGCCTATATCGCGCTTGACATCGGCCCGACCGGCAAGCTGCTCCAGCCGATGGGCGACCTGCCGTTTGAACGGGCGGTCGAGCTGTTCGGCGAAACCATTCGCATCGGTGCGGCGGCGGGCGCAGACCTCGTGCTCATCGAAACCATGAGCGACAGCTACGAGGCCAAGGCGGCTGTGCTGGCCGCCAAGGAAAACTGTGACCTGCCTGTGCTCGTCACGATGATCTTTGACGAAAAGGGCAAGCTGCTCACCGGCGGCACGGTGGATTCCACGGTTGCCATGCTCGAGGGTCTGCGCGTGGATGCGCTCGGCGTGAACTGCGGCCTCGGTCCCAAGCAGATGCATCCCATCATCAAACGTCTGACCGAGGTCAGCTCGCTGCCGATCATCGTCAATCCGAACGCCGGTCTGCCGCGCAGCGAAAACGGCAAAACCGTGTTCGATATTGCGCCGGAAGAGTTCGCCGAGCTGATGGAGGAGATCGCGGGCATGGGCGTACAGGCGCTCGGCGGCTGCTGCGGCACCACGCCGGAGCATCTGCGCCGCATGATCGAAAAGTGCCGTCAGCTGCCGTTTGCTTCGGCAGTACCCAAGCACCGTTCGGTGGTTTCGTCGTTTTCGCAGGCGGTGGAGATCGGCCCGAAGCCGGTCATCATCGGTGAACGCATCAATCCGACCGGCAAGAGCAAGTTCAAGGCTGCACTGCGCGAGAACAACATCGAATACATCCTCGGCGAAGGCATGGCGCAGGAGGACAGCGGCGCACATATCCTTGATGTCAACGTCGGTCTGCCTGAAATCGACGAGCCCGCCATGATGGCGCAGGTCGTTACGCGACTGCAAAGCGTTATCGCACTGCCGCTTCAAATCGACACCTCGAGCACAGAGGCGATGGAGCGAGGTATGCGCCTGTACAACGGCAAGCCGATGATAAACTCGGTCAGCGGCAAAATGGAGAGCATGGAGGCCGTATTCCCGCTGGTGCGTAAGTACGGCGGCGTGGTCGTCGGCCTTGCGCTGGATGAAAACGGCATTCCGGCCACCGCAGAGGGCCGCGTGCAGATTGCCAAGAAAATCTATGACACAGCGGAGAAGTACGGTATCCCGCATGAGGACATTGTTATTGACGGTCTGGCAATGACGATCTCTTCGGACAGCGGTTCGGCACTCGTTACGCTTGAAACACTGCGCCGCATCCGCGACGAGCTGCATGGCCATTCGATCCTCGGCGTTTCCAATATCTCGTTCGGTCTGCCGCAGCGCGAGATCGTCAACTCGAACTTCTTTACAATGGCATTGCAGAGCGGACTGTCCTGCGCCATCATCAACCCGAACAACGAGGCGATGATGAAATCCTACCGTGCCTATCTGGCGCTTGCCAATCTGGATGACCAGTGTGCGGGCTACATCGCGGCCTACGGCAATCAGCCGGCTGCCTCGGCTGCTCCCGCAGCAGGCGGTGCTGCTATGCCGCTGGCGGAGAGCATCGAACGCGGTCTGCGCGAACGCGCCATTGATGCGGCAAATGAAATGATGCAGACGGTCCCGCCGCTCGAGGTCGTCAACAACGAGCTCATCCCGGCGCTCGACCGTGTGGGCAAGGGCTTTGAGAAGGGCACCGTGTTCCTGCCGCAGCTGCTGATGAGCGCGGAGGCGGCCAAGGCGGCGTTCGAGGTCGTCAAGGATGCCATGAAAGGCGAGAGCCAGCAGGTAAAGGGCAAGATCATCCTTGCGACCGTCAAGGGTGATATTCATGACATTGGCAAGAACATCGTCAAGGTACTGCTGGAAAACTATGCTTATCAGGTGCTCGACCTCGGCAAGGATGTACCGCCCGAGGTGATCGTGGACACGGCCGTCAAGGAGGATGTTCCGGTGGTCGGCCTGAGTGCGCTGATGACCACGACTGTTGTCAGCATGGAGGACACCATCAAGCTGCTGCGCGAGAAGAAGCCGGACACCAAGGTGGTCGTCGGCGGCGCAGTGCTGACACAGGAATACGCGGATTCCATCGGCGCGGACTGCTATGCCAAGGATGCGATGGCAACCGTGCATTACGCAGATTCCGTATTCGGCGTATAAATCGACAAGAAAAAAGGACTGTACCGCTGTACAGTCCTTTTTTTATGCGTATCAGGCAGCGTTTTCGAGTTCTTCGAGCGCTTCCTGCTTGGTATCGGCCGAGAAAAGAAATGCGCCCGTCCGATCGTATACCTCAATGTGTCCGTTTACATATTCGAGAGTGCAGTTCATCTTACGCATCTCCTTTCCTTTTGTTGTACTCAGTATAGCAAAAGGAAAGTCCGATAAACGGGATTTATTCGATGAACTGATGCAGCTGTTTGTCGAAAGCCTCGCGGACATCGGCGGGCTCGACAATGCGGACGTTGCCCTCCAGACTGAACACCCACGAGAAGAACTGCGGGCTGACTGCAACCGTCACATTGATGAAAAAATGTTCCTCATCCGCCGGCTGGAATATCAGGCCGCTGCCGAAGCGGTCAAGGATAACGCCGACAAAGCGGTTGTGACATTTCAGACGCACGGTGCGTTCCTCGCCGGAAAACATACCGAATACCTTGCGGGCATATGCCGCAGTATCGAAATGGTCGGCAAACAGCTGTCTGCCCTTACGCGGCTGGTCGGTGCATTCGATCTGTTCCATTTTATCCACACGGTAGTGCTTAATCTTGCCCGATTCGTGATCGTAGGCGATTAAGTAATAATTTTCGTTATCCCATGTCATTGCCCACGGGCTGACATGATACCGCGCACCATCCTTGCGGAAGTGCTTGCGGATGCGGTTTTCGGAGGAAAGGTCCAGCTCCCAGTTAAAGTACAGGAATGTGATCTGCACACCGTCCGAAATCGCCGTATGCAGCGTGTCGATATTGTAGTAAATGCGCTCGTTGACGGTCTTGACACGCTCGGAAACATATACCTGCCGCTGGAGTGCGTGCGCCTGCGGGTCGCTGGCGAGATGCTCGAGCTTGCCGATCAGCTCATTGGACTTTTTCTCCGTGATAAAGCGCGAGCACTGGATAGCATCCACCAGCAGCTTGAGCTCAGCGAGCTCGAAATCGCGCGAGGCGAGATAGTAGCCGCCGCCCGGGCCGCGCTGGAGCATGATGTCGATGCCGAATGCTTTGAGCGCTTCGATGTCCGAGTACACGCTCTTGCGCTCGGCGGCGATGCCGCAGCTGCTCAGCGCTGCAAGCAGTTCATCCATGCTGATCTTGTGCTGTGCATCGGTCTTTCGCATCAAAATCTGATACAGATACAGCAGTTTGAGCTTTTGGTTCGGGTTTTTAGCCATGTGCCGCCTCCCACTCTGCCAGCGCGTGCTGATAGGCCGCCAGCGTTGCATCGTCAAAGCACACCATGCTTACCTGAGCAATGGCAGGATGCTCTGCCAGATACCGTTCGATGGTCTGCACGGCAATCTCTGCGGCACGGCGCAGCGGGAAACGATAAACGCCTGAGCTGATCGACGGAAACGCCACCGTGCGGCAGTCCAGCTCGGACACGAGCCGCAGACAGCTTTGGTAGCAGTTTTCCAGCAGTGCCTCTTCATTGGCCGTGCCGCCGCGCCAGATTGGGCCGGGCGTGTGGATGACATAGCGGCAGGGCAGGCGGTACGCCCGGGTGGCCTTGGCTTCGCCGGTTTTGCAGCCGCCGAGCGTGCGGCATTCGGCCAGCAGCTCCGGACCCGCCGCGCGATGGATCGCGCCGTCCACACCGCCGCCGCCCAGCAGCGACGTATTGGCTGCGTTCACGATCGCATCGGTCGTACATCGTGTAATATCTCCGCGCAAAATAGTGAGTCGGTTCATCGGGAGAGCCCCTTTCCGTGCTTTTTCTTTATTATACGTTGCTTTTCTGTAAATTGCAAGTTTGACGGAATGCGCTCAGTGCGGTATAATAAAAAATACAGCGCCAAACAAGGAGAGAACAGCAATGGACAAGCCCATGACCGAATACGCTGCGGATGCGCCGCGCGTTTTGCGGGATTTTTTGACCTATATTTCGACGGTTCGCGGCAAATCCGCCAAAACCGCGCATGAATACTACCTTGATCTGCGCCTGTTCTTCCGTGTGCTCAAGCACAACAAGGGCGTGGTGGACAAAACTCTGCCGCTCGACAGTATCGACATCCGCGATATTGACATCGACTTTATTTCCGGCATTACATTGTCTGATGTGTATGATTATCTGGAATACATGGCGCGCAGCCGTCCGACCCAGCAGAACAGCAATCGCACGAACTACGGGCTGAGCGTCAACTCCCGCGCCCGCAAGGTATCAGCTATCCGCGCATTTTTTCGTTACCTGACCGACAAACAGCACGTTTTAGAGGTCAATCCGGTCAGTGGACTGGAATCGCCGACGGTGCGTAAATCGCTGCCGACCTATCTCACCACGGATGACAGCGTGCGCTTGCTCGAATCGGTGCAGGGCCCTTACGCCGAGCGTGACTACTGCATCCTGACACTGTTCCTCAACTGCGGTATGCGTGTTTCCGAGCTGGTGGGACTGAATCTCGCCGATTTCAAGGACGATACTGTGCGCGTGCTCGGCAAGGGCAGCAAGGAACGCACCGTGTTCCTGAACGATGCCTGTCTGGCGGCGCTCGAGCAATACCTGCCCAAGCGCCTTGAACCCAACGAACAGGATGCCGATGCGCTGTTTATCAGCAAAAAGCGCAACCGCATCAATGTCCAGACGGTCAAATGGCTGGTGAAGAAATACATCGGGCAGGCCGGATTGGATCCCAAGAAATACTCCGCGCACAAGCTGCGGCATACGGCAGCTACGTTGATGTACCAGAACGGCGTGGACATCCGCACACTGCAAAGCATCCTCGGTCATTCGAGCGTGGATACGACCATGATCTACACTCACATCGAGAACGAAAATATGCGTGAAGCGGCGGCCCGCAATCCGCTGGCCGAAATCCGCCCGAACGGCGAGCGCGTACCTGTAAAGAAGCCAAAATCTGAAGAGTGATATACAAAAGGGAAGGCTCTCACATGGAGAAGCCTTCCCTTTGTGTTATCTGCTTGCCGTATCGCTCCATGCTTGATGCAGGTCAGGGAACGGTGCGAGTGCGCGATCAAGGATGCCGTGCATATGCGCGATAGCAATGCCGTAATTCGTCATGGGCACGCCCTGTTCTGCGCTGTGCCGCAGGCGATACTGCATTTCCCGCTCACCCAGCATACAGCCGCCGCAGTGAACAGCGAGCGCATAGCGGCTCAAATCCTCGGGAAACTCACCGCCGGAGGTAAATTCGAACTGTATATCCTTTCCGGTAAAGCTGCGGATCAAGTTCGGCAGTTTTTCCGTGCCGATGTCACCGCACTGCCGGTGATGCGTGCAGCCCTCGGAGATGAGCACCGTGTCGCCATTCTGTAAGGTGTTCAGCCGCGCCGCGCCGAGTACCGCCTCCCGCAGATTGCCTTTATAGCGGGCAAACAGGATGGAGAACGAGGTCATTTGAATGCTCTGCGGCACCAGCTTGTCCACGAGTCCAAACGCCTGCGAGTCCGTAATGACCAGCCGCGGCGGCTCACGCAGCGCCTCCAGTGTGCGTGTTAATTCGGTTTCGCGGGTGACGAGTGAGATCGCGCCCGCCTCCAGAATATCGCGGATGGTCTGCTGCTGCGGCAGGATGAGCCGCCCTTTCGGTGCCGCCGAATCGATCGGCACGACCAGTACCACGGTATCGTTCGGCGCCAGCAGGTCGGCTACCAGATGTTTCTCCGGTGCGGACGGTTTTGCCGTTCGCGCAATCCGCTCTTTCAGCTCGTTGATGCCATCGCCTGTCACAGCGCTGACGTAGATCTCGTTTTCCGGCACGGCGGCAGGAACCGAAGTCAAATCCGCCTTGTTGTGCGCGATGACAAACGGAAGCTCCCGCTTGCGGAACAGCTCGATGAGCTCCTGTTCGGCAGGCTGCAAACCGCGCGTGCTGTCCGTGACGAGCACGGCAATATCGGTCTTTTCCAGCACGCGGAGCGCCCGGCGGACACGTTCCTCACCGAGCGTTCCCTCATCATCAATGCCCGGCGTGTCGATGATAACGACCGGGCCGACAGGGAGGAGCTCCATCGCTTTCTGCACCGGATCGGTCGTAGTGCCCTTGACATCGGACACGATGGACAGCGTTTGTCCGGTCACACGGTTCACCACGCTGGATTTTCCCGCATTTCGCAGACCGAAAAAGCCGATGTGGACACGTTCGCCGGAGGGCTGTGCGTTCAGTCCCATTGGAATTCCTCCTTAAAAACGGAAATCGCGGCGGTTGGAGCTGCAAATATCCTTGATGTGCTCGGCTGCAATTTTGCGTACCTTGTCGCGCGGGATTTTTTTAAGCTCCTCCTGAATCAGCTCCATGCCGACCCGCTTGGTGTCCTCGCTGGCGTAATCGACCAGATACTCGGCAAGCGTCATCAGTGCATTCGGGTGGCAGCAGTTGAGGATCTGGCCGCTCTTGCACAGGCTCATAAAGCGGTCGCCGGTGCGGCCCTCGCGATAGCAGGCCGTGCAGAACGACGGGATAAAGCCCAGCTGCATCAGCCAGTTTACGACTTCGTCCAGCGAACGCTGATCGGATACATCGAACTGCTCGGAGTCGTGCGGACGTTCTTCTTCCTCATAGCCGCCGACCGAGGTGCGGGATGCGCCGCTGATCTGCGAAATGCCCAGACCGAGCGCTTTCTCGCGCACCTGCTGGCTCTCGCGGGTGGAGATGATCATGCCGGTGTACGGCACGGCAATGCGGATGCAGGCGATGACCTTTGCGAACAGCTCGTTGCTCAGACCGTTGTCGAATACATCCGGGTCAATGTCGTCGGCACGCTTGATGCGCGGCACGCTGATGGTGTGCGGGCCGACACCGTGCACGGCCTCCAGATGCTCGGCGTGCATGAGCAGACCGGCAAACTCATATTTGTACATCTCCAGACCGAACAGCACGCCCAGACCAACGTCGTCAATGCCGCCGTCCATCGCACGGTCCATCGCCTCGGTATGATAATCGTAATCGTGCTTCGGGCCCACCGGATGCAGCTTGAGATAGCTCTGCTTGTGGTAGGTTTCCTGAAACAGGATATAGGTGCCGATACCGGCCTCCTTGAGCTTGCGGTAATTCTCGACCGTTGTTGCCGCAATATTGACATTCACGCGGCGGATTGCGCCGTTCTTGTGCTTGATGGAGTAAATGGTGTTGATGCACTCCAGAATGTACTCGATCGGGTTGTTCACCGGGTCCTCACCGGCCTCGATGGCAAGGCGCTTGTGACCCATATCCTGCAAAGCGATGACTTCGCGGGCAACTTCCTCCTGTGTCAGCTTTTTACGGGTGATATGGCGGTTTTTTGCATGATACGGACAGTAAACGCAGCCGTTCACGCAGTAATTCGACAGATACAGCGGTGCGAACATCACGATGCGGTTGCCGTAGAACGCCAGCTTGATCTCCTCAGCCAGACGATACATCTCCTCGATCTTTTCGGGGATGTCACACGCCAGCAGCACGGAGGCCTCGCGGTGGGTCAGACCGGCACAGTGTATGCCGGTGGCCGTTTTCTGCGGACGGGCTTTCTCCAGAATGCTGTCAATCAGTTCCGCGTTGTGCTTGTTGGCCTCGGCGTATTGCAGGGTTTCGAGAATTTCCTCGTGGTTGATAAACTCCTCCGCATGGAGGGATTTGGAATCGTATTGAGCCATTGTTTCTATTTCCTTTCTTGTCTTGCGGTCAGAGATTGCTCTTTCCGTCAGAATCCCTTAAATAATATGTTATCGGATGATGTCGCCGCGTGCGGTGACGATACGACAGCCGACCGATGCGACACGGCGCGACAGACAGCCGATGCACTGCGCGGCTTCCTCGCCGGTACAGAGTTTACCGTCATACAGTGCATATTTTTTGCGTACCCCAAGCGGGGACAGATTGGGCATGACTACATTCGCACCGGCCTGCAAGCCGCGCTCGCGGCCGTCCGATCGAATCGTGCCGAGCGCCGTTGTGGCGGGCAGCAGCAGATTCGGCTGCATGAGTCGCAGCAGCGACAGCAGATATACTGTTTGTTCGCACGTTCCGGCTGGAAAATCACGGAACGGCGTGTCTTTCTGCGGGATGAACGGGCCGATGCCGCACATTTCAGGCTGAAATTTCTCGATGAACTTCAAGTCCTCGGCGAGTGTTCGTGCCGTCTGGTACGGCGAACCGACCATGAAGCCGCAGCCGGTCTGGTAGCCGATGTCCTTCAAATCGTGCAGGCAGCGCATACGGTTTTCGAACGACATGGAGGACGGATGCAGCTTTTCATAATGCGCCTTGTCGGCCGTTTCGTGACGAAGCAGATAACGGTCCGCGCCCGCATCGAACATCGCCTGATAAGCCTCGCGTGGAAATTCACCGAGCGACAGCGTGACGGCGCAGTCCGGAAACTCTGTCTTGATGCGGCGCACGATGCGGCAGATTATGTCAACCGAAAACGCGCTGTCCTCACCGCCCTGCATGACAAAGGTGCGGAAACCGAGCGCGTAGCCCTCACGGGCGCAGTCCAGTATCTGCTCTTCGGTCAGGCGGTAGCGGTCGCACGCAGCGTTGGAGCGGCGAATGCCGCAGTAATAGCAGTCGTTGCGGCAGATATTGCCGATCTCAATGAGTCCGCGGATGTAAACATCATTGCCGTATATGCGATAGCGCGCAGCGGCAGCCTTCTCGGCCGCATAAGCGGCAAGTTCATCGCTCTGGTTCTCGATCAGATATTCGTATTCCTCTATCGGCAGGCTGTGCTGCGCCTCCAGCCGGTCGATGAGCTGCTTTGCCTTATTCATCGCTCTGCACATTGGAATAAGCGGTTTTGACACTGATGCCGTCCAGATTGCCGATCTTGCCGGACAGAGCCGAGATCACATCCTGCGGCGCATCAATGGCGATGGATACGATATTGATATTGCGTGCGCGATAGGGAATGCCCATGCGCCCGATGATGTAGCTGCCGTACTCGTGCAGCAGCGTGTTGAGCCGTTCAACGGAGTCGGTATTTTCTACCACAATGCCCATTACGGCAACTCTTGTCTGCATAAAAACACCTCGAAATAAAAAATAACTGCGCCCTGAAAGGCGCAGTCGTGCACAGAGAGCGCTCTCCGGAACGGAAAACGCGAAAATACTGTATCGGCGGCTCCTTTCATGCAGGATCTGCGAGCGCAGAGGCTTACTGTCAGGACGATTTACATCCATTATACGCGATTGCGCGCATCGGATGCAAGCGAAAACGACAAAATTTTCACAAAGATTTTTTCTCTCAAAAATATGCACAGAAAAATTTGTCGAATTTTGTTCTTCCAAAACTACATCTTGTATGGTACAATGCAATAGCAGCACATGATATATGGGTCGGTGCGATTTCTACCGTGCCCTGACAGCACAGTGCTTTTTTGTTCGCTTTTTGTCGAACAATGTGATATAATGATGAACGTATGAAATTTAGAGAGGAAGAACACTGCATGGTTCGAGTTGTCAAAAAAGATCACACCAAAGAACCGTTCAACATCCAAAAGGTTGTTATCGCCGTTAATAAGTCGGCAAATCGTGTCCTCTACAACTTTACAGAGGACGAACTCAAATCTATCTGCGACCATGTGGAGGGCTATATCCGTGACCACCACATGACCGATGTGCAGATCTGGCAGATGCACAACATCGTCGAGTCCGCGCTGGAGGCGGTGCGCCCGGAGGTCGCCAAGAGCTACCGCGATTACCGCAACTACAAGCAGGATTTTGTTGGTATGCTGGACAGCGTATATCAAAAAAGCCAGTCTATCATGTATATCGGCGACAAGGAGAACTCCAACACGGATTCCGCGCTGGTTTCCACCAAGCGCAGCCTGATCTTCAACCAGCTCAACAAGGAGCTGTACCAGAAGTTCTTTATGAACACCGAGGAGCTTCAGGCCTGCCGGGACGGCTATATTTACGTCCATGATATGTCCGCCCGCCGCGATACGATGAACTGCTGTCTGTTCAACGTTGCCAGTGTCCTCAAGGACGGCTTCGAGATGGGCAATCTGTGGTACAACGAACCGAAAACGCTCAACGTTGCGTTTGACGTTATCGGCGACATCGTGCTTTCTGCGGCCAGCCAGCAGTACGGCGGCTTCACCGTGCCGTCGGTCGATCTGCTGCTCGAGCCCTACGCCGAGCGCAGCTACAAAATGCTGACCGAGAAGTACACCCGTCTGGGTCTGGATGCTGACACGGTCGAAAAGGAAGTCATGGCGGACATCCTCAACGACTTCGAGCAGGGTTTCCAGGGCTGGGAGTACAAGTTCAACACCGTAGCATCCAGCCGCGGCGATTATCCGTTCATCACTATGACGATGGGCACCGGCACGGGCCGATTCGCAAAGCTGGCCTCCATCACCATGCTGAACGTGCGCCGCAAGGGTCAGGGTAAAAAGGGTCAGAAGAAGCCCGTACTGTTCCCGAAGATCGTATTCCTGTACGACGAAAATCTGCACGGACCCGGTAAGCCGCTCGAGGACGTATTCGAAGCCGGCATCCTGTGCTCGTCCCGCGCGATGTATCCGGACTGGCTTTCGCTCACCGGTGAGGGTTATGTGCCGAGTATGTACAAAAAGTACGGCGCGATCGTCAGCCCGATGGGCTGCCGTGCTTTCCTTTCTCCGTGGTACGAGCGCGGCGGCATGAAGCCCGCAGACGAGGATGACAAGCCGGTATTTGTCGGCCGCTGGAACATCGGTGCGGTGTCGCTGCACCTGCCGATGATCTACGCCAAGGCTCAGCAGGAGAGCCGCCCGTTCCGCGAGGTGCTCGACTATTATCTGGAGCTCATCCGCAAGCTGCACATCCGCACTTACGCTTACCTTGGTGAAATGCGTGCCTCGACCAACCCGCTGGCCTACTGCGAGGGCGGTTTCTACGGCGGACACCTCAAGCCGTCGGACAAGATCAAGCCGATCATGAAGACCGCGACCGCATCGTTCGGCATCACAGCGCTCAACGAGCTTCAGGAGCTCTATAACGGCAAATCGCTTGCCGAGGATGGCCGGTTTGCACTCGAAACGCTCGAATATATCAATAAAAAGGTCGAGCAGTTCAAAAACGAGGACGGCAACCTGTATGCCATCTACGGCACGCCGGCCGAAAGCCTGTGCGGTTTGCAGGTTGAGCAGTTCCGCAAGAAATACGGCATCATCGAAGGTGTTTCCGACCGTCCGTATGTATCCAACAGCTTCCACTGCCACGTTACCGAGGAGCTGACGCCGATCCAGAAGCAGGATCTTGAGGGCCGGTTCTGGAACCTGTGCAACGGCGGCAAGATCCAGTACGTCAAGTATCCGATCGACTACAACCGCGAGGCCATCCGTTCGCTGGTGCGCCGCGCGATGGCAAAGGGCTTTTACGAGGGTGTCAACCTGTCACTCGCGTACTGTGACGACTGCGGCCATGAGGAGCTTTCCATGGATGTCTGCCCGAAGTGCGGCAGCCGCAATCTTACCAAAATCGAGAGAATGAACGGCTATCTTTCCTACTCTCGCGTTAAGGGCGATACGCGCCTCAACGATGCCAAGATGGCCGAAATCGCAGAAAGAAAGAGTATGTAACACGAATGCAGTATCACAATATAACCAAGGACGATATGCTCAACGGCGACGGTCTGCGCGTTGTGCTGTGGGTCGCTGGCTGCGGACACGCCTGCCCGGGCTGCCACAATCCGATCACATGGGATGCGGAGGGCGGCCTGTCGTTTGATCAGGCGGCAAAGGACGAGCTGTTCGCTGAGCTCAGCAAGGACCACATCTCCGGCATCACATTTTCCGGCGGCGATCCGCTGTTCCCCGGCAACCGCGAGGAGATCAGCGAGCTGTGCCATGAGATCCGGCAGAAGTTTCCGACCAAGACCATCTGGCTGTACACCGGCTACCGCTGGGAGGAGATCAAGTGGCTGCCGTTCCTCGATCAGATCGATGTGCTGATCGACGGCCGGTTTGTTCAGGCACAGGCTGATCCGCAGCTTCACTGGCGCGGCAGTGCCAACCAGCGCGTGATCGATGTGGCGCGCACGCTTGCCGCAAACAGTATCGTCCTGCATGACGATGAATAAAAAGGAGTGCTGAATTATGCAACAGATCGCACAGTTTTTCAAGGTATCCGAGGAACAGTTTATCCGTGACTGGTGCACTGCGACCCGCCGCAGCGCATCGGAAGCAAAAAAAGTCTACGAGAACATCCGCCTGCCGCGCCGTGCGACCAAGGGTTCCGCCGGTTATGATTTCTTTGCGCCGGAGGGCTTTACGCTCGTGCCGCATGAAACCATCCTCATTCCGACCGGTATCCGTGTGATGATCGAGGACGGCTGGGTGCTGAGCCTGTATCCGCGTTCGGGTCTGGGCTTCCGCCATCGCCTGCAGCTGGACAACACGGTCGGCATTATCGACAGTGACTACTTCGAGGCGAACAACGAGGGCCACATCCTGATCAAGATGACCAGCGATGATAATAACGGCAAGACCCTGACCGTTGCCGCAGGCGACGGCTTTGCACAGGGCATCTTCCTGCCGTTCGGCATCACCGTAGACGACGATGCAGACGGTGAACGCACCGGCGGCTTCGGCAGCACGACCGAGAAAAAGTAATATCCGTTCAAACAGTCAAAAGCGCATTTGCAGAACAAATCTGCAAATGCGCTTTCCTTTATGCCCGGTTTACATGAAACAGACAGCACAGAATGCCCCGTAAGTATTTCGGGCTCTTCCATACGACCACTTTCATCATCGTGCATCCTCCTTTCAGCACTGAAACAGGAACAGCCCCGCCGCGATCACGGCCAGCGCAGCCAGCCACACCCACAGGCAGGACGGGAGCAGAACGCCGAGCAGCAGTCCCACTCCAAACGCAAACACGGCAAGACCGATCGCCTGCCCACGGCAGAACATAGCGCATCACGCTCCTGCTGTCAGTATAAGCGGCGGTGCAGGCAAACGTGACACAAATCTGAAACGGCCTGTTCATATTTTCGTATGCCCGGTCATATGGTTAATTCAGGAGCAGCAGTGAAACCAAAGGAGGCAGCATCAATGGAACTGAACCAAACAAGCATCTGTTACTACGATAAACGTCTGTCACATATCTCCGCCTGCACGGAAAGCGCGGATGCCATCGTGCCGGACACCTTTCCGGACATCGGCCGCATCGTGTGCGCTTACGGTATCCCGGCGATCAAGGATCAGACACCGCAGAACGACCGCCTGCTGGTATCCGGTACGGTACAGGTGACGGTGCTGTATGAGCCCGAGAACGGCGGCAGGCTGCGGCAGCTGTCCGTGCCCATCAGCTTTGCCCATATCGAGGAATGCGAGGGACTGACGGCGGAATCCGTCTGCGCGGTTTCCTGCCGCCCAGCTTCGGTCGAGGCCGAGGCGGTCAACAGCCGCAAGGTCAGTGTCAGTGTGCAGCTGTGCTTTCTGACAGCAGGTTACTGCAAGGCGGAATGTGAGGCGACCGAGTCGGTCGAGCTGGATGAGCTGGAATGCCTGAGCCATTCGTGCGATGTGACACTGATCGACCAAGTGCGAAACTATCCTGTTACCATATTGGACGATGTGCCGATGGACGATGCGGCGGCGCTTTCTCTGCTGCACACCGACTGCACTATGCAGGTATCCGAGTGCCGTGCCATGCATGGCCGCATTGTTGTCAAAGGAGATGCCGTGCTGCAATGTCTGGCCATGCAGGAGGATGATGCAGTGCGGGTGCTGCACAGCAGTACGCCGTTCACCCAGATCCTTGAGCTGCCCGAAGCCGAGGAAAACGCGCCTGTCGAAGTCCGCATGACGGTATCCGAGGCAAACTGCCGGCTGGAGGCGGACGGTATGCTGTCCAGCACGATCAGCGCACAGGCTATGGTGCTGCTGCGGCAGCCGCGCCGTCTATGCTGTATCGAAGATATGTATGTACCCGGCAAGGAGCTCTCCGCGCAGATCGAACACCCGGTATTGCAGGATATGCCGTCAGTACAGCCGTTTACCTCTGAAGCCAGTGAAACCGTACCGACCGCACAGCACGTTTCCCATGTGATCGCAGCGCAGGCAGTCTACTGCGGCGCCAAGCGGGTATCGGACAGTGAATTGCAGGTCAAGGCTGCTGTCCGCGTACTATACCTCGGTGACGATCAGCAGCTTTGTGCTGTACAGCGCATCTTGTCGCTTGCCATGCCGTGCAATACGCCCGGAGAGCCGGAGGAGCTTCGGCTCTCCGCACGGGCTGCGGCAGCCGGAGAACGCGGCCTGCTGGTGACTCTCACGGCGAACGGCACAGCCGCGCCGCAGACACGCATGACGTTCTGCCATATTTCGTCCCTCGAGGTAAAGCCCAAGGAAAACGACCGCCACGGTGTAACGCTGGTGCTGCGGCAGATCACGGACGAAACGCGGCTGTGGGACATCGCCAAGGGCTGCGGCACGACCGAGCAGGCGATACGCTGTGCAAATGAGCTGCCCGCAGAGGCAGAAAGCGTGCAGCGCACTCTGCTGCTGATTCCGATTCAGGACTGAAAGGCGGGATGAACATGGAAAATCAGATTTACGATCAGATCAGCAGCCGCACCGGCGGCGATATTTACATCGGCGTGGTCGGACCGGTACGCACCGGCAAATCCACGTTTATCAAGCGGTTCATGGAAACCATGGTGCTGCCTGATATGGAGAATCCCTACAAGCGGGAGCGTGCCCGCGACGAACTGCCGCAGTCGGGCACCGGCCGGACGATTATGACAGCCGAGCCCAAATTTGTGCCGGAGGAGGCCGCAGAGATTGCACTGCCGGAGGGCGGCGCGTGCCGCGTGCGGCTGGTGGACTGTGTGGGCTATCTGGTAGAGGGTGCGCTCGGCGGCATGGAGGACGATACGCCGCGCATGGTATCGACACCGTGGCAGGATGCACCGATGACACTCGCGGAGGCCGCCGAGATCGGCACACACAAGGTCATCGGTGAACATTCCACCATTGGTTTGGTAGTAACAACGGACGGCAGCTTTACCGAACTGCCCCGTGAAGCCTACGAGCCCGCCGAAAAGCGGGTGATCGAGGAATTGCAGGACTTGGGCAAGCCGTTCCTTGTGCTGGTAAACTCCGCAGAGCCGACAGGCGAAGCTGCACAGAGTATATGCCGTGACTTGCAGGAGCGATACCGCATCACACCGATCGCGGTAAACTGCCTTGAACTGAATGAGAACAGCATCGCAGATATTTTACAGCAGGTGCTCTACGAATTTCCGGTCTGCGAGATCGGTTTTGTCCTGCCGCGCTATATCTGCTCGCTGCCGCTGCATCATCCGGTGCAGAACAGTATTTACCAGTGTATCCGCGCAGCGGCTTCCGGCGGCGGAAAAATGCGCGATGTACAGGCGTTGTGCCGCGCGCTCGAGAGCAACGAATACGTCAAGCGGGCGGGCGTGGACAGCATGGCGCTCGGGAACGGCTCTGCGGTGGTGCACGTTGACCTGCCGGAAACCGTGTTCTATGACATTGTTGCCGAGCAGACCGGCATTGCCATCCGCGATGCCGCCGACCTGATGCGTATGCTTGAGGATTTCGCTGCCGTAAAGCAGCAGTACGAACGCCTGCGCGGCGCGCTCGATCAGGTGTATCAGACCGGCTACGGCATCGTGATGCCCTCGGTCGAGGAGCTGTCGCTCGAAGAGCCCGAAATCGTGCGGCAGGGCGGCCGCTACGGTGTGCGCCTGCGAGCTTCCGCGCCGTCCATCCACATGATGCGCGCCAACATCAAAGCCGAGGTCAATCCGATCGTCGGCACAGAGAAGCAGTCTGAGGAGCTGGTGCATTATCTGCTCAGCGAGTTCGAGGAACAGCCGGAAAAGATCTGGGACACCAATATTTTCGGCAAATCACTGAACGAACTGGTGCGGGAGGAGTTGTCGCATAAGCTCAGCCGGATGCCTGACGATGCCCGCGGAAAGATTCGCGAAACGCTCGAAAAGATCATCAATGAAAGCGCAGGAGGACTAATCTGTATCATCCTGTAAAGCACAAGCGTGCCTGCTGCGAGCGGGCACGCTTTTTTAACGGAATTGTAAGGCTGTGTCGCTTGTAAAGGCTGCCGCCCTGTGTTAAAATGTATTGTGTATATCTATATGTTTTTGGAGGGACTATCCTTGATAAAACAAGTGTTTATCATAAACGGCAGCGGCGGTGTCGGAAAGGATTCCGTATGCAGCGCTGCGGCACAGAACTGGCAAGTGCAGAACATCTCGTCCATCACGCCCATTCTCGAGGTGGCAAAGGCTGCCGGATGGGACGGCACGAAAACACCGGCCGCCCGGCGCTTTCTCTCGCAGCTGAAAGCGGACTGCACAGAGTTCAACGATCTGCCGTTCCGCTACTGTATGGAACAGTTTCATGCATTTGAAGGGAACAATGCCGAGCTGCTTTTCGTCCATATAAGAGAACCCGAGGAGATCGCACGATTCCGGCAGGCGGTCGGTGAAAACTGCAAAGCCATTCTGGTGCGGCGGCCGGCGCTGGAGCAGGCGCGCGGTCAGCTTGGCAACCGCTCGGATGACGGCGTTGCGGCGTATCACTATGATGCGGAATTTATCAACGACGGCCCGCTCGCGGAGCTCCCCGGCAGAGTACATGACTTCTTGCAGCAATTGATTCATGAGTAAAGGCAGCCCTGCCTTTTCAATAAACGGATAGAGAACAGAAAGGAACATCAGACTATGAGCCAAGACAAGAAAAAATTTTTCGACCGGCACAAAAAACAGCCGGAGGATGCGCTCGAGCAGACACAGGCCATTCCGGCCGTACCGCAGGAGCCAGCGGAAAAAGCCGCAGAGCCCGCTGCTGCTCCGGCGGCGGAAGCACAGCCCAAACGCAACAAATACGCCGATAAAATGAATCGGAAGAAGAGCAAGCTCAGCAAGGGAATGCGGATCGGCATTGCCGCCGCAGTGGCGGCGCTCCTGATCGGCGGCGGTGTTGTCGCCGTGGTGAAAACGCGCAACGCAGGCGCGGAGGATACCATCGAAACCACTGCCGTTGTGATGCGCGGCGATCTGGAAACCTACATAGAGGGCAGCGGTGTTACTGCTGCCAGAAAGCGCGAGGAGCTCGGCAAGGACATCAAGGGCAAGGTAACGCAGGTGCTGGTAGCAGAAGGCGATGAAGTCCATATTGGCGATCAGCTGCTGGTCATCGACCCGACCGAAACGCGCAAGGAGCTCGAAGCGGCCCAGACTGAGCTGACCGAAGCGCAGCGCAGTGTCACTGCGGCACAGGCAGATGTCGTCAAGGCACAGTCGGCGCTGAGCGCGGCGCAGAAAAAGGTGGGCCGTCTGAACATCACTGCGCCGTTCACCGGCAAGCTCGTTCCGGTCAAGGATTCGGACGGCAAGGACACCACGTTCCGTGTTGGTGAACAGATCAGCGAGGGTCAGGTCATCGGTTATATGGTAAACGATAGCCAGATGAAGCTGACACTGCAATTCAGCGCTGAGTATGCGAAGAACATTCAGGCCGGACAGACCGCGACCGTCTCCATTCCGTCGGCCATGAGTGAAGTGACCGGTTCGGTTTCTTCGGTAGACACCGCACAGCAGATTACGAGCGACGGCGTACGTGTCATCCGTGTGGTTATCACGGTGAACAATCCCGGTTCGCTCATCAAGGGCATGAACGCTACCGCGACCATCAGCACCGGCAGCGCCGGTACGATTTTCCCGGCAAACTCCGGCACGCTGGAATACAGCCGCGAGGAGGCTGTCACCGCACAGATGAGCGGCGAGATCACCATCCTGAACGGTGTCAATTACAACAGCTACACCAGCGGTGCGCTGATCATGACACTCTCCAGCGATGCCTCGCAGGATGAGATTGCAGCGGCACAGAATGAAGTTGCCGCCGCCAGCCGCAATGTTGTCAGTGCACAGGTGACGGCAAGCGAAAAGCAGGCTCGTGTTACCGAGCTCCAACTGCAAATTCTGAACTCCACCATCGTTGCCACGATGGACGGCGTTGTTGTCAGCCTGAACGCCGCAGAGGGACAGGAAGTAACCGGCGCGGAAACGCTGGTCGTTATTGCCGACCTGAACGATATTGTCGTCAACGCCGAGATTCCCTCGACCGATGTCGGTTCGGTGCAGTCCGGTCAGATTGCTACGATGAATATGTACACCTCGGACGGCTCCGAGTTGCCGCTGACCGGCGTGGTTGATTCGGTAGCGCTCGAGCCGACACAGAACTCCAACAGCGGTCAGGGCAGTATGTCCACCTTTAAGGCGGTCATTACCGTTGACAGCATCGAGGGTATGTCGATTTACAGCGGTATGTCGATCGATTACAAGATCACCACTGCTTCGTCTTACGACTGCCTGATGGTTCCCTCGTCTGCCATCGTCAACACCG
This sequence comes from uncultured Agathobaculum sp., assembly GCA_934504345.1. Classification (GTDB taxonomy): domain Bacteria; phylum Bacillota; class Clostridia; order Oscillospirales; family Butyricicoccaceae; genus Agathobaculum. The sequence goes on along the minus strand of CAKSVR010000013.1, from coordinate 12,211 downwards.
AAGAAGGTACGGCTGTTTTTGCCAAGCCGCTCACTGATGAGAACGGCAATGAGATCCCGTTTGATGAAACGCTTCCCATCCCGGAGGGCACCGAAGGCATTCCCGATGGCTATCAGCTTGTACCTGTCGAAACCGGCATTGCCGATTCGACCAATACCGAGATCTACTGGGGCATTGAGGAGGGTACTACGGTATACCTTGCCGGACCGACCGACCTGTACAGCGATATGGGCGATATGTCCGTCGGTTAAGGAGGGGCGCTTATGTGGGAAAGAAACGCGCTTGCTCCCGAAGAGCATCGTGCCGAACTGCTGATCGATGTTCGGCGAATGAGCAAGATTTATAACGAAGGTAGAGAAAACGAAGTCCGCGCACTGGACGATATTTCGCTTCAGGTTCCATGGGGCGAGTTCCTGTGTATTCTGGGACAGTCCGGTTCGGGCAAATCCACGCTGATGAATATTCTCGGCTGCCTGGATATTCCGACTTATGGCACCTATTATCTGAACGGCCAGCCGGTCAGTGACATGAAACCGTCCGTGCTGTCCGGCATCCGCAATCGTGAGATTGGATTCATCTTTCAGGGCTTCAACCTGATTCCGGCGCTGACGGCGCTGGAAAACGTCGAGCTGCCGCTGATCTATCGCGGCCTGCCGCGCGACGAGCGCCGACGGTTGGCACAGGAGGCGCTGGTATCTGTCGGACTGGAAAAACGCATGGATCACCGCCCGGGTGAGATGTCCGGCGGTCAGCAGCAGCGTGTTGCGATCGCGCGTGCGGTAGCAGCCAAACCGCCGATCATCATGGCGGACGAGCCCACGGGCAATCTGGATTCCGCATCTGGTCTGGATATTATGCAGAAATTGACCGCGCTCAACGAACAGGGTACCTCGATCATCCTTATCACGCATGACAACCACCTCGCACAGATGGCAAAACGCATCGTCACCATTCAGGATGGCAAGATCATCTCGGATGCGAAAGGAGGCGGAGCTGTATGAACTGGCTGCAAACCGTCCGCATGGCGTTCAAATCCATTTTGAATAACAAGGTGCGCTCGATCCTTACGATGCTGGGCATCATCATCGGCGTGGCTTCTGTCATCGCGATCGTTGCCTCTATTCAGGGAACCAGCAAATTGCAGCGTTTGCAATTCGAGGCAATGGGCGTCAACCGCATCGATATTTACGGCTATGGCGCGAAAAGCAGCGATTGGAAAGACTTTGAAACGTATCTGAGCACGGATCTGTCGGATAAGGTCGCCGCATGGTCGCCGCAGAGCCAGTATTACGACTGGCAGAACGGCGGCATCCAGTACCGTGCCAAAAAGCTGGACAACAACGACAGCAACAGCGGATATACCTATATGTATTTTGGCAACGAGTATTACGGTGAAGTCACCAGTCATACAATTTCCGCCGGACGGGATATTTCAGCGGCGGACTGCCGTACCCGCGCCCGCGTATGTGTCATTGGCGAAACACTGCGTAAATATTTCTTCGGCGCCATGAGCCCTATCGGGCAAAAGCTGCGTATCGGCGGCAAGAGCTTTGAAGTCATCGGCGTTTACGCCGGAAAGTATGACGGCAAGCTGAACACCGAAGATCAGCTGCTCGTGATGCCATACACGCTGCAAAGCACCATGATGAGTATGTACGGCATGGATGACCGTCAGTATATCGTCAAAGCTGCCAGCAAGGATGACATTGCTGAGCTGACTGACACACTGCTGCCCAACTTCATGCAGGGCCGCTGCGAAGCCGGAAACGGCTGGTTTTCGGTTTCCTCCAACAGCCAGTGGCAGGAGCAGAGCGAATCCTCGAATAATATGCTGGCACTGCTTGGCGGCGGTGTTGCCGGAATTTCACTGCTGGTAGGCGGCATCGGCATTATGAATATCATGCTGGTGTCTGTCACCGAGCGCACCCGCGAGATTGGCATTCGTATGGCGATCGGTGCGCGCAAGCGTGATATTATCGGTCAGTTTCTGGTGGAGGCTTCTGTGGTTTCCTGCTGCGGCGGCGTTATCGGCATTGTGCTCGGCTGTTTTCTGTCAGCTGTGCTCGGCAACCTGCTGCTTGCAAAAACGCAGAACGGATATATGCCCAATGTCGAGCAGTTCACTGTACTGCCGTCTGTTGGATTGGTTATCGGCGCTTTTCTGTTTTCGGCGCTGCTGGGTATCATTTTCGGACTGTACCCGGCAAACAAAGCCTCCAATCTTCAGCCGGTAGATGCACTGCGGACGCAATAAAAGGAAAGGTAGGATACTATGAAAAAGAGATTTGTCAGCCTGTGTTTGGCAGGATTGGTTATGATTTCACCCGCTTCGGCGGTATTTTCCGATATTTCGGATACAAAAGTGGCGCAGACAGCTTCTGTACTGGATGCACTCGGCATCATGCAGGGCGTGGGCGGCAGCACGTTTGCACCCGGCAGGGCACTGACCCGTGCTCAGTTCTGCAAGCTGGCAGTAACAGCGATGGGTATTACGGATGTAAGCGCTTACAAGAGCTATACTATCTTCCCGGATGTCAAACAGGGACACTGGGCTGCGCCGTATATCAATGCAGCGGTACGCCATCCGGAGCTCAAGGAAAAGGCCATCATCCGCGGTTACGCGGACGGCAAGTTCGGCCCGGATAAGGTCGTCAGCTATGGTGAAGTCTGCACGATGCTGCTGCGTATGCTGGGCTACAAGGAGGAGGACATCGGCCCGTTCTGGCCTGCGGACTATCTCGCGCAGGCACAGGCTATCGGTCTGACGGACGGCGTTTCCATCTCCAATGCCCGCGCTGCGGTAAAGCGCGGAGAGGCCGCCGTAATGCTGCTCAATGCACTCAGCACCGACAAAAAGGGAGAAGAGGGGAGCACCCTGCTGGACAAGGTCGCCTCCTCGACTGTGAAAAACTGCATCCTGCTGGAAACCGGCAAGACGAACAGCACACTTGCCGCTGATGAAGCGCTGTTCTACGAGGACGGCACCGTGGATGCATCGCGCAAGACCGCAGGTACGCTGGATAACAGCCTGATTGGCGTATACGGAACAATCGTAGTAGGCAAGGGGAGCAGCAAGGTTGCTGTCGGTGTCGTGCCGAACGACAACAAGACGGAAACCTACGAGGTCGTCAGCGTTGCAGCGGATCGTGTTGTTACGAAAAATGAAACGCTGCGGCCGGAACGCAGCACCAAAATCTACATCAGTCGCGATCACAAGATGGACGATTACGAAAAAATGTGGGCGAGCATTCAGGCAGGCGACACGCTGACCATGTACTACAACGAGTATGGCGTGCTGCAGCTGATGGCCGTTCTGCCGAAAACAACGGCAGGTAATACGCATTCGTTCGTTTACGGTCTGGCCACCTCGAGAAAGATTCCAAGCGAGTATAAAATCATCAAGAACGGTGCGGAAATCGATGTGAACAAGCTGAAAAAGTACGATGTGGTCACGCTGGATACCTCCGCGAAGCAGGCGCTCGTATCGGATACAAAGCTGAGCGGCAAATATGTCGAGGGCTCGGCAACGTACAGCCATCCGTCGGAAATAAAGATGCTCGACCAGAAGTTCTCCATTCCGGAAAGCGCAGCCGGTACATTCAAGGATATTAAGCTGAAAGACCAGATCACGCTGCTGTTTGATGTGGATAACAACATCGTGGCCGCATATCCCAAGAAGGAAGTCAGCGCGGATATGCAGGGCATTGTCACCAAGATTGACGGCGCAAAGGGAACCGTGGCTCTGATGAACGGGCTGGTTCTGCGCGATATTCCGATTACACCGTTAATAAATCCGATTTCTGGTCAAGATATTACTTCGAGTTTGCTTGGCCGTCTGGTCACGGTCAGCCAGTCTGGCGATAAGGCAGATTTGATTCGCCGTACATTCTCCGGCAAGGCTGGCGGTAACTGGTTTATCTCGGATGGCAAACTGGGAAATAGCATCGTTTCCTCTAAGGTGCGCGTGTACGAGGAGGTGCTGTCCGGTGCACCGCTCAATCCAATCAATACCACGGATATTGCGTTGACATCAATTCCGGCGGCACAGATTCGCTACACCGTGCAGGACAACGCAGGCACGATAACCAATATCGTGCTGGGCGATGTAACAGGGGATAGCTGGATTTATGGTATTGGTACTGACTATCACACAAACGATGCCCCCCGCGATAATGAAGTTGTGAGCATTCAGAAAACATGGTCCGAGTGTAGTCAGGACGAAAAAAATACATATCTAAAAAATAATGAACCCGTAGAAAATGAACATACACTAGTTACACTTTCTAAAACATGGAAAGATTGCACTGAAGCAGATAAAAAATGGTATAGAAGTGAACATTCTGATAAATTTATCGATAAGAACTCTATTAAATTGCAATATTGGGATAGTAGCAACGCCAAGACTGAAGCATTTATCTTCAAAGTTCTTTCTCTGACCGGTAGTCATGGTATTCCTGTTGGCATTCCTAAGGGATATTCGACCGATGAAAGTGTTATTAACTCTTCGCTTGACACACTCAAGCTGGAACTGATCGACACCGTCAAAGCCTCTGCGTTCGACGGTTCTTCCGGTGTCCGCACCAAGGACGGCTACTACACACTGGCTGATGATATTGGCGTTTATGTTTCGGAACAGAGCGGATTTATCTCGCTTCAGAGCGCAAAATCCAATTACACTTCGTTCCGTGTCTATGCGAACAAATCCGCTGCGGATGGCGGTAAAATTCGTGTAATCGTCGCTTCATAACAGCTAAACAGGAACAACGGCTTCTGCTGAAATGCGGGAGCCGTTGTTTTATATGTCGAATATCTGACCTTATAAAATAGTTGCAATCTGATTATTTTAATATGTTCAGTAAGCGCGTATAATGCACTCATACACCAAACAACAAAGGAGTCTGAACGATATGAGCGTACAATATAAGCTGAACAAGGAACTGGCACAGATGCTGAAAGGCGGCGTCATCATGGACGTAACCACGCCGGAGCAGGCAAAAATCGCCGAGGCAGCCGGTGCGTGTGCGGTTATGGCACTCGAGCGCATTCCGGCGGACATCCGTGCAGCAGGCGGCGTTTCCCGCATGAGCGACCCGAAGATGATCCGCGGCATTCAGGAAGCTGTTTCCATTCCGGTCATGGCAAAGTGCCGTATCGGCCATTTTGTAGAGGCTCAGGTGCTGGAAGCCATCGAGATCGATTATATCGATGAAAGCGAAGTGCTTTCTCCGGCAGATGACGTTTATCATATCGATAAGACACAGTTCAAGGTTCCGTTTGTATGCGGTGCGCGCGATCTGGGGGAGGCTCTGCGCCGTATTGCCGAGGGCGCTGCTATGATCCGCACTAAGGGTGAACCGGGCACCGGCGATGTTGTACAGGCTGTTCGTCATATGCGTGCCATGAACGCCGAGATTCGCCGTGTACAGAATCTGCGCGAGGACGAGCTGTTCGAGGCTGCAAAGCAGCTTCAGGTCCCGGTCGAACTGCTCCGCAGCGTGCATGAAAACGGCCGTCTGCCGGTCGTAAACTTTGCAGCAGGCGGTGTTGCAACTCCGGCTGATGCAGCGCTGATGATGCAGCTCGGTGCGGAAGGCGTATTCGTTGGCTCGGGTATTTTTAAGTCGGGTGATCCGGCGAAGCGTGCCGCAGCGATTGTCAAGGCTGTTACCAACTATACCGATGCAAAGCTGATCGCCGAGCTGTCCACCGATTTGGGTGAAGCCATGGTCGGCATCAATGAAAATGAGATTGCGCTGCTGATGGCCGAGCGAGGCAAGTAATCATGGTTGTTGGAATTTTAGCGCTGCAGGGCGCATTTGCGGAGCACGCTGCTGTACTGGATAAGCTCGGCGTGCCGCACTTCGAGATTCGCCAGCGGCGCGACCTCGATCAGCCGATGGATGGCCTTATCATTCCGGGCGGTGAAAGCACGGTGATGAACAAGCTCCTGCGCGAGCTTGAGCTGTATGATTTCCTGCGTGAGAAAATACAGGCAGGTTTGCCGGTATTTGGCACCTGTGCCGGTCTGATTCTGTTGGCAAAACAGGTGGACGGCGGTGTTCCGTGTTTTGGCACGATGGATATTCGTGTGAAACGTAATGCTTACGGCCGACAGCTGGGCAGCTTTTTCACCGACGATCGATTTGGCACAGTAGAGAAAATTCCGATGACGTTTATTCGTGCGCCGTATATCGAAAGTGTGGAAAATACGGTTGAAGTGCTGTCCGTCGTAGATGGCAAAATTGTTGCAGCGCAGCAGGAAAATATGCTTGTCACGGCATTTCATCCTGAATTGGATGATAATTTGACAGTACATCAGCATTTTTTGAAAATGGTCGAAAAGTATCAGCTGAGAAAAGCTGGATAAAAAAGCAAAGCGGCTCCGATCGGAGCCGCTTTGCTTTTTGGTTGACTTTTGCTGATAAATCCGCTAAAATAAAACGCGATTGTCATCAGTGAAAGGAATAGTTCAGCAATGGAAAAGTGCAAAAAGTGCGTTTGCCGATATTGCAGCAAACTTGCTTGCAGCGAGTTTCGGTTTTGCCATCCGTATCAGAAATGCCGTCGCTGTCAGATGGAAAATATGTCGCCGATTTATTCATGTGAAAATTTCACTAAACCCAAACTTGTTAAATCAGTGATAGTTAAACAAAAGAAATATCCGTCAATCCGAGAGATGTTGGACCAAATTTTAACCAAACTCACAAATATCGAGGAACGAATGTCGGAAAAGTGAATCCTTTAACGCAGCTGTCAGCTCCGGATTTTGGCATACTCTAATTATACAAAATTGTTATTTTGTATAATTAGAAATAACACATTTTCATGAACAATCAACCTTGCATTCGCTATTTTCATCATACTCCCTCCAAATACGCGATCACATCCGCCACAGCGTGATGGTTATTTGCACTTACGACCACATCTGCCATTTGCTGTACTGCGTGTTCTGCATTTGCAGGTGCGAACGAAATTTCCGCCTCGCGCAGCATGGATTCATCGTTAAAACTGTCACCGATGGCAAATACACGGGTTATCTCCAGCATATGCGCTGCAATATAACGCAGCGCCGAACCCTTATTCACGCCGGCGGCCGTAATTTCACAAAATGTCGGAATGCTGGATGTTATATCAAATACACCCGGATACTGTGCAGACAATGCTTTCGCAAGCGCTGTCATTTGCTCAGGTTCACCGGTAAAATTGACTGTACACCATTGTTCCGTCGAGCTGGCCGCAAACTGTGTATCCGACAGCATAACATAATCAAGATGCAGCTTGTACATATGATGCAGCGTGTAATCACTCATTTGACGAATCAACGCCATTTCAGCGGTAAAAATTTCGCAGCCAAATTGTGAATTATTTAACAAAACATATTCAACCATCTGTTTTGCCTGCGGCGGCATACCTGCACAATACATTGTCTGCCCATATTGATCGCAAATCAGCGAGCCATTCATCACGCTGTATGGTGCATTGACCGGCAACTGCGCCACATATGAATCGACCGCATACGGCGAACGGCCGGTTGCAAGCGACAGCCGGCCTCCCTGTTCCGTAAAATAACGCAGCGCATGAATATTGTCAGGCGGAATCTGTTTGTTATCATCCAGCAGTGTGCCGTCCATATCGCAGGACAGCAACATACCCTCGAACTTTTTCATTGCATACGCTCCAGTTTTTCGAGAATTTCAGTAAAATACTGCGGCAGAGGCGCATGAAACTCCATCCGCTCCCCTGTTCTCGGGTGTGTGAGTGTCAGTTTGGCTGCGTGCAGACACTGACCGCCGATATTGGAAAACCGGTCTTTTTTTAGTCCATACACCGGATCACCTATAATTGGATGTCCAATCGAGGCCATATGCACACGAATCTGGTGCGTTCTGCCAGTTTCCAACTGAAACGCCATGTGTGTGTAGCCATTATAACGCTTGATCACCGTATAATGCGTGATCGCCTCACGGCCACCCTCGATAATCGCCATTTTTTTGCGATCCGTTTTGTGCCGGGCAATCGGCTTGTCAATGGTTCCCGTTTCGTCTTTTACCGAACCAATCACAATCGCTTCATAGCCGCGATACGCAGTATGCGCCGCAATCTGAGCTGCAAGGCTCTGATGTGCGGCGTCATTTTTTGCCACAACGAGCAGACCGCTGGTATCCTTATCAATGCGATGAACGATGCCGGGACGGTGTTCGCCGTTGATGCCGGACAGGCTATCGCCGCAATGATACATCAGCGCGTTTACCAGCGTGCCATCCCAGTTCCCGGCTGCCGGATGCACGACCATGCCGCGCGGTTTGTTGACGACAACAATATCCGTATCCTCGTAAATGATGTCCAACGGGATGTTTTCAGGCGTAAGATCGACTTCTTTCAGCTCAGGCAGCTGTACCGTAATCGTTTCACTGCCAGCCAACTTGTAGTTCTTTTTCAGCGGCTTGCCGTTACAGCGGACCGCCTGCTCTGCCAGCAGATTTTGTGCAGCCGAGCGTGTCAACCCCTCGACCTGTTCGGTCAGCCAGCTGTCAATGCGCTTTCCGGATTGTTCCGGTGCTGCTGTGAATTGTAATTCGTTCATTCTTGCTTCTCCGCTTCGTCTTTGTCCTTGTGCTGGAACATAAAATACAGGATAAACAGCACACCGCCCACGCAAATGAAAATATCCGCAACATTAAACACCGGGAAATGAATCAAACGGAAGTCGAACATATCGACAACAAAACCACGAATCACACGATCAATGGCATTGCCGAGCGCTCCGGCTGCCACCATAACCAGCGACCAGCATCCCAGTTTGGTCTGAATCAGATCCTTTCGCATGACCGAGAAAATCGCAATCGTAATGACAACGGCCAGCGCAACGAAAATCCAGCGTGAATCAAACCGCGCGAACAGGCTGAACGCCGCACCACGATTCTCGATATACGTCAAATGGAACACATTTTCGATTATCGGAATCGTGTTCTGTGGCTGCAATGACGTAAATGCCCAGTATTTCACCGCCTGATCTGCCGCGATCATCAGCAAAATTGCACAAATATAAATCGGCATTTTCTACCTCCAAAATAAAAGGAGGAACAGAGATTGCTCTGCTCCCCCTTACTCTTTTTGATTAACCTACAACCTTTGCACAGCGAGCACACAGACCCGGATGCTTCTCATCGGAGCCAACCGTTTTGGCCTGCTTCCAGCAGCGCAGACACTTCTCGCCCTCTGCACGGGCAACAGCGATCTTGAGCCCCGGCAGATTCTCGCTTGCAACGCCCTCGCCATCGCCGGAAACAACATCCAGCTCGGAAACGATGCACAGATCAGCCAGATCCTGACCGCAGCCGTTCAGGAATGCAGCCTGCTCGTCATCCGCGTAAACCGTTACACAAGCCTCGAGCGGCTTGCCGATGGTCTTGGCAGAACGCGCACCCTCCAGTGCCTTGTTCACGTCATCGCGGAACGCAGTCAGCTTATCCCACTTTGCACGATCTTCCTCGCTGAAAGACAGTGCCTCATCAACCTGCGGCATCTCGTTGTATGCCACATTGCGGGCATCATCCTCCGCAGCGTGCGGCATAGCCTGCCAGATCTCGTCAGCGGTGAAGCACAGAATCGGAGAAAGCATACGAACCAGCGCACTCAGGATGCGGTAGATCGTAGTCTGTGCGGAGCGGCGGCTCAGACCGTTCGTTTCGTCACAGTACAGACGATCCTTGATAACATCAAGGTAGAAGTTAGACATATCAACAACGCAGAAGTTGTGAATTGCATGGAATACGGTGTGGAACTCATAGCTGTCATAGCCCTCGCGTACCTTGGCGGTCAGGTCGTTCAGCTTCATCAGAGCCCACTTGTCCAGCTCTGGCATATCTGCATATGCAACAGAGTTGGTCTTGGGATCAAAGTCAAACAGGTTGCCCAGAATATAACGAGCCGTGTTGCGGATCTTGAGGTAGTTCTGGGAGAGATGCTTGAGCATATCCTTGGAAATACGCATATCCTGACGGTAATCCGAGGAAGCAACCCACAGACGCATTACATCCGCGCCGTACTGGCTCAGGATGTCTTCCGGCGCAATGCCGTTGCCCAGCGACTTGGACATCTTCTGGCGCTCTTCGTCAACGATCATACCGTGGGTGATAACCGTCTTGTACGGTGCCTTGCCCTGCGTAGCGATGGAGGTCAGCATCGAGGACTGGAACCAGCCGCGATACTGGTCGTTGCCCTCCAGATAAACGTCAACCGGTGTCTTCTGGCCCTCACGGTTCTCGATAACAGCACGCCACGAAGAACCGGAGTCGAACCATACGTCCATGGTATCGGTTTCCTTATCGAATTCGCCGCAGCCGCACTCGCACTTGATGCCGTCCGGCAGAATCTCAGCGGCAGTCATATCAAACCATGCGTTGGAGCCCTTTTCACGGAACAGGTCAGCGACCGTCTTGATAGTCTGCTCGTTGACCAGCGGCTTGCCGCACTCCTTGCAGGTGAAAATCGGAATCGGAACACCCCATACACGCTGACGGGAAATGCACCAGTCGGAACGCTCACGGATCATGGAGGTCATGCGTTCCTGACCCCAGCCCGGGATCCACTTGATGTCTTCGCAGGCCTTGACCGCATCGTCCTTGAGCGCATCAACAGAGCAGAACCACTGCTCGGTGGTGCGGAAGATGATCGGGTTCTTGCAGCGCCAGCAGTGCGGGTAGCTGTGTACGATGTCCTCGGTCGCGAGGAGCGCGCCGCAGTCGTCAAGATCCTTGAGGATAACCTCGTTGGAATCATCCACGAACATACCCTCGTACTTGCCGGATTCAGCGGTGTGGCGGCCCTTGCCGTCAACCGGAACGATGATCGGAATGTTGTACTTCTGGCAAACGATAAAGTCGTCAGCACCAAAGCCCGGAGCGGTATGAACACAGCCGGTACCGGCATCCAGCGTTACATGATCGCCAACGATAACGAGCGAATCACGGTCAAACAGCGGGTGTTTGGTCTTGATGAGCTCCAGATCAGAGCCCAGAGCGGTCGCGAGGACTTCCCAGCTGTCGATACCGGCGGTCTTCATAACAGCCGGAACCAGCTCCTTGGCCAGAACGTAAATCTCGCCGTTCGGAACCTTAACGAAGTCGTACTCGAAGTTCGGGTTCAGCGAAATTGCAAGGTTGCCCGGAATGGTCCATGTGGTGGTGGTCCAAATAACGAAATAAACGTTCTCAGTGGTGCCGAGCAGCTTGGTGATAACACCCTTATCATCGGTAACAGCGAATTTTACAAAGATAGACTTACACGGAATGTCCTTGTACTCGATCTCAGCCTCAGCCAGTGCAGTTTCGTCATGCGGGCACCAGTAGACCGGCTTCTGACCCTTGTAGATATAACCCTTTTTCGCCATTTCGCCGAAAATCTCGATCTGAGCAGCCTCATAGTCATGGGTCAGGGTCATATACGGACGATCCCAGTCGCCGATAACGCCCAGGCGCTTGAACTGGGTGCGCTGGGTGTTGACATGGTCGTGTGCAAACTCCTCACACTTGGAGCGGAACTCCGCGGTGGAAACCTTGCTGCGGTCCATGCCGTAAGCCTTGATCGCCTGACGCTCGATCGGCAGGCCGTGGGTATCCCAGCCTGGGATATACGGCGCCTGATAGCCCATCATATTGCGGGAGCGCAGAATGAAATCCTTCAGGATTTTGTTCAGCGCATGGCCCATATGCAGATTGCCGTTTGCATACGGAGGGCCGTCATGCAGAACGAAAAGCGGCTTGCCTTCGTTCTTCTTCATCAGCTCATGGTAAAGATCGTTCTTCTCCCAGTTCTCCAGAAAACCCGGCTCGCGCTTCGGCAAACCTGCGCGCATCGGAAATTCAGTCTTGGGCAAATTGATGGTATTGTTGTAATCCTGCTGCATTGTGCAGTATTCAGTCCTTTCGCTTCATTACTTTACGTTCTTCGGATCGTAGTCAGAGCCGAATTTCAGCTCACCGAAATCAAACTTGCGTGTCGCATCCTCGACCGGAGCATCCGCCTGTACGGCCTCCTGCGGCTGAGCAGCTGCTTCCTCCTGTGCCTCTTCCGCCGGCTGTGCGGCGAGGTTTTCGCGCTTGGCAATCTCGACCAGAGCCTTCGCCTGTGCCTGATACAGCTTGGCAATGCGGGCGATAAACTCCGCCGTGCTCTTGCGGGCGGCTTCGAGCTTCTGCTCCTCGACACC
>CAKSVR010000012.1 GCA_934504345.1 uncultured Agathobaculum sp. | reverse complement strand
AAGATGATGGTGATGGAGCCCTTTTCACGGTCAAAATCCGCGATGGTCAGCGGAATGCGCTCGCCCTCTTCGCTGACGCGCAGGATGATGAACTGGCCCGGCTCGGCCTTGCGCGCAACGTGCGGCGCATCGATCACCATCAGCTTGGTGTTTGCGTTCAGCGTTTGCTTTTTCAAAATCTGATACACTGTTTTTCGTACCTCCTTGCGATTGTCGCATCGAACGCTTCTATTATAAAGCATCGCTTTAACAAGTGCAAGTATAAATGCGGAATTGGAGAGAAAATCGGGCGTATTGGATGAAAATTCGCGCTAATTGTGAAAAAATTAACCGATTTGACGAAAGCCGCACGGCGGGTTTTCAGTAAAACAGCACGATGTCGGTTTTCGGCGCCCAGCCGTGTCCGCCGTGCGCGCACACTTCGCACCAGCCGTTCTGCTCCCGCAGAATGACAAGGCGTGCGCCGTCCGGGATATGGCCGCTCATGCGGGCGCGGACGGAGGGCGAAGCGCGGAGCGGCAGGAATGCGCCGCACGGTTCGGCGGCCGCTGTCCGAAGGGCAGGGGATACATATATAATAGGGGACATGGGACACCTCCAAATCTTGTCACAGCAGACTATGATGGAGAATGGGGAATTGATAACGGAGAATGAGCTTGTAGGGTTGGTGTTTTCATTGATTCATTTGGAAATTGCGTTGATGTGGTCCGTAGGGCGTGACGACCTCGGCACGCCGTTGTAAACCGTCTGCATATCGTTGTGTGCGGCGCGCCGAGTCGTACCCCAGGGCATCTTCTCTTGCCCTGATGGCAATTCACCTTATCGCGCCCTACGGAAATGATGACCGTGTATGTTAATCGTTGACCGCATATTGCATAAGTTACGAAAAAAGACTTGTCTTTCCCTGCTTTTTTCGCTGAAATTTAGGTTGCATTATTACACATTGCGCTGTATAATAATCATTGTTTGAAAGAGAAGCCCGTTTCGGGCTGAAATCGGAAGGAGATTACTACCAATGAAGAAGTTTTCCATTGCTATGCTGAGCATGGTGCTGGCAGGCTCCATGATGCTGACCGGCTGCGGCGGCTCCAAGGCTGCTGACAGCACCCAGAACGACGCGCAGGACAGCACCGCTGCATCGGACACCGCTGAGGGCGGCACCCTCCGCATGGGCACCAACGCTACGTTCCCGCCGTACGAGTTCGTGGGCGACGACGGCTCTGTTCAGGGCATCGATGCGGACATCGCTGCTGCTGTTGCAGACAAGCTGGGCATGAAGCTCGAGATCACCGACATGGAGTTCGATTCCCTGATCCCGGCTCTGCAGAGCGACACCATCGACATCGTGCTCGCCGGCATGACGGTTACGCCGGAGCGTCAGGAGAGCGTTGATTTCTCTGATTCCTACGCAAAGGGCGTTCAGGTCATCATCGTGAAGGACGGTTCCGACATCGCTTCCCCGGATGATCTGGAGGGCAAGAGCATCGGCGTTCAGACCGGCACCACCGGCGACATCTACTGCACCGGCGATTACGGTCAGGAGAATGTGAAGCAGTTCAACAACGGTCCGCTCGCAGTTGCTGCTCTGATGAACGACCAGATCGACTGCGTTGTCATCGATCAGGAGCCGGCAAAGAACTACGTTGCTGCAAACAGCGGCCTGAAGATCCTCGACACCGCTTACGCTGACGAGGACTACGCTGCTGCCATGAAGAAGGGCAACACCGAGCTGGTAGAAAAGGTAAACGGCGCACTGAAGGAGCTCGAGGCTGACGGCACGCTCCAGTCCATCGTTGATAAGTACATCACCACCGACGAGGCTGCAAAGTAAGCATTTTCGGCGGATTGAACAAGCGAAGAGGGACGGTTCCGCACCGCCCCTCTTTCCGCTATCGAAGAAAGAAAAAGGAGGCTAACCTGTGAACGGTATTACTATGGACCAGTGGCTTCAGCTGGTGCCGGATTCGGTCGCAAATCTGCCGGACGGCCTGCGCAATCTTCTGTTCCAGCTCTACCAGACCTTTATCGCCGCGGATCGCTGGAAGTGGTTCGCAAACGGTCTGAAGATCACGTTTATTGTTACGGTCGGCGCGCTCATCCTCGGCGTTATCATCGGTCTGCTGATCGCGATCGTCCGCACGGCGCATGATTCCCGCCGCGCCGGCAAGAACAACATCATCCTGAGCATTCTCAACCTGATCTGCAGGCTGTATCTGACCGTTATCCGCGGCACGCCGATGATGGTCCAGCTGCTCATCATGGGCTTTGTTATCATGGTGCCCAAGGACGATACGGCCCGTCTGGCGTGCGGCATCGTCACGCTGGGCATCAACTCGGGCGCATATGTTGCCGAGATCGTGCGCGGCGGCCTGATGTCGGTCAATCCCGGTCAGATGGAGGCAGGCCGTTCGCTCGGTCTGAACTACGCGCAGACCATGCGCCTGATCGTCATCCCGCAGGCCATCAAGAACATCCTGCCCGCACTCGGCAACGAGATGATCACCCTGCTGAAGGATACCTCGCTCGTGTCTGTCATCGCGCTGCGCGATGTCACCAAGCAGGCCCAGAATATCGTTTCCAACACCTATCAGGCCTATGTGCCGTATATCAGCCTTGCGGTCATCTATCTGGTGCTCGTCATCATCCTGACCAAGCTGCTCGGCATTTTTGAGAGGAGGCTGCGCGAAAGTGATCGACGTTAAAAACCTGCACAAATCCTATGGCGACCATGAAGTGCTCAAGGGCGTGAACGAGCACATCACAAAGGGCGAAAAGGTCGTTGTCATCGGCCCGTCCGGTTCGGGCAAATCCACGTTCCTGCGCTGCCTGAACCTGCTCGAGGAGCCGACCGGCGGCGAGATCATCTTTGAGGGTCAGAACATCACCGCCAAGGAAACCGACATCAATCTGGTGCGCCGCCGCATGGGCATGGTGTTCCAGCAGTTCAATCTGTTCCCGCACCTGACCGTGCGCGAGAACATCAAGCTCGCGCCGGTGAAGCTGAAGATCATGAGCGATGCCGAGGCGGACAAGCGTGCCCTCGAGCTGCTTGAGCGTGTCGGCCTGCCGGACAAGGCGGACAGCTATCCGGCACAGCTCTCCGGCGGTCAGCAGCAGCGTATCGCCATCGCGCGTGCGCTGGCGATGAACCCGGATGTGATGCTGTTCGACGAGCCGACCTCGGCGCTCGACCCGGAAATGGTCGGCGAGGTGCTCGAAATTATGAAAGAGCTGGCCAACGACGGCATGACGATGGTCGTTGTCACCCACGAGATGGGCTTTGCCCGCGAGGTGGCCACGCGCGTGCTGTTCATGGACGGCGGCAATATCGTGGAGCAGAACAGCCCCAAGGAGTTCTTTGCCAACCCGCAGCATCCGCGCCTGAAGGATTTTCTGTCCAAGGTGCTTTGAGAAAACGAAAAGGACGCAGTCTGCGTCCTTTTTTGTTGCCTATTCTGCGGCAGCCGTTTTCCGGTGCACACGAGGCGCGTGAGCGCACTCGCCGAAGCCGGGCGGCAGCCCTTTCCTCGGCAGCCGTTGTGCGGTGCACACGAGTTGCGTTAGCAATACGCCGTTTCCGGGCTGGGGAGTTTCGCCGCTTGCGAGCGGCGGGAGAACGGCGCTCCCGCGCGGGGCCTAAGAGGGTAGACAACCTACGGTTTTCCACCCTCTTAGGAAGCTCCCCTTTTCCCTTTTTGGATACCTCGGAGCGACGGAACGCAAGCGTTCCTACTTAGAGGTGGGACCGAAAAAGGAACGGCAGTACCGTTACCGGCTCATAGGCCGCAAAGCGCCATTCCTTTCACAGCTACGCTCAAGCCGTTAACGGTCTGCGACAGTATTTACGCAAAACCAGTGCAATCTGCCGTGATAACGCCGCGACAGCGCGGAAAACGGAAGCCGATACCCGTTCCTTTATGCGAGTTACTTACGAAGTAGAGCCGTAAGGCTCGTTCGCGAGGTTGCCGAGGGAAAGATAGGAGTTCAAAGAGGAAAGGAAACCGTAGGTGTCCTTTCCTTTTTGCCCCAGCGCCGGGGCGGCGCACCGTTCCCGCCGTCCGCAGACGGCGAAACTCCCCAGCCCGGCAACGGCGTATTGCTAACGCAACTCGCGTGCACCGCATAACGGCTGCCAAGGGATGGACTGCCGCCCGGCAACGGCGTATTGCTAACGCAACTCGTCTGCACCGGACAAAGGGTGCAGAAAAACGGCCTGCCGCTGTACGGTTTCGGGCAAAAAATAAAGACAGAAGAAAAACTTCTGCCTTTTTGTACAAATATATACTTGACAATCTGTGAAAAATCATGGTATAATAAAACGCTTTATAAAATCGGGCGCAAATCCCGATTCCTAAGTATATGTTAGCACGGTCTGCAAGCGATTGCAAGACCAAACGCAATATTTTCGCAACGCCGCCGGGCGTATCACCAACACCAACAGCCGAAAGAAACGGAGTGATCAAAGCACATGAAGGTGAAAGACGTACAGCACGGCAAAACCACACGAAAGAGCTTTGCACGCATCGAAGAGATTCTGGAGATGCCGAATCTGATCGAAGTGCAGAAGAAATCCTATGAATGGTTTCTTGATCAGGGTCTGAGTGAGGTTTTTGACGACACCGCGACCATCACGGACTACACGGGCAAACTGGAGCTTTCCTTTACCGGTTTTGCAATGGACGAGGAGCCGAAGTACAGCATCGAGGAATGCAAGGCCCGCGATACCACCTATGAGATGCCGCTCAAGGTAAAGACCCGTCTGCGTAACAAGGAAACCGGCGAGGTCAAGGAGTCGGACGTCTTTATGGGCAACATCCCGAAGATGACCGAGTCTGCTACCTTTATCATCAACGGCGCAGAGCGCGCGATCGTATCTCAGCTGGTCCGTTCTCCGGGCGTTTACTACGGCAAGGAACTCGACAAGACCGACAAGCTGCTGCTCTCCGCTACCGTTATCCCGTACCGCGGCGCATGGCTCGAGTACGAAACCGATGCAAACGACATCTTCTATGTCCGCATCGATAAGAACCGCAAGATCCCGATCACCAGCTTCATCCGCGCCATCGGCGTTCGCACCGATGCCGAGATCAAGGAGCTGTTCGGTGAGGATCCGCTGATCCTCGCAACGCTCGACAAGGACCCGGCACACACCGCCGAGGAAGCCCTCATCGAGATCTACAAGAAGATGCGTCCGGGCGAGCCGCCCTCTGTTGAGTCGGCCACCAGCCTGATGGACATGATGTTCTTCGATATGCGCCGTTACGACATCTCCGCCGTAGGCCGCTACAAGTACAACAAGAAGCTGAACATCGCACGCCGCATCACCGGCCACCGTCTGATCGACATGGTCACTGACCCGATGACCGGCGAGGTGCTGGCTGAGGCCGGCGAGCTGCTGACCCGCGAAAAGGCACAGACGATCAGTGCACGCGGCGTCAAGGGCGTTGTCATCGAGTCCAACGAGGGCACCGCTGTCAAGGTATTCGGCAACGGCATGGTAGACGTAAACGACTTCACCGATTACCTCGGCATGACCGCTGAGGAGCTCGGCGTTAAGGAGAAGGTACGCTTCGTTGTCCTCAAGGAGATCATCGAGTCCGGCGTACAGGGCGACGAGCTCAAAAAGGCTTTCAAGGATCGTCACTACGACCTCATCCCGAAGACCATCATCGTTGACGATATGCTGGCCTCCATCTGCTACCTGCTGAACCTCGGCCACGGCGTCGGCACGGTCGATGACATCGACCACCTCGGCAACCGCCGTCTGCGCTGCGTAGGCGAGCTGCTGCAGAACCAGTTCCGCATCGGCTTCTCCCGCATGGAGCGCGTTATCCGCGAGCGCATGACCATTCAGGATCTGGATGTTGTCACCGCGCAGTCCCTTATCAATATCCGCCCGGTAACGGCGGCCATCCGCGAGTTCTTCGGCTCCTCTCCGCTTTCGCAGTTCATGGACCAGAACAACCCGCTGGCTGAGCTGACCCACAAGCGCCGTATGTCCGCGCTGGGCCCCGGCGGTCTGTCCCGTGACCGCGCATCGTTCGAGGTCCGCGACGTACACTACTCTCACTACGGCCGTCTGTGCCCGATCGAGACCCCTGAAGGTCCGAACATCGGTCTGATCTCCTATCTGGCGACCTACGCCCGCATCAACGACTTCGGCTTCATCGAGGCGCCGTACCGCGTTATCGAGCACATCGAGGACGAGGCGACCGGCGCGCTGACCTGCCACGTTACCGACGAGGTTCGCTACATGACTGCGGACGTTGAGGACGAGTTCATCGTTTGTCAGGCTACCGAGCCGCTCGACGAGAACAACAACCTCGTAAACGACCGTGTAACCTGCCGTATGCGCGACGAGTTCGTCGAGGTTGACCGCAAGGACGTTGACCTGATGGACGTTTCTCCGCGCATGATGATCTCGGTCGCTACCGCGTTCATCCCGTTCCTCGACCACGACGACGCAAACCGCGCACTGATGGGCGCGAACATGCAGCGTCAGGCGGTCCCGCTGCTCAAGACCGAGGCTCCGATCGTTGCTACCGGCATGGAGTACAAGGCGGCAGTCGACTCCGGCACCATCCCGCTGGCAGAGGACGACGGCGTCGTTACCCGCGTCACCGCACGCGAGGTCAATGTCCACTACGACAACGGCACCGACAAGAGCTACCACCTGACCAAGTTCCTCCGTTCCAACCAGTCCACCTGTATCAACATGCGTCCGATCGTCGATCTGGGCGAGCGCGTGAAGAAGGGCGACGTGCTGGCGGACGGCCCGTCTACCGATCAGGGCGAGATCGCGCTCGGCAAGAACGCGCTCATCGGCTTCATGACCTGGGAAGGCTACAACTACGAGGACGCAGTTCTGCTCAACGAGCGTCTGGTCCGCGATGACGTATATACCTCGATCCACATCGAGGAGTACGAGTCCGAGTCCCGTGATACCAAGCTCGGACCCGAGGAGATCACCCGCGACATCCCGAACGTCGGTGAGGATGCGCTGCGCAACCTTGACGAGCGCGGCATCATCCGTGTCGGCGCCGAGGTGCACGCCGGCGATATCCTGGTCGGCAAGGTCACCCCGAAGGGCGAGACCGAGCTGACCGCTGAGGAGCGTCTGCTCCGCGCGATCTTCGGCGAGAAGGCGCGCGAGGTCCGCGACACCTCCCTGCGTGCGCCGCACGGCGAGGCAGGCATCGTCGTAGACGTCAAGGTATTTACCCGCGAGAACGGCGACGAGCTGTCTCCCGGCGTCAACATGGTCGTTCGCGTCTACATCGCACAGAAGCGCAAGATCTCTGTCGGCGATAAGATGGCGGGCCGCCACGGCAACAAGGGTGTCGTTTCGCGCATCCTGCCGCAGGAGGACATGCCGTTCCTCGAGGACGGCCGTCCGCTCGACATCGTTCTGAACCCGCTGGGCGTACCGTCCCGAATGAACATCGGTCAGGTGCTCGAGGTACACCTCGGTTTCGCGGCGAAGAAGCTCGGCTGGAAGGTCGAGACGCCGGTATTCGACGGCGCAACGCTCGACGACATCAAGGAAACTCTGGTCGCCGCGGGCGTCGATGAGGACGGCAAGAGCGTCGTTTACGACGGCCGTACCGGCGAGAAGTTCGACAACCGCGTAACCGTCGGCTACATGTACTACCTCAAGCTGCATCATCTGGTCGACGATAAGATCCATGCCCGTTCCACCGGCCCGTACTCGCTCGTTACCCAGCAGCCTCTGGGCGGCAAGGCGCAGTTCGGCGGCCAGCGCTTCGGCGAGATGGAAGTCTGGGCCCTCGAGGCATACGGCGCAGCCTACACCCTGCAGGAGATCCTGACCGTCAAGTCGGACGATATCACCGGCCGTGTCAAGACCTACGAGGCGATCGTTAAGGGCCACAACGTACCGCAGCCGGGCGTTCCGGAGTCCTTCAAGGTACTCACCAAGGAGCTGCAGGCGCTGTGTCTGGACATTCAGGTTCTCGACGAGAACATGGAGGTCATCGAGCTGAGCGAGGACGACGAGGACGAGACCGAATACGTTCGTCCGATGGAGCAGGCTGTTTCGGGCGCGGACGATGAGTTCACCGCAGCCGGCTTCGGCATCAACGACGCCGAGGACGGCGACACCGATCTCTTTGCACTGGATAACCCCGCCGAAGACGGAGACGATGCCGGAGATGATTTCGACGATCTGGGCGAATAAGCCGCATAAGACCGAAAATCATCTGTGAATAGGGAAGGAGCATCTTAATAATATATGGGATATCATACGTTTAACGCCATCAAGATCGGTCTGGCGTCCCCTGACCTGATCCGCGAATGGTCCTACGGTGAAGTTAAAAAGCCCGAAACCATCAACTACCGTACGCTCAAGCCGGAACGCGACGGCCTGTTCTGCGAGCGTATCTTTGGCCCAACCAAGGACTGGGAGTGCCACTGCGGCAAGTACAAGAAGGTTCGCTTCAAGGGCAAGATCTGCGACAAGTGCGGCGTTGAGGTCACCAAGGCCAAGGTCCGCCGCGAGCGCATGGGCCACATCGAGCTGGCAGCGCCGGTATCGCACATCTGGTACTTCAAGGGCATCCCGTCCCGCATGGGCCTGATCCTCGACATCAGCCCGCGCGTACTGGAGAAGGTCCTGTACTTCGCAAACTATATCGTCATCGATCCGGGCGATACGCCGCTGCTCAAGAAGCAGATCCTCACCGAGGCGGAGTACCGCGATATGCGCGAAAAGTATGACGAGGATTTCCGCGCCGGTATGGGCGCGGAGTCCATCAAGGAGCTGCTGGCTGAGCTCGACCTCGACCAGCTCTCCAAGGAGCTGACCGCCGAGCTGCGCGAGGCCTCCGGCCAGAAGCGCCTGCGTATCATCAAGCGCCTCGAGGTCGTTGAGTCGTTCCGTCTGTCGCACAACCGCCCGGAGTGGATGATCATGGACGTTGTCCCGGTCATCCCGCCGGAGATCCGCCCGATGGTACAGCTCGACGGCGGCCGCTTCGCGACCTCCGACCTGAACGACCTGTACCGCCGCGTTATCAACCGAAACAACCGCCTCAAGCGCCTGCTCGAGCTCGGTGCGCCGGACATCATCGTCCGCAACGAGAAGCGTATGCTTCAGGAAGCAGTTGACGCCCTGATCGATAACGGCCGCCGCGGCCGTCCGGTCACCGGCCCGAACAACCGTGCACTCAAGAGCCTGTCCGATATGCTCAAGGGCAAGCAGGGCCGTTTCCGTCAGAACCTGCTCGGCAAGCGTGTTGACTACTCCGGCCGTTCGGTTATCGTCGTAGGCCCGGATCTGAAGATCTATCAGTGCGGCCTGCCGAAGGAGATGGCGCTCGAGCTGTTCAAGCCGTTCGTTATGAAGAAGCTGGTTTCCGACGGCACCGCGCAGAACATCAAGTCCGCCAAGAAGATGGTAGAGCGCGCAAAGCCCGAGGTCTGGGATGTGCTCGAGGGCATCATCAAGGGTCATCCGGTCATGCTGAACCGTGCGCCGACCCTGCACCGTCTGGGCATTCAGGCGTTCGAGCCGGTACTCGTTGAGGGCCGCGCCATCCGTCTGCACCCGCTGGTATGTACCGCATTCAACGCCGACTTCGACGGCGACCAGATGGCAGTTCACGTTCCGCTGTCCGCTGAGGCACAGGCTGAGGCTCGTCTGCTGATGCTGTCCGCGAACAACCTGCTCAAGCCGCAGGACGGCAAGCCGGTAACCATCCCGTCGCAGGATATGGTCCTCGGCTCGTACTACCTGACCATCGACCGCGACACCGAGCCGGGCGCCGGCAAGGTATTCCGCAACGTGGACGAGGCTCTGATGGCCTACAACGAGGGCATCGTCGGCATCCACGCACCGATCAAGGTACGTCTGTCCAAGGAAGTGAACGGCAAGACCGAGTCCGCTATCGTCGATGCGACTCCGGGCCGCCTGATCTTCAACGAGCGCATCCCGCAGGATCTGGGCTTCGTTGACCGTTCCGATCCGTCCAAGAAGTTCGATCTCGAGATCATGTTCACCTGCGGCAAAAAGGAGCTCGGCAAGATCATCGACAAGTGCATCCGTGTACACGGCTTCCACACCACCGCAGAGGTGCTCGACTCCATCAAGGCGATGGGCTACAAGTATTCCACCAAGGGCGCACTGACCGTAGCCGTTGCCGATATGCTCGTGCCGGAGGGCAAGGACGAGATGATCCGCGAGTCCGAGAAGAAGGTCGCCAAGATCGACCGCAAGTACAAGCGCGGCTTTATCACCGATCAGGAGCGCTACCGTCTGACCGTAGCCGAGTGGGAGGAAACCACCAAGAAGGTTACCGCAAAGCTGCAGGCCAACATGAAGGAGCAGCGCTATAACCCGATCCACATGATGGCGGATTCCGGCGCGCGTGGTTCTATCAACCAGATCCGTCAGCTGGCCGGTATGCGAGGCCTGATGGCATCCGCCTCCGGTAAGACCATCGAAATCCCGATCAAGTCCAACTTCCGTGAGGGCCTGACCGTGCTCGAATACTTCATCGCTGCCCGTGGTGCTCGAAAGGGCATGGCCGATACCGCACTGCGTACCGCTGACTCGGGTTACCTGACCCGCCGTCTGGTAGACGTTTCGCAGGACGTTATCATCCGCGAGGACGACTGCGGCGCGACCAAGGGCATCTGGGTAGAGGACATCAAGGAAGGCAACCAGATCATCGAGCCGCTGCGTGAGCGTCTGCTCGGCCGTTATCCGGTCGATGACATTGTTGACCCGCAGACCGGTGCAGTCATCGTGCCGAAGAGCAAGATGATGAACGAGGCAGATGCTGATGCGGTCATCGCAGCAGGCATCACCCGCGTACAGATCCGCTCCGTTCTGGAGTGCCGCGCACGCAAGGGCGTATGCAGCCACTGCTACGGCATCAACCTTGCGATGGGCACGCCGGTCGGCAAGGGCGAGGCTGTCGGCATCATCGCGGCCCAGTCCATCGGCGAGCCGGGCACCCAGCTTACCATGCGTACCTTCCATACCGGCGGCGTTGCCGGCTCGGATATTACGCAGGGTCTTCCGCGAGTTGAGGAGCTGTTCGAGGCCCGCAAGCCGAAGAAGGCTGCAACGCTGGCTGAGATCGGCGGCATCGTCACCATCGAGGAGTCCAAGCGCACCACCGTCAAGACGGTCAACGTTGTTAACCGTGCGACCGGCGATATGCGTTCCTATCAGCTGGCTTCTTCCTCCGGTATCCGCGTAACCGACGGTCAGGAGATCCCGCAGGGCTTCCAGCTCAACGAGGGCTCGCTCAACCCGCATGACATCCTCCGTGTTCTTGATCCGCGTGCCGTACACGACTACGAGATCAAGGAAGTACAGAAGGTTTACCGTCAGCAGGGCGTAGACATCAACGACAAGCACATCGAGGTCATCGTTCGTCAGATGATGCGTAAGGTGCGCGTTGAGGATGCAGGCGATGCAGAGGTACTGCCGGGTTCTGTTATGGACTGGCTCGAGTTCGAGGACTACAACAACAAGGTGCAGGAGCGCATCGATAACGGTGAGGAAGGTCTCCGTCTGGCCGTTGCCGAGCCGACCCTTATGGGTATCACCAAGGCATCTCTTGCAACCGATTCGTGGATGTCCGCCGCATCGTTCCAGGAAACCACCCGCGTGCTGACCGACGCCGCTATCAAGGGCAAGGTCGATCCGCTGATGGGCCTCAAGGAGAACGTAATCATCGGCAAGCTCATCCCGGCCGGCTCCGGTGTGTCCGACTATTGCAGCGGCCACTACGAGCAGAATGTCAATCTCGACTGATTTGCAGAAGGCACGGAATAGCTGTATAAGATAAGTAAAACAGGGGAACACTGATAGGTGTTCTCCTGTTTTTGCTTGTGCCGAATGGAAATTTGAGAATGGAGAATGGAAAATTGACATGACGGTTTACGATGTTTCTCCGTTTCAATTTTATGATGAATGTGTACCGTGGGGTGCGACGATCTCGGCGCACCGTATCTATCCGGTCTGTACAATCTAGGAGGCCATTGGTCTCCGGCGCTATGGTTTAACGGATGTGTGGGCGAGCACTGCTCGCCCCTACGGGATAACGTGTACCAATCGTTAGAAACGGTGCGCCGAGGTCGTCGCACCCTACGGTATAGCGTAATCATTGAATACATCCTGCGGAAACTCCTTTTGCCAGGTGTCAAATTTGTCTGGAAAAGAAAGTTCTCGTAAAAAATAAAAAATTTCGAAAAAATACTTGACAAGAGGGGGAGAAATCCGTATACTATGGGAGTATGCCGTATAGGAGGGTTATTATGCTTTCAGAACTTCGCACGGCGCACAAGGTGATCGGTGTAAAGCAGTCGAAAAAAGCGATTCGGGACGGCGCAGCCGCACAGGTCTTTGTTGCGCTGGATGCAGAAAAACGAGTCGTTGGTCCGATCTATGAGCTTTGCAGTGAACACGGTATGGAAGTTACCGAGGTCACCACGATGACAGAACTCGGCGATGCGGTCGGCATTGATGTCGGCGCGGCGGTAGTCGTTGTTCTGCACTGATTTTTTGTTGAATCGCGCAAAACGCGCTTTTCATAAATATCTTTGAAAGAAGGAGGAAATAAAATGCCAACTTTTAACCAACTCGTCCGTAAGGGTCGTGAGGCAGTCGTTACCAAGTCTACGGCACCGGCTCTTCAGGTAGGCTACAACTCTCAGAAGAAGAAGGCTACCGATCAGTCCGCTCCGCAGAAGCGCGGCGTTTGCACCACGGTTAAGACCATGACCCCGAAGAAGCCGAACTCTGCTCTTCGTAAGGTAGCTCGTGTAAAGCTGACCAACCAGATGGAAGTTTCCGCTTACATCCCGGGTGAAGGCCACAACCTGCAGGAGCACTCCGTAGTTATGGTTCGCGGCGGTCGTGTAAAGGACCTTCCTGGTGTTCGTTACCACATCATCCGTGGTACTCTGGATACCCAGGGTGTTGCTAACCGTCGTCAGGCCCGCTCCAAGTATGGCGCTAAGCGCCCGAAGGCCGGCAAGTAATTTTTGAGCGGCGTCTGATCGCGCATCTCTGCGTTGCGCCCACACTTGCGTACCTTTGTACGCGGCGTGCGGGACGCGCCTTGACCTGCACGACCATACTTGCTCAAAACGCGAGTACATTACAATATGTACTGGCTGAAATTACTCCGCCAAGGAGCCAACCCACAAGGTTTTGCGAGAAAGTTATTTTTCAGCAAAGCAGCTATGCTTTGTCTGAGGCATTTTAGTTCCGATTGTATAATCGGGCCTTTACCTCGGACAGGCATGAACAACGGCGGCCAAACATCCGCCGAAGTACCTATGAAATCAAATATTTTTGAAGGAGGGAAGTAAAGTGCCAAGAAGAGGTAATGTCCCCAAGAGAGACGTTCTGCCCGATCCGCTTTATAATTCCAAGCTCGTCACCAAGCTGGTAAACTCTATCATGCTCGACGGCAAGAAGGGCGTTTCGCAGAAGGTTGTTTACGGTGCTTTCGATATTGTCCGTGAGAAGACCGGACGTGAACCGCTGGAAGTATTCACCGAGGCGATGGAGAACATCATGCCGTCGCTCGAAGTTAAGGCTCGCCGTGTAGGCGGCGCCACCTATCAGGTCCCGATGGAAGTTCGTCCGGAGCGTCGTCAGACCCTGGGCCTTCGCTGGATCACCAAGTACTCTCGCGCTCGTTCTGAGAAGACCATGCGTGAGCGTCTGGCTGGCGAGATCATGGATGCCTGCAACAACCTGGGCGGTGCTGTTAAGAAGCGCGAGGATACCCACAAGATGGCAGAGGCGAACAAGGCTTTCGCTCACTACCGTTACTAATCTGTCGGTTTCCGCATAACGCTTTGAAAGGAGAGCAATATGCCTAGAGAATATTCCCTGGAAAGAACCAGAAATATCGGCATCATGGCGCACATCGACGCCGGTAAGACCACTACCACCGAGCGTATTCTTTATTACACCGGTGTAAACCATAAGATCGGCGATACCCACGACGGTACCGCTACCATGGACTGGATGGAGCAGGAGCAGGAGCGTGGTATCACCATCACCTCCGCAGCTACCACCTGCCACTGGTCCGGTTCTACTCATCAGTTCCCGGAGCATCGTATCAACATCATCGACACCCCGGGCCACGTTGACTTTACCGTAGAGGTAGAGCGCTCCCTGCGCGTTCTGGACGGTTCCGTAACCGTATTCTGCGCAAAGGGCGGCGTAGAGCCGCAGTCTGAGACCGTTTGGCATCAGGCTGACAAGTACAAGGTTCCGCGTATGGCGTTCGTCAACAAGATGGACATCATGGGCGCGGACTTCTACAACGTTGTTCACATGATGAAGGATCGTCTGAAGTGCAACGCCGTTCCGGTACAGCTGCCGATCGGCTCCGAGGACACCTTCAAGGGCATCGTTGACCTCATCACCATGCGTGCAGAGGTTTACTATGATGACCTCGGCAAGGACATCCGCGACGAGGATATCCCGGCTGACATGATGGAGAAGGCTCAGCAGTATCATGATGAGCTGTGGGAGCACGTTGCAGAGCTCGACGAGGACCTCATGATGAAGTACCTCGAGGGCGAAGAGCTGACCATTAAGGAAGTCAAGGCTGCGATCCGCAAGGGCTGTATCGCAAACGAGATCGTTCCGGTCCTCTGCGGCACCGCTTACCGCAACAAGGGCGTTCAGCCCCTGCTCGATGCTGTTATCGAGTACATGCCGGCTCCGACCGACATCCCGGACATCAAGGGCGTAAACCCGCAGACCGACGAAGAGGACTCCCGCCCGTCTTCCGACGAGGCTCCGTTCTCTGCACTGGCGTTCAAGATCGCTACCGACCCGTTCGTTGGCCGTCTGACGTTCTTCCGTGTATACTCCGGTACCGTAACTGCTGGTTCCTCTGTCCTCAATGCGACCAAGGACACCCGCGAGCGTCTGGGCCGTATTCTTCAGATGCATGCAAACCATCGTCAGGATATCGACTGCGTATACTCCGGCGATATCGCTGCAGGCATCGGCTTCAAGAACACCACCACGGGCGACACGCTCTGTGATGAGAAGCACCCGATCATCCTCGAGTCTATGGAGTTCCCGGACCCGGTTATCCGTGTCGCGATCGAGCCGAAGACCAAGGCTGGTCAGGAAAAGATGGGTATCGCTCTCGCCAAGCTGGCTGAAGAGGACCCGACCTTCAAGACCTACACCGATGAAGAGACCGGCCAGACCATCATCGCTGGCATGGGCGAGCTTCATCTGGAGATCATCGTTGACCGTCTGCTGCGCGAGTTCAAGGTAGAGGCTAACGTAGGTTCTCCTCAGGTTGCTTACAAGGAGACCATCCGCCGCTCCGCTGACGTCGACCAGAAGTACGCTCGTCAGTCCGGTGGTAAGGGTCAGTACGGCCACGTTAAGATCATCGTTGAGCCGAACGAGTCCGGCAAGGGCTACGAGTTCATCAACAAGATCGTTGGCGGTGCAATCCCGAAGGAATATATCGAGCCGGTTAACCAGGGTATCCAGGGCGCTATGCAGGCTGGTATCCTCGCAGGCTACCCGGTAGTTGACGTCAAGGTTACTCTGTATGATGGTTCTTACCACGAAGTCGACTCTTCTGAGATGGCGTTCAAGATCGCCGGTTCTATGGCGTTCAAGGAAGCGATGAAGAAGGCTGACCCGGTTCTGATGGAGCCGATCATGCAGGTAGACGTTCTGGTTCCGGAAGAGTACATGGGCGACGTTATCGGCGACCTGAACTCCCGCCGCGGCCAGATTCAGGGCATGGAGCCGCGCGGCGGCGTACAGGCGATCTCCGCTGCTGTACCGCTGAGCGAGATGTTTGGTTACGCTACCACTCTGCGTTCCCGTACGCAGGGCCGTGGCCAGTACACCATGCAGCCGAGCCACTACACTGAAGTGCCGAAGAGCATTCAGGAGAAGATCATCGACTCGCGCACCAAAAACAACGACTAAAATATCTGCTCTGCCTATTGCATTTTCATGCAATTTGAAGTAGAATAAGTTTATCGTGACTTAGATTTCATTTTACGAGGAGGAAATCCACAATGGCAAAGGAAAAATTTGACCGTTCTCTGCCGCACGTTAACATCGGCACTATCGGCCACGTTGACCACGGCAAGACCACTCTGACCGCTGCAATCACCAAGGTTCTGGCTCTCGAGGGCGATGCTGAGTATCAGGCATACGACTCCATCGACAAGGCACCGGAGGAGAAGGAGCGCGGCATTACCATCAACACCGCACACGTTGAGTACCACACCGCTAACCGTCACTACGCTCACGTTGACTGCCCGGGCCATGCTGACTACGTCAAGAACATGATCACCGGTGCTGCTCAGATGGACGGCGCTATCCTGGTTGTATCCGCAGCTGACGGCCCGATGCCGCAGACCCGCGAGCACATCCTGCTGTCCCGTCAGGTAGGCGTACCGTATATCGTTGTATTCATGAACAAGGCTGACCAGGTTGACGATCCGGAGCTGCTCGATCTCGTTGAGATGGAGATCCGTGAGCTGCTGAGCTCTTACGACTTCCCGGGCGACGACGTACCGGTTATCCGTGGTTCCGCTCTGAACGTTCTGACCTCTGATTCCACCGATCCGAACGCTCCGGAGTACGCTTGCATCCGCGAGCTGATGGACGCTGTTGACTCCTATATCCCGACCCCGGATCGTGCTGCTGACAAGCCGTTCATCATGCCGGTCGAGGACGTATTCTCCATCACCGGTCGTGGTACCGTTGCTACCGGCCGTGTAGAGCGTGGCCAGCTGAAGATGGGCGAGGAAGTTGAGATCGTTGGTCTGATGGACGCTCCGCGCAAGACCGTCGTTACCGGCATCGAGATGTTCCGCAAGCTGCTCGACTACGCTGAAGCAGGCGACAACATCGGCGCTCTGCTCCGTGGTATCCAGAAGAACGAGGTTGAGCGTGGCCAGGTTCTGGCTAAGCCGGGCTCTATCCACCCGCACACCAAGTTCCACGGTCAGGTTTACGTTCTGAAGAAGGAAGAGGGCGGCCGTCATACTCCGTTCTTCAACAACTACCGTCCGCAGTTCTACTTCCGTACCACCGACGTTACTGGCGTTATCACTCTGCCGGAAGGCACTGAGATGTGCATGCCGGGCGACAACGTTGAGATGGACGTTGAGCTGATCACCCCGATCGCTATCGAGGAAGGCCTGCGTTTCGCTATCCGTGAGGGTGGCCGCACCGTAGGTTCCGGCGTTGTTACCGCTATCAACGCTTAATCTTAAGCGCAACTTAGCATAACGCGATTTACAAGCTCCCATGCTTCGGCATGGGAGCTTTTTCGTGCATAAAACGACATTTTCTGCACATACTGTGTCCGGGAGGGATGCAGTTATGCCGAAAAACAGCGAAAACCGGAATCAGATGAAGGCCGCAGAGAAAGCGTTTGCGTGGATGCGGTGCAGCAAGCCGTCTGTCGCGGCGCGGGAGCCGGAAAACCAGCCTGAGAGCATCGCGCTGCCGCCGAACAGCCGCGGCTGCGGCACAGCGTACCCGATGCGGGGCACGGACAGGGAAACGCTCAATGCGTGGTGCAGAGAGCACGAAACCTAATTGAGAGAGTGAAGAGTGGAGAGTTGAGAGTGAAGAAAACGAGGGGATCTCATGCTGTAAGGGCGGCCGATGGCCGCCCTTGCGATTATAAAGCTGCAAATGGTTTAGAAAGCCATTCCTCTCTGGATTGCACTGCTGAATCTGATTACCGCGTCGGTCAACCACAACACGCTCTTCACTCTTCACTCTGAACGCAGTGATTTACTTCTCCGAACAATTGTGCTATACTATATGGTAACAAAGTGTTTCCTATCCGCATAATCTGAGGGCAGGAGGGAACGCTCATGTCTGTTTTTCTGCAATCTATTCTGGCAATTTTTGCAGCCGTGGGATTTTACACCGTGCTGCACACCATCGCCGAGCTCGTGGCGGCGCGGTGCTTACAGCTGCACGGCTCGGCGGAGCTGACACTGTACGGCGACGGCTGCGATGCGGTCAGCGAACACCTGATCCGCGCGGCGCTGCGCGTGCGGCGCCAGTATTTTTCCGGTCTGCTCATCACATTCGTGGAGATCGGCAGCGGACAGGGCCAGAACATCGCCAAGCACATGGCAGCGCGGCAGGACATCACATATCTGGAATGACGAGTGGGGACGGTGGAACGTTGGACGAAAAGGAATATTTGATCGTGCGCGGCGCAGTAGAGCAGATCGTTTTCTATAATCCGGAAAACGGCTACGCTGTGCTGCGCCTTGCCGCGGAGAACGGCGCGGAGGTCACGGCGACGGGCTCGTTCCCGAATATCGGGCTGGGCGAGGAGGTCATCCTCACCGGCAGCTGGGTAACACACCCGACCTACGGCGAGCAGTTCACCGCCGTGCAGTTCGAGCGCCGGCTGCCGAGCTCGGTGCGCGGCATCGCGGATTACCTCGGCTCGGGCCTTATCCGCGGCATCGGCCCGCGGCTGGCTGCGAAAATTGCGGAAAAGTTCGGTGAGGACACGTTCGACATCCTCATGCACGAGCCCGAGCGCCTTTCCGAGCTGCGCGGCATCACCGACCGCAAGGCAAAGGAGATCGGCCGCCAGTTCACCGAACAGAGCGAGATGCGCCTGCTGATGGACTTCCTGAACGAGCACGGCCTGCCTGTCACGCTCACACCGCTGCTGTACAAGCGCCTGCACGACAGTGCCATCGATGCGCTGTGCGAGAACCCGTATCTGCTGTGCGACCCGTACTATGATGTGGATTTCAAGCTGGCGGACGGGCTGGCGATGGAGCTCGGCCTGTCGCTGCTGAGCGATGAGCGCGTGGATGCGGGCATTTTGTACACGCTGTCGTTCAACCTGAACAACGGCCACACGTTCATCCCGGTGGAGAAGCTGCTGTACGCGGTCTGCGTGCTGCTCAGCGACGACGATGTGACGGTGGACGAGGATCGCGCACTGAACGGCATCACCCGTTTGCAGGAGAGCGGACGGCTGGTGCGCGAGTTCATCGCGGACCGCGATGCGGTGTATCTGCGCGATATGCACGATGCGGAGGCCTACCTCGCGGAGATGCTCGGCAATATGGCAGAGCGTAATTATGAGTACGATTTCAACGTGGACGAGCTGCTTTCGGCGCTTTTGGAGAGCAGTGAGCTCACTTTTTCCGCGAAACAGCAGCTTGCCATCTCCACGGCGGCGCGCAACGGCCTTGTTATCCTGACCGGCGGCCCGGGCACGGGCAAAACGACCACCGTGCGCGGCATTTTGCAGGTGTTCGAGGCGCTCGGCCTGAATACGCTGCTCGCCGCGCCGACCGGCCGCGCTGCAAAACGCCTTTCCGACCTGACCGGCATGGAGGCCAAGACCATTCACCGGCTGCTCGAGGCAGGCTTTGCGGGCGGCGGCCGCACGGTGTTTGCCCGCAGCGTGACAAATCCGCTCGAATGTGATGCCGTCATTCTGGATGAGGTTTCCATGGTGGACATCACGCTCATGCAGGCGCTCATAAACGCGCTGCCGCACGGCGCACGGCTCGTGCTCGTCGGCGATGCCGATCAGCTCCCGCCAGTCGGCCCGGGCAACTTTCTGCGCGACCTTATCACCTCGCATCGCGTGCCGACCATCCAGCTGACCGAGATCTTCCGGCAGGCGCAGCAGTCCGACATTGTAATGAACGCCCACGCGGTCAATGCGGGCGAAATGCCCAAGCCATCCGGCGCGGACGGCGACTTTTTCTTTATGAAACGCGCGGATGCAGCCTCGGTGATCGAAACTGTGGCGCAGCTGTGCGCCCAGCGCCTGCCGCGGCACTACGGCTTTGCGGCCTCGCAGATTCAGGTGCTCTCGCCCGCAAAGCGGCAGGGCAGCGGCACGATACCGCTCAACCGCCGCCTGCAGGAGGCGCTCAACCCGCCGAGCGAGAGCAAGCTCGAAAAACGCTTCGGTGACTGGATATTCCGTGAGGGCGACCGCGTGATGCAGGTACGGAACAACTACGACATCGTGTGGGAGAAGCCGGGCGAGGACGAAACCGGCACGGGCGTGTTCAACGGCGACGTTGGCGAGATCGTGCGTATCTATCCGCAGCAGGAGTGCATGGTGATACGCTTTGACGACCGCATTGCGACCTACACCTTCGATATGCTGAACGAGCTGGAGCTGGCGTATGCCGTCACCGTACATAAATCGCAGGGCAGCGAGTTTGACGCGGTGGTGCTCGCCCTGTCGGACGGTCTGCCGCGCCGTCTGCTCACGCGCAACATTCTCTACACCGCGATCACACGCGCAAAGCGCCTGCTCGTTATCGTCGGCAGCCAGGATGTGGTAGCGTATATGGTAAATAACAACCAGAAGGGCAGACGGTACAGCGCGCTGAAGGCGCGCCTTAGATTAGCTGAAACGCAGTAAAAGGTGCTGATAAAATGCAGAAGAAAGAGAAAAATACCCGCAAGGGCTTTACGCTGGTCGAATTGATCGTTGTGCTGGTCATTCTGGCGATTCTTGCGGCGTTTATGATACCGGCGCTGATACAGTACATCGAGAGAAGTCTGGAGGCATCCGACATCATCGAGGTGCGGGCGGCGTATATCGATGTGCTGGCTGCGGTTACGGAGCAGGACAGCGACAACATGAGAAAGACGGTCAAGCTGAAGCAGAAGCAGGATGACTGGCAGTCGAGAGATCCCATTACAATTGCAGGCGTTACCCATTATAAGGAGCAAGGAGATACCGTAAACTGGAAAGGAATCCCTACCGCGGGCGGAGAATGCGAGGTATATTATGACAGCGCAGCGGCTGTGATCGTGTTTGACTGGAAAGGCAAGAGCACAGCGGGCGGCACGATCGACTGGAACGAGGATCTGCACAAAATACTCGATCGGACCGGCATTTTACCGACACTGAACAAAAATCAGAATTTTGAGATCGACTCGAAGTGCCCCAATTCCACTATGGTGCCCAAGGTGGTGGCGGAGATTAAAAGCGACAGCCTGCTGAAAAATGGCACATGGGCGTTTCTCGGCAGTTCCACGAACAAGAGCGACCGCTATTTGTTCTGGACATCGGTCGATACCAATACCGTCGGTGCGACAAAGCAGATACCGGTCATTATCAGCCCGGCGAGCGGCGGCTATTACATCTCTGAAACGACCACCGCGACCCGAGTCAACAACGGCCAAAAATATGTTGCGATTGCGGACCATATCAACAGTTACAGCACCTTTAAGGAGTATACCAAAGACAAGACGAAATATGAAACACTGGCGGAGGCTTATGCAGCCTATAAAAAACAGGTGGAAGACGATGCAAGATTCCAGCAGTATACGGACACGCTGCTGAAGTGATGCCGGTTTCACTGTCGAATTTTGGGTATTTTCCCCGGAGTCTTGCAAATGGCGCACAAAATCTGTATAATGGTAATACTGTCAATCCACGCGAACAGAGCGCGGAGAAAGGAATGAAAAATGGCTTCTTTTCTGCAAAGATTAGCGAAAAAGCTGTCGCTTTTTTCGAGCGACATCGGCATTGACCTCGGCACGGCCACGGTGCTGGTGTACCTCAAGGGCAAGGGCGTTGTGCTGAATGAGCCGTCGGTTGTTGCGGTGGACAAGACCACGGGCAATATCATGGCGGTCGGCGCAGAGGCGGAGCGTATGCTGGGCCGCACACCGGGCAACATTATCGCCATCCGGCCGCTGCGGGAGGGTGTTATCTCGGATTACGAAATGACCGAGCGCATGATAAAAGAGTTCATCCGCAAGGTGCAGGGCTTCCACCTGTTCAAGCCCAATATCGTCATCTGCGTGCCGTCCGTCATCACCGAGGTGGAGGAGCGTGCTGTGATCGATGCGGGCACGCAGGCCGGCGCAAAGCGTGTTTTTCTGGTCGAGGAGCCGGTAGCGGCAGCCATCGGCGCGGGTATCGACATCAACAAGCCCAACGGCAACATGGTGGTCGATATTGGCGGCGGCACGACCGATGTTGCGGTCGTATCGCTCGGCGGCATTGTCGAGTCCACCTCCATCAAGGTCGCGGGCGATAAGTTCGACGAGGCGATCATCAAGTACGTCCGCCGCAAGCATAACGCGCTGATCGGTGAGCGCACCGCCCAGCAGGTCAAGCGCACCATCGGCTGCGTCTATCCGCGCGATGAGGAATCCATCATGGAGGTCAAGGGCCGCTGTCTGATGACCGGCCTGCCGCGCACGTTCATGCTCTCGTCGAGCGAGATACTCGATGCGCTCGAGGAGGTTTCCACGGCCATCGTCGAGGCGGTACACTGGGTACTCGAGCGCACGCCGCCCGAGCTGACCGGCGACATCTCGACCAACGGCATCACCATGACAGGCGGCGGCTCGCTCATCTGGGGCTTTGACAAGCTCATCGCCTCCAAGACCGGCATTCCGACCCGCATAGCGGACGAGGCCGTGTCCTGTGTGGCCTACGGCACGGGCAGCTGTCTGCAAAATCTGGCCAGAATGCAGGACGGCACGATGAATCTGTCGCGTCAAAGACAAATGAAACGATAAAAGCACATAAGATTACCGGTAAATGTGGGGAAGGTGAATCTTGATGAGTAAAAACGTAGTTGTGACTATTCGAGAGGACGCACCGTTCGTACCGGCGGGACGCTATTACTTATTTTCCGAGCCGGCGGCGTGGACGCTGCTGCCGACCGACGAGGGCAGCGGACAGCTGCCGCTCACGCTGGACAAGGGCGCGTACACGCTCACCGCGGACGCGGTACCGACCGAGCCGGACGAAATGCAGGGTATGCTTCGGGTGTACAAGCTGCGCCCGATTGCGCTGACCCTGACCGACAGCAGCGGAAACTGTGCCGCGCTTTCCGTGTCGTACAACACGGACAATCTTGCGGTGCTGCAAAGCTGGGGATTCGACTGCCGCAGTGCCGGTGAGCTGACGGACAAGCCTGCGGAGACCTTCACGGCTGCCGTTAAAAACGGCGGCGGACTGCTGCCGAAGGCGAAGCTGGAGGTCTGGCGCGACGGCGATGCGCTGCGCTTTTTCCGGCGGGATAAGGGTCTCTACACGGGCAAGGGCAGCCTGCAGATTGGTGAGCTGCCGGTTCGTTCGATTCGCTCGGTAAAAGCAGCGGGTGAAGTGCGTCGAGAGGCTTATCAGGTACACGGCACAGAGGGCGGTCTTATGACCGGCAGGGCAATCGCGATCGGTTCGGCGCTGGCACTTGTCTTTGGCTTGTTCGGTACACTTCTGCTGAATATTGTCGGTCTGGTAATCGGCATCGTGATCGGTATCATAGTCGGCATTCAGACCAGCTTACAGGAGGGTGAACCGAACCGCACGGAATATCGCGAGATAGATGAGCGTAGCACAACGGTAGAGATTGACGCGCCGACAGGCGGTGCTGCAACCTTGGTCTTTGAACCGCAGGCAATGGAGAGCTTTGCGAAATTGCTGACGTTCGAGGAAATGCGCGGAGAAGCAAGGAAAACGGCACCCAAGGCGGATATGATCGACCAGCTGGAGCGGCTGGCTGGACTGCACGAAAAAGGGCACCTGACCGATGAAGAATTTGAGCAGGCGAAGGCGCGTCTGCTCGGGAAAATCTGAGGAATTTATGACCGAGCAGGAAAAATACATGAAGGCTGCGCTGAAGCTGGCGCAGAAGGCCGCAGATGAGGGCGAAGTGCCGGTGGGCGCGGTCGTTGTCTGCGACGGAAAGATCGTCGGGCGCGGGCGCAACCGCCGCGAAACCAAAAAGAACGCCCTGCATCACGCGGAGATCGAGGCCATCGAAAAGGCGTGCAAAAAGCTGGGCGGCTGGCGGCTGCACCGCTGTGACCTGTATGTTACGCTCGAGCCGTGCCCGATGTGCGCGGGTGCGCTGATCAATTCGCGCATGAAGACCGTGTACTACGGCGCACCGGACCCGAAAGCGGGCTCGTGCGGCTCGATGATAAACCTGTTCGCACTGCCGTACAACCACCAGCCCGCGCTGGTGAGCGGCGTGCTGGAGCAGGAATGCGCGGATATTCTGCGGGATTTCTTCCGCGAGCTGCGTAAAAAGCGGAAAGAGATCCGCAAATTAGAGAAATCTTGCACTGCTGCACCGCAGTAGTCCGAGAGCATAGTATGTAAGTTGCGGCAGACCGCACGGCAGGAGTGCCGCGCGGTTTTTCGCAGAAAAGGGGAAAAGTAAACAATGCAAAGAGAAAGACTCGGCTCGCGCCTTGGCTTCATCCTGCTGTCGGCAGGCTGCGCCATCGGTGTGGGCAACGTATGGAAGTTCCCGTGGATGGTCGGCCAGTACGGCGGCGGCGCGTTTGTCGTGTGCTATGTGCTGTTCCTGCTCATCCTCGGCCTGCCGATCATGACGATGGAGTTCGCTGTCGGCCGCGCCAGCCAGAAAAGCCCGGTGCGGGCGTATCAGGCGCTCGAGAAGCCGGGCAGCAAGTGGCACATCCACGGCTATCTGGCGATGATCGGCAACTACCTGCTGATGATGTTCTACACCACCGTGTGCGGCTGGATGCTGTACTACTTCTACCTGACGGTCAGCGGCCGGTTTGCCGGCGCGACGACCGAGCAGGTGCAGGCCGCGTTTCCGGAGATGCTCGGCAAGCCGGTCGTGATGGCGGTCTGCATGATCGCAGTCGTGGTCATCGGCTTTGCGATCAACTCGTTCGGCTTGCAAGGCGGTCTGGAGCGCGTTACCAAAGTGATGATGATGATTTTGCTCGCTATCATGGTCATTCTGGCGATCAACAGCATTATGACGGAGGGCTCGGGCGAGGGTCTGCGCTTCTACCTCATCCCGGACCTCGGTCGGATGCAGGAATGCGGCATCGCCAACGTTATCGTTGCCGCGATGAATCAGGCGTTCTTCACGCTGTCGCTCGGCATCGGCGCGATGGCGATCTTCGGCAGCTATATCGGCAAGGGCCGCGCACTGCTCGGCGAGGCCGTCAACGTTGCCATTCTGGATACGTTCGTGGCGTTTACTGCGGGTCTTATCATCTTCCCGGCGTGCTTCGCATTTGACGTTGCACCGGACAGCGGCCCGAACCTGATCTTCGTCACCCTGCCGAACATCTTCAACCACATGGCGCTCGGCCGTCTGTGGGGAAGCCTGTTCTTCGTGTTCATGGCATTTGCGGCGTTCTCGACCGTGCTGGCCGTGTTCGAGAACATCATGTCCTGCTGCATGGACCTGACCGGCTGGAGCCGCAAAAAGACGGCGGCCATCAACATCGTGCTGATGATCCTGCTGTCGCTGCCGTGCGTGCTCGGCTTTAACGTCTGGTCGGGTTTCCAGCCGTTCGGCGACGGCTCGAATGTGCTCGACCTCGAGGACTTCCTCGTGTCGAATATCTGGCTGCCGCTCGGCTCGCTGGTCTACCTGCTGTTCTGCACCTCCCGCTACGGCTGGGGCTGGAAGAACTTCAAGGAGGAGGCCAATGAGGGCGGCGGCATGAAGATCAAGGATAACATCCGCTTCTATGTCAGCTATATCCTGCCCGTTATCGTGCTCATCATCTTCGCACTGGGCATTAAGGATAAGTTCTTCTAAAAGGAAAACGAAAAGCACCGCTTCGGCGGTGCTTTTTTCGTGCCGTTTTATCCGGAGTGAAGAGCATTGACAGATAGGAGTTAGGAGTTAGGAGTTAGGAGGAAGGAGTTTTTGCGGTTGTATGGGACAATAGCAACGCAAAACCAGTGCAATCTGCCGTGACTACGGCGCAGAATGGGTGGCCAATGGCCGACCCTGCGGGAAACGCATATCCGCGTCGCCCGCCGCATAAAGTATCCCAACAGGAGGGAAAACTATGCAGGAGCAAAAAAGCGTCGTTTATACCATCATTCTGGGCGTGTGTATGCTTTTATGCCTGCTGATGCTGGGAAGGATGCTGCTGGGCCGAGCGGACACCGGCACCGCGCCCGCTGCGCCGGAGGAGGACACTGCGATGGAGCTTCACATCACCGAGGACGAGATCGCCGCCATGCTGGCGCAGGCTGTGCCGCTCCCGCTGGACAGCACGGCCGTCAGCATCAGCCGGGAGGGCACGGTCGCCGTTACCGTGGCTGTCGAGCGGCAGGCGCTGAGCGACAGCGGCCTCGTGCCGGGTCGGCTGCGTACCGCGCTGCTGTTCCTGCCCGCACAGTGCCGCCTGTACGGCGAGTGGAACGTCGCGATAGAGAACGGCGTGCTCTGTCTGCCGTGCCGTACAATGCAGCTGGAGGGCTTCACGCTGCCCGACGAGGCCGCTCAGGCGCTTTCCGATGCATTCGCCGCGCAGTGGAATGAGCAGCTGGAGGCGCAGTCGTTCACGCCGCGGTCTGTCCGCTGGACGGACGGGGAAGTGGTGCTGAACGCATAAAAAAAGCTCCTCTCGGATTTCCGAGAGGAGCTTCGGTATGTAACTTAGTCGAAGATCACGCGGCCGCCGCCCTGGAAACGGGTAGCATAGGTGCCGGTCAGCGATTCATACTTGACCACTTCGCCGGTATGCGGCGCGTGGATGAACTGATTGCTGCCGACATAGATGCCGACGTGGCTGATGGAATAAGCGCTGCTGCCGAAGAATACCAGATCGCCCGGCAGGAGGTTTTCCAGCGAAATGCGGGTGGTCGCATCGTACTGCGCCTGTGCAACGCGCGGGATGGAGCCGACCGTGTTCTTGAACACATACGAGGTGAAGCCGGAGCAGTCAAAGCCGCTCGGCGTGCTGCCGCCGTAGACATACGGAACGCCGAGGAACTGTGCCGCATAGTTCAGCACGCTCGCACGCTGGGTGCTCACGTTGTAGGATGCTGCATTGTTCGACGGGTTGAGCTCGGTGCCGCCGGTCATCGCAAGGTAATCCGAGCGGATGTAGCCGGTCTTGCCGGCGTAAGTGACCTTGCTCCAGTCGCCCTCGGTGCCGACAACGGTAACAGCCGTGCCGTTCTTCAGCTCACCGAGTACGGTGGAGGAGGTGTTGGATGCAGAGCGGAAGTTCACGCTCGAATTGCACTTTACCGTGGCCGCTGTGCCGGTGTAAGAGGCAGAGCTCGTGTTCGGGGTAACAGCGGTGCCGGTGGATGCGGAGCTGCTCGAGAGCGCCAGATAATCCGGATGGATGTAGCCGGTCTTGCCGCCGTATGTAACCTTATACCAGCCGCCGCTGATGCCGACAACGTTTACCGCCGTGCCGTTCTTCAGCTCACCGTAGGAGGTGGAGGAGGTGCTCGGCGCGGAGCGGAAGTTTACGCTCGAGCTGCACTTTACGGTGCCGGTGCCGAGCGCGAAGTCGGTCGTGGTGGTGCCGGTCAGGTACTCGCCGCTGACGTAGCCTTCCTTGCCGTTTACGGATACCTTGTACCAGCTGGAGCTGTTCTCAAGCACCGCTACCGTGGTACCCTGCGGGAGCGAGGTGATGACTGCACCGCCGGGCGCCTGACGGAGATAAAGGGAATCAGCCTTTACCTGTGCCTGATAGACAGC
This sequence comes from uncultured Agathobaculum sp., assembly GCA_934504345.1. Lineage (GTDB taxonomy): Bacteria > Bacillota > Clostridia > Oscillospirales > Butyricicoccaceae > Agathobaculum. The sequence goes on along the minus strand of CAKSVR010000012.1, from coordinate 24,551 downwards.
CAGAGAGCTCGGCAGGAGCATCGACATCGCGAGGGCACCGGAAAATGCCACGCGGGCGAGCTTTTTAGAAAAAGACATGAAATTGAAGCCTCCGTTTCAAAATGGGAGAGGACGTTTTCGGTCCGCCGGAACGGCGCTGACCTTACTTTGTGTGCAGGGCTCGTCCGAGCCAGATGGATGCAATATCCATCGCTGCCCAAAGGCTGTCCTTCTCGGTTTTTTTAACGATACGCTCTTTTGCACGCACGTTGGGATTGGTCTGCTGAAGCTGTACAGAAACACGCTTTGCAACCGGCAGGCCCTTGTAATCACCGGATTCAAGAATCTGCATCATAATGATATGAGAATCACTCATAGAGCCGTAATAGATAACATTTTCTTTACGCATCAGCGGGTGACCCTTATATTCCAGAAGGTTATTCTTCTTGGTGGTAGGCATTATCTGCACTCCTTATAGTTACAAAATGGTTACAGTCCAAAGTTACATTACGGTAACAGTATAGCATGACATTTCAGGTTTGTCAAACATTGTTTTGAATTTTCGCATTTTTATGTTAAAATAGACCATGTCAAACGCGCAAAAAACGCGGCTTTAGACAGCAAAAAATGACAGGCTCCGTGCAGGAAATTCGGAAAGGCTGCAAAGGCTGCAAAGGCTGCAACCTTAATATATATACCCTGCACCGGGCCGTGCATCACAAAGGAATGTACACTCTTGAAATTTGCATTTTACACCTTGGGCTGCAAGGTCAACTTATTTGAAACACAGGCGCTCAGCCAGCTGGCCGAGGCGCGCGGACACGAGATCGTCGAGCGGGATGCGGATGCCGTCATCGTTAACACCTGCACCGTCACCTCGGTTTCCGACCATAAGAACATCCGCGCGTTCCACAAGCTGCGGCGCGACAATCCGGAGGCTGTCATCGCGGCGTGCGGCTGCTTCGCGCAGACCGACCCGGAGCGTGTCCGCGCCACGGGCGAGATCGACCTCGTGTGCGGCACAAAGGACAGGGCACAGGTCATCGACCTGTGCGAGCAGGCCGTTCGCGGACAGGCCGTACAGCCGCAGGAGAGCGCGGAGGATGCGTTCGAGTCCCTGCCCGCCGGCATTCCGAAAGGGCGCACGCGCGCGCTGCTGAAGGTGGAGGACGGCTGCAACAACTTCTGCACCTACTGCATCATCCCGTATGCGCGGGGACGGGTGCGGTCGCTGCCGCTCGCGCAGGCGCTCGAGCAGACCGCACGGCTGGCCGAGGCGGGCGTACATGAGATCGTGCTGACCGGCATCGAGATCGCCTCCTACGGCCGCGACTTCGACCCGCCCGTACCGCTCACGGCGCTGCTGGAGCGCCTGCTGACCGCCCAGCCGAACGTGCAGCTCCGGCTCGGCTCGCTCGACCCGCGCGCGGTGGATGAGGCGTTCTGTGAGCGGCTGCGCGGCTTTGACAATCTCGCGCGGCATTTCCATCTGTCCATGCAGAGCGGCTGCGACAGTGTGCTGCGCCGCATGAACCGTCACTACACCACCGAGGAATTTTACGGCTGTGTGGAGCGCCTGCGGGCGGCATTTCCGGACTGCTCGGTCACGACCGACCTCATCGTCGGCTTTCCGGGCGAAACCGAGGACGAGTTTGAGCAGACGCTGGCGTTCCTCGAGCGGTGCGCGTTCGCATCCGTTCATGTGTTCCCGTATTCGGTGCGCGAGGGCACAAAGGCGGCCGCCATGCCCGGTCAGCTCGACCGGCAGACCAAAGCCGACCGCGCCGAGCGGGCAAAGGCCGTGGCAGAACGGCTCAGCCGCGCCTATCGGGAGCGGTTTATCGGCCGCACGCTGTATGCACTGCCCGAGCACCCGACAGGCGGCCTGTGGGCGGCGCACGGGCGCTTTGGCTTTCCCATCTATATAAAGGATGCGGCAGAGAAGAACCGGCCTGCTGTGGTCAAGGTCACCGGACTGCACAGAGACGGTGTGCTGGCGGAAATCATCGGCTGACAGTGTAACCATCTGCTGCCTCTTACCATAGAATGTAATGAAATCTTTGATAGGAGGAAATGACAGTATGTGTTCTTCTAACGGCTTCTGGGGCGAAAACTCGTGGTGGTGGATCATCATCCTCATCATCCTGATCTGGGTATGCTGCGGTCAGAACGGCTGCGGCGGCTGCACCTGCGGCGACAGCAACGGCTGCGGCGGCTGCGGCTGCGGCGGCAACTGCTGCTGCTGAGTTCCCAACATAACCGCCCGAAAACAGGAGGGGTGCCGCGTGCGCGGCGCCCCTTTTCTCTGCGGTGCAAAAAAATTTGAAAAAATCGCAAATTCCTCTTGCAAAATCTGCGGAAATAAGGTATCCTATATAAGCACTGTTTTGTATGAACAGTCGAATGACGCATAAATTTGTAAAATACTTTTCTATTTGGAGGCATAGCGATTATGACCGCAGGTGAATTTCGTAACGGCGTAACTTTTGAAATGGACGGTCAGGTACAGCAGGTTATTGAGTTCCAGCACGTAAAGCCGGGCAAGGGCGCTGCTTTTGTTCGTGTTAAGATGAAGAACGTCGTAACCGGTGCGGTTACCGAGACCTCCTTTAACCCGACTGCAAAGTTCGAGGAGGCGTTCGTTGAGCGCCGTGAGATGCAGTACCTCTACAACGAGGGCGATCTGTACTACTTCATGGACAACGAAACCTATGAGCAGATTCCGATCAGCAAGGATACTCTGGGCGACGACTTCCGCTTCGTTAAGGAGAACGAGAACGTCAAGGTCCTGTCCTACAAGGGCAGCGTATTCGCAGTAGAGCCGCCGCTGTTCGTTGAGCTCGAGATCACCGAGACCGAGCCGGGCGTTAAGGGCAACACTGCTACCAACGTACTCAAGCCCGCTACCGTTGAGACCGGTGCCGTTGTTAAGGTTCCGATCTTCATCGAGCAGGGCGAGCGCATCCAGATCGACACCCGTACCGGTGAGTATCTGGGCCGCAGCAAGACCAAGTAAATTTTGCACCCAAGCAGGGATGGCAGCCGTCGTCCCTGATTTGGACATTTAGCTCAGCTGGAAGAGCATCCGCTTGACGTGCGGAAGGTCAGCGGTTCGAACCCGTTAATGTCCACCACAGAAAACCACTCTTTATGAGTGGTTTTTCTTTTGCCCGCACACGAAAAAGAAGCTGAAACCCCACATTTCAGCTTCTTTTCTGCTATATGACCCCATGGTCTGCTTTGTACTCTCTGCCCGCCGGTTTCTGTCGGCGGGCCGTCCTTTTATTGCGGGAGCATTACGGTGTGTCCTCACGGACGACACGAAAGCTCGGGTTTTGCAGATAGAACTGCGCGGAAACCTCGTTGATACGCATGGGCGCCTCGCCGTTGATGCACAGCCAGTATTGCCCGTCGGCATCCTGCCGGATGAACGCGCTGTCCGCATCGAAATCGATGATGCTGTCGCCTTTTTCGGCCGGCGGATCATATGCGGGCTGCGGCAGCACGGCATAGGAGCACATGAGCAGCATCGCGCACGCGCACACGAGCACGGCACCCGCCATGTGGCGGTGCGGCTGCGCCGGATAGGCCGTGACGGCGGCAAAACGCTCTCGGAGCGCATCCTCTGCGCCGGGCCGGAACAGGGCGGTCGAGGCCTGCGGCATGGGCTGTTCCTCGTGCGTGCTCTGCCGGATGGCGGACAGGATGGCCCGCAGATAGACGGTGCGCTCGTGCGGCTTGAGCATCCGCGCAGCGGCAAGGTCGCATTTGAGCTCGAGTGTCTGCTCCAGGTCGCGCTGCAGCAGATACACCACCGGATTCCACCAGAAAATGATGCAGAACAGCGAAACCAGCAGCTTTATGGTCGTATCGTGGTTGAGAAAGTGCGTGTACTCGTGCAGCAGGATGTAATGCAGCTCCTCGTCCGAATAGGTGCGGTCGGGCAGGATGATATACCGCTGCACGATGCCCATGCCGAACGCCGAGTCCACATTGGCGGCGAAGCGGCCGTGTATCCGCATCGTGCGCCCGGTCTGCTGCCGGATGCGCGCCAGCGCGGCCTCGGTGCGCCCGTCCCACACACGGGCATAGCGGGCGGCGGCGCGGACAGCCCTGCGGTACTGCACGGTGTAGCGGCCGAGCAGCACGAGCGTTCCCGTCAGCCAGAGCACGCACAGCAGCAGGCTGACCGGCAGATGCGCCACCGGATCATATGCGCGGGCGAGAAGATCGTACACACGCGGATAGATAACGCGGTCGTCCAGGATCAGCGTGTGCGGAAATTCGAGCGGCAGCAGCAGCCGCGCACCGCAGAACAGGTACAGCAGCACCATCGTCAGCACGCCGAAATACTGCCGGAATCGTGTCCGGCGCAGCAGGTACAGCCCGGCGATGAGCAGGCTGCTCCAGCCCAGCGCGGACAAAAAGGAGAACAGTGAGATCTGCATTACGGTTCGTCATCCTTTTCCTGTATATCGGCCTCGTACTGATCGACCATCTTCTCCAGCTCGGCGATGAGCCGTTCATCCTGCTCGGCGGTACGCTTTTTGGCATCCTTTTTGAACAGCGCCACCGCGATGCGGGCAAAGAGCGCGTTGTTCACGCCCTGTTCCTCGAGCATATTGGCGAGAAATTCGTCCTTGGTGTAGCACGGCACGAACTGCCGGGATTGATAGCGGCCGTTCTGCTGCACGCCGCTGACCTTGACCATGCCCTTTTTGACCAGCTGGCCGAGCACCTTGTCGATGTAGTTGGTGTTCCAGCTCGCATCCGTGATGGCCTCCGCCAGCCGGAGCGTGGTGAGCGGCACGGCCTCGCGCCACAGCGCCTCCATCACGAGTTCCTCCGAGTTGGACAGCTTGAATCGCTTCATCGGGTATCCCCTCCAAGCACATTCACCTGTTGGGTGAATGTTATGCGACAAGTATAATCACCTTTTAGGTGTTTGTCAATGCCGTGCATAGAAATTTGGAAGAATCTCCAAAATAAAGCGGCAGAAATCGTGCAGTATTCCGGCAGAGCCGTTCGGCGAGAAAAAAGCGCACTTTGCAGTGCGCTTTTTCTCATTCTCCGCAGATATTCCGGCGGCACGCGCTGACGGCGTACCACGAGCAGCCCTCGCAGATGTCCGCGAGCATGGCGGGTGTCATGCGGGCATCGATGGCAGAAATGAGCTCCTGATAGACGTATTCGCCTTCTTTCAGGCCGAAATACTGCACGGTCTTGCGGTCGAAGCGGGATACCTTGTCCTGTGTGCCGCATAAGCCGTCCGTATTGTGCGGACAGCACGCGCAGAGAGAATCCGGGCCGAATGTGAGCTGGATTTTCTCACCGGGCACATGGCGCAGCCGATGCACGACCGCGTTCATGTTGTCCACGAAATCCGTGCTGTATCCCTTGCCGGAGTAGCCCTGCGTGCACAGCAGATGGTGCGGGCGCAGTCGGATCATGCCTTGAGCCCCGGGATGCGCTTGCGAAGCGGAAAGCCGATGACGGTCGCGAGGATGGCCTTGATGATGGCCGTCGGGATGAACGGCACTACGCACGCGGCAAAGCCGACCGCAAGGGGCGTGTGCAGCAGCGCGCAGTACATCGCCGTGCCGACTACATAGTTGACTGCCGTGCCGACGATGAGCGCCAGCACATACAGGCCGCGGAATGCATGGCGGTGGTCAGCGCCCCAGCCGATGATGAACGCCATCAGCGGGAACGAGATGAGAAAGCCGCCGGTCGGGCCGATAAACTTGTCAAAGCCGCCGGAAAAGTTCGCAAGCACAGGCAGACCGACCGCGCCGAGCAGCAGATAGATGACACTGGACACGGTGGACAGCTTTGCACCGAGCACAACGGCCGCCAGCGAGATGGCGAACGTCTGCATGGTCATGGGCACTTCGCCGGGCATGGGGATGGACAGCTGCGCCATCACGGCGATGACCGCCGCGAACAGGCCGGAATAGCAGATCTCGCGCACGGAAAAACGGCTGCGCGGTGCAGCTTTGCTGGAAATGTCACTCATTTGGGAGTTCCTCCTCGTTGGTTTGCTTCTTGCATTAAACCACAAAAACCGAGTATTGTCAACCTGTTTTACGAAAATGGTTTACAGTATCCGTAAAAAGAAACAGCCGCTCTGCGGATACACAGAACGGCTGAACAGCTTTTTTAGTCTGCGGTTTTGTCCCAGCGGGCCAGAATGCGGTGGAAGAGCAGGCAGAACAGCAGCGCGAATACCACGCCGAACACATTCTGCGCCACGCGCAGACCGACCGCGCTCTTCAGTCCGTAAGCGCTGGTGGCGATGGCGAGCGCACCGAACGTGTTGAACACCGCCTGCCAGCCGTATTTCGCGGAAAAACCGACACCGATGCCGCCGATCACGCCGATATAGGCGTAAATGGAGGATGGGAGCAGAAAATACAGCGCCAGAAAGCAGCACGCGCCCGCGATATTGCCGGCGATGCGCCAGCGCACCCGATAGCGCATATCCTCCATCGCGGGGAGGATGGCGCTCATCGCGGCGATGCCCGCCCACATGGCGCGCGGCATTCCGGAAAGCTCCGCGAGGAACAGCACGAGCGGTACGCAGAGGATCTGGCACAGCTGCCATCTGGAGCGCGGATGGCGCAGGTCAAACGCGGGGAGAATATCGCCCGCAGCCAGCTCGTAGGCTTTGCCGTGGTGATTGCGGTAGAACACGGCGCAGACCAGCAGCGCGCCGAGCGCCAGTCCGGCAAGGCGCATCCGATAGGCGGCGCCGCTCACATCGTAGCCGTACAGCAGCAGATAGCCGAGCACGAGCGTGGACTGGTTGAACATACGCGGCTCGTGGCAGCCGAACAGGATGAGCAGCGCGATAGCGGCCGCATTGATGAACAGTCCGCCGACCGGCCCGGCCAGATTCGCGGCGTGCGGCCCGACCGCCATGATGCCGAAGAACCCGGCCAGCAGCAGTGTGGACTGTCCCGTGCGGATGCACAGATGCGCGCTGCGGAACACGAGCAGGTACAGCAGCACGACCACGCCGACAATGCTGTTGTCCGCGCCGAAGCCGAGGCTGTACAGCGATACAAAGAGAAAGCAGAACGCAACGGTTATCGCGATTTTTGTCAGATACACGGCGGTGTGATAGCATTTCTCCCGCGCAGAGCCGCTTTCGCGGATGATCTTCTTCGAACCGGCCTGATTGGCCTGTAATTCCTGATAGAATGTCATAGACTTCCTTTCCAGAGGTGGTTGATGGGTAACCTAACAATTCTATCACTAAAAGCACAGGATTTCAAATACTTTTTGCATCGCCGTCCTCGTCATAGAGGTCCTCGTACTCCGAGATGGGCAGGTATTCCATCATGCGCTGATGGGTGACGCTGTTGTTCGTCATGCGGATGACGCCGTCCATCAGGTAGCCGATCGAGCCGTACTTGTCCGGCGGCGCGGCGCAGAAGATCTGGATGCCGAGGCTGTCCTGAATGAAGCGGATGATGGCCTTGGTGCGCTGAACGTCCATCGAGAAGAACGCCTCGTCCACCATCATCATCTTGAGCGCGTGCGGATTGGTGATGTCCACCGAGCTGCGGTTGTCGCGGTTCCACTTCTGCACGAGCGCGGCCGCGAGCGCGATATAGCACGGCACATCGGCCTCCGAGGTCGAGCCGTCCGCGCCGCGTTTGCCGACCGAGCCGCGCAGCGCGGGATCGACCGTGGACGAATACTGCATATCGAACCGGCAGTAGGTGAGATAGTTGAGCAGCGGGCAGTTCTCGATGCTGTCGGCGGCGATGAGCTCGTCGAACAGGCGGCGGCGCGTGTCGCCGTACTTTTCGTCAAAGGCATTGCCGAGCAGCGAGGTCTGGTCGGTGCGGGCCTCGTTCTCCGCGGAGAACAGCATCTCGAAGTAGTCCTCATAGCCGGGTGCGGGCTGCGGCGGCGCGAACGAGTATACCATATCCTCGAACGGCAGCTTTTTCAGGATGCCGTTGATCTTTTTGAGCGTTGCGGCGGCAGCATCGTACTCCTTTTTCGGAGTGGAGAGCACCGAGCGCTCGAAATACTCGTAGGCAGTCTTTTCATTCTCCGAGCACTGTGCCTGCAGCTTCGCGAGGATGGCCACCGCGTAGTTCTGCGCGATATTCAGGTAAACGGGCATGGAGGCTGCGCCGTTCGTGTCATAATCGGCGGCGGCCCTGCCGCAGAAGTCACGCTGACGGGAGGCCATGCGCTCGTTCAGGAGCACCTTGTCGCGGCCGATGTCGCTGATGCGCTGCTCGAACTCCTGCGTGAGTGTTTTGAAGCCCTTGCGGGTGCCGGATTGCAGCTCCTGCCAGAACTGCACCGCGCCGTTGTAGGCGGTGGCATCCTGCGCCGCGAGGTCAGCGAGCACGGCATCGTTCGCGGTCTGCGCCTGCATGATGCGGGCGGCCTCCTCCTCGTGGCGCTGGGTCTGTGCGCGGGCGGCCACCATGTCGTTCTCGAGCGACTGACGGCTCTCGCGGCACAGGCGCTGCTTTTCCTCGAGCTCGGCCATGTTCTGCAAGGCCGTGCTGCCCTTGAAATCGGTGATCTCGCGGGTGACGGCGTTCAGCTCCTGCCGGAGCGCGGCGGTCTGCGCCCCGGTGAGCAGCTGCTCCTCGGCGTGCAGCCGGAATGCATGATAGCGGCTGCTGTCCATGCGATTGAGGATGGACTGACAGCGGGCCTCGGCACTCTTGGTGTCGAGCAGGGACGTATTGAGCTCGTTCTGGCGGGCGCGGAACTCGTGCAGCATCTGCTGACGGGCGGCCTTGCCGATGACCTTGTGCTGCACCGGGCGCATCCGCTGGAGGCTGAACCGGCTGTACCGCATCCCATCGCGCGAAAGGAACGTGCCTGCCTGCCGGGAGATGGCGGCGGCATCGTCCACGAGCGTTACATTGCCGTAGGAATAGCGCACATAGGCGAGGGCATAGGGATTTTCGATGTCGAACACCGTCGGGAGGGTGTCGGGCGCGGTGCCGCCGTCCATCGGGAGCGCGGAGGTGTCCACGAGCGTAACGCCGAACAGCTTTCGGTCGGCGCGGCAGAGCTCCTTGTAAATCTGCGCGGCGCGCAGATAGTTCTGCGGCAGCACGAACACCGCATAGCGATACGGGCCCATGTATGCCTCGGCGGCCTCGGCCCACGATTCATCGCGGTAGTCCATCAGGTCGCACAGCAGCATGGGCGTGTCCGTGATGCCCTCCGCGCGGAACTGCTCCGCGATGGCGCTCTGCACCTGTGCGGCCTGCCGTCCGGCCTCGTCCACCGAGGTCGTGCCCTTTTCCAGCGTGCGGATGGAGGCGGCAACGCTCTTCCATTCCTTTTCGATGTCGCGGCGGGCGGCGGTGAGCTGATTCTGCCGGTCGCGCAGCTGCGGGAGCGCCTGCTCGAGGTCGCTGTGCAGACGGCGCAGCGCGGGTGCGAGCGCCGCCGAGGCATCTTCCGGCGCACCGAACGCGGTGAGGAACGCGGCATCGACCAGCGGTGTGCCGAATACCTCGCGCATATCGTTCGCGAGCGGGCGCACGCACGAATCGACATTTTTGTACAGATCGTGCGCGGCGGCCTTTGCGCGGTCGAGCGCAGCGGAAACCTCCTGTTTGCGGCCGCGCAGACCCTCGAGCGCACGGACTTCATCGCTGTCGCGCAGCCGCAGGATGGCCTGCGTGTAGGTGTCGTGGTCGCGGCTTGCGGCGGCAAGCTGCTCCTCAAGGCGGCCGGTCTGCCGCGCGGCCTCATCGCGGGCCTGCTCCTCGCGGTGCAGGTCAGCCTCCAAACGGTCGCGCTCGGCCAGCGCTGCGGCGATGTGCAGCTGCGCCTCCTCGCGGTCGGCCTGCCGGTACTGCTCATCCAGCTGCCGCAGCGCATCGAGCACAGCGGCCTCGGCCTGACGGGCCTCGAGCACCTTGCGGGTTTCGGCAAAGCGGCTGTAATGGTCGCGGAACGCCTCGGTTTCCTGCTGCTGCTGTTTGATCTTCTCCGGGTTGCGCTGGAGCACGAAATCCTTGATGAACCGGTCAATATCGCCGACATTTTCCTTGCCGTCGATGGAGATGCCGGCGGTTTCGATCTTGACCCACTCAGCGAACGCCTTGTCATCGCCGACGTAGTTGTCGGTCAGGCCGAACAGCACGCTCCATTTCTTTTTGGCCTCGGTGGCGGTGCGGCATACCGTGATGGCTTCGCCGTTCGGCTGGGCGAGGATGTCCTCGAGCGGGAGCACGAGCTGTTTTCCGTTCTCCTCGCGCAGCAGCGGGAAATCCGCGAGGCGGTGCTCCTCGGCGTACCACCATTTGACCTCGGCGCGGTCGTCCATCGGCTCCATCTGCGCGCACACGCCGATGACGATGTACCGGTTCTCCGCGAGGTCGTGCAGCTCGGCGGCAACGTGGGTCGTGGCCTTGTCCGGGCGCTTGCAGCTCGGGCCGTCTGCGGCGCTCTCGTTGATGGTGCCGCGCACGAACGACTCGACCGGGCGCACCTTTTTGCCCTTTTTCTGCCACTTGGTCTGCAAAAGGAACAGCAGACGGAACGCATCGAGCACGGTGGACTTGCCCGCGCCGTTCTTGCCGGTGATGAACACCGAGCCGTCGATGGGCAGCGTGCGGCTGTCGCTCAGCCAGTGCCAGCCGACCAGATGCAGGTGCGAGATGACGATGGCCTTCGGGTTTTGCGCGTTCAGTTTCATGCTTCGTCCTCCGTTTCGTCTGCATCGAGCTGCTGCCGCTTGGAGGTTTCGTTGTAGTAGGTCCGGAGCAGTTCGCTCAGCGTTTCGACCGTGCCGCGCTCGAGCACGGTGCGGATGCTCGGCAGGATGCGGATGGTCTGCTCGTCCGGGCCGCCGCCGCGCGGCAGGCGCAGCTCGATGAGATTGTACTGCTCGAGCTGGCGCAGGATCGCCAGGATGTCACGCTCGAAGTGCAGCGCGTAGCCGGATTTCTTGTCCGCGATGACATCGCCGAGCAGTTCGCTGACCGAAACCGTCACCTCCTGCTCACCGGCCAGCGCCCGGGAAACCGAGGCGGCGGCCTCCTCGTAGCGGTAGCGCAGATAGAGGATGGTGAGCGACATTTTCTTCTTCAGCCGCATCCGGTTGCGCGGGGACAGCGCGCGGAAGCCCGCGACCTCCTTTCCCTGCGCGGAAACGATGTAAAGCTCGAAGCCGCAGCGCGCCATGAGCTCTTCAAAATAGGCGCGGTGGCGGCAGATAAATTCGAAATCGGCCTTGGAGGCGGCATCCTTCATCGGCACGATGCACTTTTCAGCGAACAGCCGCTGCATGAGCTCGCTGGCGCGGCGCGTTTCCTCGTCGGTCATTTCGTCACGGTCAAACACGGGGTTTCCTCCTTTTGATGCGGTAAAGCGGGCGTTTCTGCCCGCCGGCGGTCAGATAGACCGGTTCTCCGGCGCTGTCCGCAACGGTTTCGATGCGGTAGCGGAACTGGTCGCCGGTGTCCTGACAGAGATACAGATTGACATACTGCCGCCGTCCGTCGAGCGTGGACAGGTCGATCTCGGAGGACAGCGCTTCGTCGCGGCCGTCGAGCAGCCTGTCGGCAAACTCATTTGCCTTGCGGATGGAGAACGGGCGGGTGAGCGTGTGTTCGCGCTCGTGCGCGCGCAGTGCGTCAAGGTCGATGTCCTCCACGGTGTCGTATGCGGCGGAAACCGGGCGCGGCGCGGATTTGGGCCGGTAGAGTGAATCGCTCTCGAGCGAGGCCACATCGGGCAGGCCGATGCCGTCCGCGAGCGCCGCAAAGGCCGGAGAAGCTGCTTCGCTGTCCAGCTGCACGCGCAGCACGGAGAAGCAGTACAGCAGCTTGGCCGCGAACGAGCGGTCGCCCAGCTGGGAGATGACCACGCGCTGGGCGCGCTCGAGGAAATCCGCCTCGCCGCCCGCCAGCTCGGAAACCAGCTCGTCATATTCCTCGAGCAGGATGCGCCGGATGGCGTCGATGGTGGTACGCACGACCTGTGCGGCATCGTCCTCGGCGAGGCCGTAGCTGTCCTGCACGTTGTCGGTCAGACGGTGGAAAAAGCCCTCGTCCTCCTGCTCGGCGGAGTCGAGGATGTCGTCGAGCAGGATGGCGATGCGCGCCATATCGGCCGGGGACATATACTCGTCCTGCTGCACGCGGGAGAGCACGCCGTGCGCGTACTTGGCGTTGAACTGCATGAACGTCTGCACGCCTGCATCGGTGTCCTGCGAGGTGCGGGTGAGCGCCTCAATATCGCTGCTGATCTCGGTGATGACACTGCGGAAGTCGCGCATCAGGTTCTGCGCGGCCTCCATCGCAAGCCGGAGCCCGTCCGAATACGGATGCGCGGCGGTCTTGACGGCCTCAAGGTCGGAGATGATGTTGCGTACATAGCCGCCGAGCGCGACCTTGTCCGCGCGGCTGACGGTGTCCAGCATACGCGCGGCGATGCTGTCGCCCACGGTGGTGAAGAACACGGTCAGCTGCCGACGGCGGCTGCTGTACACCTCCTCGATCCAGCCGCAGGCCTTGAGTCTGCGGTAGACGTAGCGCGGCGTAGGCACACCACTCGATTCGAGCAGCGGCTCGCGCAGCTGCTCCGCCTCGGCGGGCTCGAGGTCGGAGAGCAGATCCTCCTGCTCCAGTCGGCCGTTGTAGCGGCTCTCGACCGCCGCCAGCACCGTGATGGCATCCTCCTGTGAGCAGAACGAGGTCATCAGGGTCACATAGCGGTACAGCTCAACGATGCAGTCCGCGTAAAAGCGCCGGTTCTGCCGCGCCAGCACGGAGAAAAAGCGCGGATCGGCAAAATCGAAAAAGTTCTTGACGGGTTGGATGATGTTCACCTCCGTATCGATTCCTATACTTAAGGCAACACCGCACAATTAAAGCGGCGGTGCTTTGCGGAAATTTTGTGTCCTGACTTTGTTGCAGTTTCACGGTAATACATCAAGTATTACCGCAAAACTGTGCCTCGTCAGTACGCAAAATTTACTCGCAAATCACTCTTGTTCAATTATGCGGTATTGCCTTACACAATTATATAGTATAGCATAAAATCGGGCAAAAAGAAACCGTTCCGCCGCCGAAAAGCGGAGCGGAACGGTCTGCGGGAGGTCATTCGGCGCAGGCTTCGCCGGGCAGGAGCGTAACAGCGCGGGTGTCGGCATTGTAGCCGATGCCGCAGCCGAGCGCCTCGGCCAGCTCGCGCAGCTTGACATAGTTTGCGCCGTCGATGCGGTAGGTCGAGAGTGTGAGCGCCTCGCCGTCGAGCGTGAGCCTCTGCGAGCCGGTATGCGCCTGCACACAGGCCGCATCGCGCGGGCCGGTCAGCTCGGTGCCGAGCGGGAGGTACGCCGCGCCCGAGGTCAGCGCCACGCTGTCGGTCTGCGCGTCGTAGTCGATGGAGAACGCCTTGCTCGAACCGGCAAGCGCCTGTGCTGCATCGCGCAGCTTGACGTAGTTCGCGCGGTCGATGAGATACGCGGTCGGTGTGAACGCCGTGTCGTCCACCGCGAACGCCGCGTTGTTCGGGATGGCGGAAACCGTTGGATTTGCGATGCCCGGCAGGGAGGAGAGCGCCTTAAACGTGTAGCCCTCGGCCTTCCACTGGGTGATAAGGTCGTCCAGAATGGCGGCATTCGTGGAGGATACCGCGTGCAGCAGGATGATGGCACCGTTGTGGGTGCGCTGGCGCACGAGCTGCTTTGCCGAAGCAGGGGAGGGCTGGCTGGCCGGATCCCAGTCGGCGTGAGCCACGCTCCACAGGGTAGTGTGGTAGCCGAGCGACTGCGCCCAGCGCAGATTGTCGTAGGTGTATGCGCCCTCCGGCGGCCGGTAGAACGGGTCGATGGTGCGGCCGGTCAGCGCCTTGTACTGGTCGGCAAGGCTGGTCAGCTCGGCGGTGAAGCGCTCATAGCCCACCTTGCTCATGTTGGGATGATTGTTCGTGTGGTTGCCCACCAGATGGCCCTCGCTGACCATGCGCTTCACGAGCGCGGGCGCGGCCTCCAGATAATGTCCCACCACGAAGAACGCGCCGGGAACGTGCTGCTTTTTGAGTGTGTCGAGGATCTTGGCTGTGTTGCCGTTCTCGTAGCCGCAGTCAAAGGTGAGATAGAGGGTCTTTTCACTCGCACTGCCCATGTAATACGCGCCGTACTGCGCGAGTGTCTGCACCGTGTCCTCGCCGTTCGGCGGCTGGTGTACGCCGTTGCCGTACCATAATCCCCAGTTGGTCGCACCGGCGGACAAAACCGTCATGCCGAGCGCCAGAACTGCACAGAGAAACCGCTTTTTCCGTTTTGTCATAGAATCTCCTCCTGCCATTTTGCCGATGGTCTGTCCTTACCTTAATCATACCGAATCCGGCAGGGAAAAGCAAGCATAACAGGCGGCGCTTGGGCATAGGATTTGGAAAGTGAAGAGTGAAGAGTGGAGAGCTGAGAGTGAAGATGCGGTATCGCGCAAAGCGCGATGATTGCATAGGACACGAAGCGCCGCATCATCTCCACTCTCCACTCCTCACTCTCCACTTTGAATTTAAGGAGTTGCCGCCGTGCACATCAAAAAGGGAACAATTCTATATGCGGCGGGCATCCTTGCCTGCGGCAACGTGCTTTTGCAGGTGCTCGGCTTTGTTTACCGCGTGGTGCTCAGCCGCTTTGCGGGCGCGGAGGGCCTCGGCGTGTACCGGCTGGTCAACTCGGTGTATCTGGTGCTGAATGCCGGCTGCCTGTCCGGTGTGACGACTGCGTGTTCGCGGCTGAGCGCGGCGTGCGAGGCGCGCGGCGAGAGCGGACGGCTGGGCGCGGTGCTGCGGCTGGCGTTCCGTGCGTTTTTCGTGCTGGCGGCCGGATGCGCGGCGGTGGTGCTGCTGTGCGGCAGCGGCATCGCGGAAACGCTGCTCGGTGACGGGCGCTGCGCCCGCGCGTTCCCGTATATGCTGCTGTGTCTGGCGCTCACCGGCGTGGAGAACATCTTCAAGTCGCTGTTTATCGGGCTCGAGCAGGTGCAGTACACGGCCTGCGCCGAGGTCGGTGAGCAGCTCGTCCGCATCCTCGCGGTCAGCTTTCTGTTATACGAGTACGGCGGCACGGACTACGGGAAGATCGCCATGCTCATCTTTGCGGGCATGGTTTGCAGCGAGATCTTCAGCGCGCTGTTTCTCACGCGGCTGTTCTGCCGGAATATGCGGCATATCCGTCTTACGCGGCCTGACAGGGCACTTGCCGGTTCATTTTTCGGCATTGCCGCGCCGCTGTCCGCCTCGGCGCTGATCGGGAATATGCTCGGCTCGGCGGGCGCGGTGCTGCTGCCGCAGCGGCTCATGGCGGCGGGTCTGAGCTACGAGCAGGCGCTCTCCGCGCTGGGTGTCATCTCGGGCATGGCGATGCCGCTGCTGCTGTTCCCGGCGGCGTTCATCAGCTCGGTGTGTACGGCGCTGCTGCCCGCTGTCACAGCGGCGCAGGCCGTCCGCGAACACGCCCGCGTGCGCGTGCTGACCGGGCGGGCCGTCACGACGGTGGGCTTCATCGGCATACCGGCCACGGCGGTGCTCGTGCCGCTCGCGCCGCGCCTGAGCGAGCTGTTCTTCGGTCAGCCGCTCACTGCGGACTACGCCGCACTGCTCGGCGCAGCGGCCATAGCGGCGTACTACCAGATGGCAACGGGCAGCCTGCTCAATGCGCTCGGTTTGCAGCGGTGGAACGTGGCAACAGCCATCGGTGCGGAGCTGTGCCAGCTGGCGCTGCTGTACCGCTGGTGCGCGAGGCCGACACTCGGCATTTACGGCTACCTGCTGGCCATGCTGCTGACCGGACTGGGTGCGGCGGCGGTCAACCTGTGCATCCTGCACCGGCGGACGGCGTTCCGGCTGAAACCGTTCCGGCGGTTCGGCGTGCCGGTGTTGTGCGGCGCGGCGGTTTTCCTGTGGACGCGGTTTTTCGCGCAGACGTTCGCGGGGCGGTTCGGCAGCACCGTGACGGCGGCCGCGGCGGCGCTGCTGAGTTCGCTCGTGCTGTATCTGCTGGTGCTGCGGCTGTTCGGCGTAAGGCTCGGGCGGTATCTCGCACATCGGGTGGAGAAGCCGGTGGTGCTGCCGCTGTTCTTGTGGTGATGCGGGATTGGCGCTCCCGCGCGGGGCTAAAAGGATAGACAACCTACGGTTTTGCCCGTAGGCTGCTAAACCTTATTCCCGCGCCGTGCGCGGATTTAATGAGTGCTATCCTCTTGGGACTCCAACTTTCCCTTTGTTCCTAAGTCGGCGCACGGAACGGCTGCGCCGTTCCTATTTCTGCTCGGGACCGAAAAAAAGAGAACGGCAGTACCGCTACCACCTCGTAGGCTCGGCTTAACGCCGACCATTCCTCCCTCGGCTGCGCTCAAGCCGTTAGAGCTCTGCGGCAGTATTTACGCAAAACCAGTGCAATCTGCCGCGAACACGCCGCGACAGCGCGGAAAACGGGAGCCGATACCCGTTCCTATATGCGAGTTACTTACGAAGTAGAGCCGCAAGGCTCGTTCGCGAGGCTGCTGAGGGAAAGGTAGGAGTTCAAAGAGGGAGGGAAACCGTAGGTGTCCCTCCCTTTTTGCCCCAGCGCCGGGGCGGCGCAACGTTCCCGCCGCTCGCAAGCGGCGAAATCCCAGCCCGGAAACGGCGTATTGCTCCGCAACTCGGTTGCACCGGAGAACGGGTGCAGGAAAATGGGCTGTCGCCCGGAAAGGGCGCAGCGCGCACACGCCTCGTGTGCGCCGGAGAGCGGCTTCGCAAATCAAAATCCGCCTGCTTTGTTCGAAATCTTGACAAAACCATCGAAAACCGATACAATAAAAACGTTAAAAAAGGAATTTCGGCTCCTGCTCTGACGGCGGGAGCCTTTTTGGAGGAAAAACATATGCAACTCACCTTATGCTGCCCGACTTTATTCGGGCTGGAGGGCATCGTCGCGGACGAACTGCGCTTCGGCGGCAGGCTGACCGATGTTCACGCGGAAAACGGCCGTGTGCTGTTCACCGGCGACGAGAATACACTCGCGTGGGCGAACCTGAACCTGCGCTGCGCTGAGCGCGTGCTCATCCGCATCGGCACATTCAAGGCAAAGACATTCGACCAGTTGTTCGAGGGCGTCAAGGCGCTCCCGTGGGAACAGTTCATCCCGGCGGACGGTGCGTTCCCGGTCAAGGGCCACAGCCTCGACTCCGCGCTGCACTCCATCCCGGACTGTCAGAAGATCATCAAAAAGGCGGTCGTATCCCGTCTGGGCGCGCAATACGGCCAGACCTGGTTCGACGAGATCGGGGAGAAGTACCAGATCCAGTTCGCCATCATGCACGATGTAGCCGAGCTGTACCTCGATACCTCGGGCGCGGGTCTGCACAAGCGCGGCTACCGCGCGAACAGCAACGCCGCACCGCTCCGTGAAACCCTTGCGGCGGCGATGGTGAAGCTGGCACGCTGGCGCGGCCGCGACCCGTTCCTTGACCCGTTCTGCGGCTCGGGCACGATCGCCATCGAGGCGGCCATGATCGCCCAGCGCCGTGCGCCCGGTCTGCTGCGCCGTTTTGATGCCGAGAAATGGAGCTGCTTTGACAGGTCTGTCTGGCAGCAGGCACGCGAGAGTGCGCTCGACCTTGCCCAGCCGGATGCGAAATTCAACATCGTCGGCAGCGACATTGACCCGGAGTGCGTGCAGCTCTCCATCGAGAACGCGCGCAAGGCGGGCGTAGCCAACACGGTGTTCTTCGAGCGTGCGGATGCAGCTAAGCGCGATTACAGCGCGGCAGGCGTGCTGTTTGCCAATCCGCCGTACGGTGAGCGCCTGCTCGATCTCCAGCAGGCCGAAAAGCTGTACGCCGACCTCGGCAGAGCCACGAAAAACAGCCCGATGAAGCAGTATCTGCTCAGCTCGGACCCGCTGTTCGAGCGCTGCTACGGCCGCAAGGCGGATAAGCGCCGCAAGCTGTACAACGGCATGATAAAGTGCGAGCTGCATATGTATTTTAAGAACCCGTCCGAGCAGGGCAGACCCGCGGATAAGCACTCCGAACGCCCGTCTGCTAACAAGTTCACAAAACACTGAGCAGTGACTGAGCATTGTTCATAAATAATTCAAAAAATTTTCGTGATTTTTCCGAGTTACCCCCTTGCATATTGGGGCGCCTTGGTGTAAGATAATACACGAAGTTAGCACTCGGGTAATTTGAGTGCTAACCCTTAACATTGCTAAATCTTATTTTTCATAGGAGGAATCCATTATGAAGCTCAAGCCCCTTTGCGACCGCGTTGTCATCAAGATGGTCGAGGCGGAGGAAACCACCGCAAGCGGCATCATTCTTACCGCATCCGCACAGGAGAAGCCGCAGGTTGCTGAAATTATCGAAGTAGGCCCGGGCGGTGTTGTAGACGGCAAGGAAATCAAGATGGAAGTTCAGAAGGGCCAGAAGGTCATCACCGGCAAGTACACCGGCACCGAGGTTAAGCTGGACGGCGAGAAGTATATCATCGTTCGTCAGAGCGACATTCTGGCAATCGTAGAGTAATTTTCAGGAGGTAATTCATCATGGCTAAGCAGCTTATTTACGGCGAGGATGCACGCAAGGCTCTCCAGCGCGGCATCGATCAGCTCGCTGATACCGTTAAGGTAACCATCGGTCCTAAGGGCCGCAACGTTGTGCTCGATAAGAAGTACGGCGGCCCGCTGATCACCAACGACGGTGTTACCATCGCCAAGGAGATCGAGCTCGACGACGCTTTCGAGAACATGGGCGCACAGCTCGTTAAGGAAGTTGCCACCAAGACCAACGACATCGCTGGTGACGGCACCACCACCGCTACCGTTCTGGCGCAGGCATTCGTTCGCGAGGGCCTGAAGAACGTGGCAGCAGGTGCAAACCCGATGGTAATGCGCCGCGGTATCTCCAAGGCTGTCAAGGCTGCTGTTGCAGCGATCGCTGAGAACTCCAAGAAGGTTGACGGCACGGGCGACATTGCCCGCGTAGGCGCGATCTCCTCCGGCTCTGACGAGATCGGCACCCTGATCGCAGAGGCTATGGAAAAGGTATCCACCGACGGCGTTATCACCGTTGAGGAGTCCAAGACTGCTGAAACCTACTCCGAGGTTGTTGAGGGTATGCAGTTCGACCGCGGCTATATCACTCCGTATATGTGCACCGACACCGAGAAGATGGAAGCAAATCTGGATGATGCGCTGGTTCTTATCACCGACAAGAAGCTGGCCAACATTCAGGAGCTGCTGCCGATCCTCGAGCAGGTCGTAAAGGCCGGCAAGAAGCTGCTGCTCATCGCGGAGGACGTTGAGGGCGAGGCACTGTCCACCCTGATCGTAAACCGTCTGCGCGGCACCTTTACCTGCGTAGCTGTCAAGGCTCCGGGCTTTGGTGATCGCCGCAAGGATATGCTGCGCGACATCGCTATCCTGACCGGCGGTACCGTAATCTCCGAAGAGGTTGGTATCGAGCTCAAGGATGCTACCATGGATATGCTGGGTTCTGCCCGTCAGATCAAGGTAACCAAGGAGAGCACCACCATCGTTGACGGTGCAGGCGACAAGCAGGCTATCGCAAACCGCGTTGCTGAGATCCGCGGCGCGATCGAGCGCACCACCTCCGATTTCGACCGTGAGAAGCTGCAGGAGCGTCTGGCCAAGCTGGCCGGCGGCGTAGCTGTCATCAAGGTCGGCGCTGCAACCGAGACCGAGATGAAGGAGCAGAAGCTCCGCATCGAGGATGCACTGAACGCTACCCGCGCAGCTGTTGAGGAAGGCATCGTAGCAGGCGGCGGCGTTGCGTATGTAAACGCTATCGCGGCTGTTGAGGCTCTGGCTGCCGAGGCAACCGGTGACGAAAAGACCGGTATGCAGATCGTTGCACGCGGTCTGGAAGCACCGATGAAGCAGATCGCTGCCAATGCCGGCATCGAGGGCGCTATCGTTGTCGATAAGGTTAAGCACGCTGACAAGGTCGGCTATGGCTTTGATGCTGCAACCGAAACCTACGGCGACATGATCGCGAACGGCATCGTTGACCCGACCAAGGTAAACCGTTCCGCACTCCAGAATGCAGCTTCCGTTGCCTCCATGGTCCTGACCACCGAGAGCCTTGTTGCTGATAAGAAGGAGCCGGTTCCGGCTGCTCCGGCTGCCCCGGATATGGGCGGTATGTATTGATACCCAGGGAATAATTCGTAATTATTCAGTATCACGCGAAAAAAACGCGATAAACGCCTTTTAATAAGACTAAAAATCTTGTGCTGACACACCGATGACACACTCTGAAAATCAGAACTTTTGAGCTTGATCGTTGTTGCACAGCATGAATTAAATAAGGCAATCGAAAGAGATCAATGTGAGTAAAATCATGTTGATCTCTTTTTGTATAAAATACATTCGTGTGCATAAACAGCATGGAATGATGATCCATATACTGCAAAGAAAACCGTCTGTTCGATCAGGCGGTTTTCTTTGTATTGGCAGGCTCGGCAGCACTAGCCGAGAAAGCAGGAGAGAGAAAAAATAATAAAGTTAAAAATTTACTGAAAGATACATAATACGGTAAATAAAACTTGTAGCGACAAAACTTTTTTTCAACAAATAATTGTGGAAACACGCTTGATTAGGTAAGAAAAGAAGAAAGTTGCAACCAAATGCAGAGAAATAATTTTAACAACATTTCGGTTTAAAAATAACCTTTGACAAGCCTCAAAAGGGCTGTTATAGTAACTCACACAAGAACAAGACGCAAAGGAGGTCAAACAAATGGTAATCAGTTTTTGCTGCGGAAAAGGCGGTACAGGAAAGACCACCAGCACTTACAATATCGGTGCTGCACTGGCGCAGGCAGGCAAACGAGTGCTGCTCATTGATAACGACCAGCAGGGGAGTCTGACACTCGCTATGGGATATGAACCACAGGTGCTTTCTATGACACTGGCCAATCTCATGTTTCAAGCCATTGATATGCCGGAACAGCTTGATGAGGCAATCGGTCAGGCAACTTTGCAAAAGACGGAAAATTTGCACTTGCTTCCGGCAAACAACAAGCTGGCTGGTATTCTGTCAAGGCTGGTCAGTATGCAGAACACCAGAGCAATGTTCCCTCTGGATGATGGCAGCATTGCACCGGAAAGAGTTCTGTCTGCAATCGTCGAACAGGTCAAAGAGCGATATGATTACATACTCATAGATTGCAGTCCGCATTTGGACTTGCAGATGCTTAACGCACTGGTCGCATCGAATCGTGTCATCATTCCGACACAGGCACATTTTCTGGATACGGCAGGGCTGAACGACACGATTGAGATTATCCGTAAGGTGCAGCAGTCGCTCAATCCAAAGCTCAAGCAGGTGGATATTCTGCTCACGATGTTTATGCAGCGCACGGTTCTCAATCAGATTTCACGGCAGAATGTGATGGAACGCTACGGAAAGCAAATGCACATCTTCACTGAACCCATTGACTACTCCATCAAGGTAGCGGAGCATCCGGCTGTCGGGAAAAGTCTGTTGGAATACGCACCGAGAAATGCTGCGGCACAGTCTTATCAGGCAGTTTCAGAGGAGGTTATGCAGGATGGCTAAATCGGCATTGGCTACTGCGCTGAAAGAACGCAGTGCAAAGTTATCTGCACCGCCAAGCAATGCAGACCAAACCGTTGACGAAGCGTTCGAGAGCCTGTTTGGCACAATATCGGCAGCATCATCGAAAACGCGCAGCACGGCTAAAATTCCGCTTGAACAGCTGCATCCGTTTTTCACATCCAATATTGGTTTCAAGCCGTACAGTGAGGAAAATCTAATCATGCTGGCTGATGATATTGCGGAGAATGGTTTGATTGAGAATATTAAGATCCGTCCCTGCAAGACAGGCGGCTATGAAATTCTCAGTGGGCACAATCGTGTTAATGCGTGCAAAATGCTGGGGATGGATTCAATATCGGCAGATATTGAGTATGTAGACGATGCCCGTGCAATTGTGATCGCTACCGTGACCAATCTCCAAAGAAGACAAAATCTGCTCCCAAGCGAACGCGGCTGGGCGTATCGGGCCTTGCTGGATGCCTATCGTCAGCAGGGCAAGCGCAGTGATTTGGTTAATGCAACTTGTGGTGAAATCCACCACAAGTTAAAAGCTCGAGAGAGAGTAGCGTGTTTCTTCGGTGTTGGGGTCAATGATATCCGACAAACTGTGCGGCTGACGTATCTGATTCCACCGCTGCTTGATGCGGTAGACGAGCGTAAGCTGAATATGATGTGCGGTGTTGCAATTTCGTATTACGATGAAGACACACAGAAATTGTTTCAGAAGCGATTGCACGCAGAAAATCATCGCATATCCGTTGCTATGATGAAGCATATCAAGAAAAATTGTCCGCCGCCGTCCATTACGGCCGGAGAGCTGGATAAGGTATGGATTCAAGCAACAGCATCATCCACAGAGAAGAAAAAGAGCAATATCAGTTTCTCGCGCAAACGGTTTGAACCGTACCTGCACCGTATTCCGCCAGATATGAATTTGGAGGACTTGTTTCTCGAATTTCTGAAAAACCGCTTTGCGGAGGGAGAATAGCCTATGAGAGATAGAGAAAACCCATCTCGTGCACCACCATGGAGGAAATAATATGAGTATCGAAACCATTGTACTATGCTGCATTATCGTAGGAAACACGCTCATGCAGGTCGGTGAAATGCCGCCGACATCACCGGAAATCGTTTATGACGAACCGGCAGCCGAAGAAGATTTCGGCGCACAGGAAGATGACATGATTGCACTTATCAATGCGGAGCGAGAAAGTGCTGGTCTGTCTCCGGTGCAGGAAAACGCTGCATTGAATGAAATGGCACAGGTTCGTCTGCGGGAGATCATGGTATCGTTTTCCCACGAGCGTTCAGACGAAAAAACAAAAGCGGAGTTGATGGAAGATGTGGGCATCCGTCCGGAGAACTACATGGCCGAGAACATTCTCAGCGGCACAGTAGCTTCGACACCGCAGACGATGATGCATACTTTTATGACATCGGAACCGCACCGTGCATGGATCATTAGTGAGGAAGTCAATGCAGTCGGTATAGCAATCGGTCGAAACGAGTACAATCAAATATATGCGGTTCAGACATTCGGCTATTTTTAAGCGAAACGTTTGAATCAAACCAACGAGAGATCATGTACACATGACCTCTCGTTTTATTTTTCAAAGAAACAGGTGAGAATATGAAAAATATTGCAAAACGCATGATAGCTGCTGCGTTTTCAGCCGCAACGATACTGTCGAGCATGGCAATCGTACCGATTGCGGGAGCAGCGGATGAGGACAACAAAGCATCCGCTATCGAAATCAAGGTCGGTGAAAACTATAACATCTGGGATTCCGGAACACAAAAGGCATGGTTCCGCCAGAATAACTCGCCGCGCAGTGTGTGGCCGATGTACACGAAAGCCAGCGACGGCACGACGATTCGCGCGTATTGTGCAGACCATTCCAAAACCAATCCCGGCAGTTCTGGCAAGCCGTACACGGTCACTGGTAAAGTCACAGATATGCACGTTTACGGCGTAGCAACAAAGACAGATTCCCGCATGACACTCAACGAGTTTATCAGCTGGGCGAAAGCGCCGCTGACAGCCAGCAATTTCACCAGTGATATGTATTTCAGCGCTTCACAGGCTGCAATCTGGGTCGCACTCGGTGATGCACAGATTGCGGCGAACAGTAATTACGGCGTGAAATACTCCAGCTCCACATCGTTTGGTTATCGTGCATCCGGTAAGACACTCAGCGCATCCAGTACATCGGAGGCACTGACACTGTACGCCGCTATCAAGATGCTCGAATATGGTAATACATTTAATGCGACATGGGGTTCGGGCGGCTTAAACCATGCACCGTGGATCGGCTGTGTTATCAACTATACGCCGGGAAGCAGTACATACAGCGGCTCTAATGCCAAGACGGGTTCGATAAATCTGACAAAAGGCATCATCGGTTCGGGCATTTTTGCCGAAAAGCAGATTGATGGTCAGGATTATATGGTGCTGCCGATGGCGGCCGCTTCGGCTACCTTTGTCCGCGGCTATAAGATTACGCTTACAGCAGAAAATCTGCCGGCAGGCGCGTTCCTGATGAGTGAATCCGGCACTAAAAGCACGAATGGCACATTGGCTCTGACCAATGCCAAAGCTGATAATACGCTGTATAAGAACGGCAATAATATGGCATACGGCGAAACTTTCTTGCTGTGTATCCCGAAAGAAACAGCAGAACAGATGGATTCTGCAAACAGCAAGCTGCAAGCCAAGATTACAGCGACTATGAATGTGGATCGGTACGATGTCTATATCGCATCGACCAATGCCAGTGGAGTTCAGCCGGTCATCATGGTGGAACCGGCTGTCAAGCAGGGTGCTGCACAGGTGTTGTTCATCAATCAGGAGGTATCGCAGGGCACAGTCCGACTGCATATCATCAAGACGGATGAAGCAGGTGCAGGTCTGGAGGGCTGTGTTTTTGAACTGACTTATCCCGGTATGAGCAAAGCCCTGACTGGTACTTCATCGGCATCGGGTGAAGTC
>CAKSVR010000011.1 GCA_934504345.1 uncultured Agathobaculum sp. | reverse complement strand
TTGGCTGGTGACGGCCCGGGAAGATAACTCATCGCGCACACGGAAAGCAGTAACGAAAGTTACTGCTTTTTGTTTTGTCCGGAAAAGAACGCAAACCGCTGCATTATCTCCGCACTCGACATAATTTTCAATTCTGCACCGCTTATTACACCGGATTCCCAACGTAAACGGCCGGGAGTCTTGCGTAAGCTGCGAAAAAGAGGTATACTGATTCTATCTGGACTACTCCACGGGAAGGAGCATCACTGATGCGAGATGGATTTATCAAAATTGCCGCGGCAACGCCCGATCTGCACGCTGCGGACTGCGAATATAATGTTTCCGAGATCGTAAAGCAGGCAAAGGAGGCCGCCGCAAAGGGCGCGAAGCTCATCACGTTCCCTGAGCTGTGCCTGACCGGCTACACTTGCGGCGACCTGTTTTTGCAGGAAACGCTGCTCGAGGGCGCGCTGGAGGCGCTCCGCACGGTATGCCGCGAAACGGCAGAGCTGAAAGCCGTTGTCGTGGTCGGCCTGCCGCTGCGTGTGCGCGGTAAGCTGTACAACGTCGCGGCCGTTATCAATGCGGGCGAGGTACTGGCGTTTGTGCCGAAAACCCACATCCCGAACTACTCCGAGTTCTACGAGCAGCGCCATTTTGTATCGGCGGATACGCTGTCCGGCGGAATGGAGAGCGTGGACATCAGGAATGCGGACGGCGAAACCGTCTGTGTGCCGCTGGTGGCGGACACGATCTTCCGGTGCGACGAGCAGCCGCTGTTCACGTTTGGCGTGGAGATCTGCGAGGACCTGTGGGTGCCGAATCCGCCGTCCACCGCGCTGGCGCAGATGGGCGCGCACATTATCGTCAACCTGTCCGCTTCGGATGAGATCATCGGCAAGGCGGGCTACCGCCGCGACCTCGTGCGTCAGCAGTCCGGCCGACTGCTGTGCGCGTATCTGTACGCGGATGCCGGTTTCGGTGAGTCCACGCAGGACCTCGTTTTTGCGGGCCACGACCTCATCGCGGAGAACGGCGCACTGCTGTCCGAGAGCAAAATGTTCTCGCAGGGCATCATTTATGCCGATATTGATCTCCAGCGCCTTGCACACGAGCGTCAGCGCATGAACACGTTCGAGTCTGTCGAGGGCGGCGTGTTCTCGTTCTCGCTCGAGCCGGTGGAGAACGACCTGGTTGACCGTACATTCCCGCGCACGCCGTTCGTTCCGGCGAACAAGGCACTGCGCGACGAGCGCTGCGAGGAGATCCTCACGCTTCAGGCGACCGGCCTTGCCACCCGTCTGCGCCACACGCACGCAAAAACGGCGGTCGTCGGCCTGTCCGGCGGACTGGATTCCACGCTCGCGCTTATCGTGCTCGTACACGCATTCGATATGCTGGAGCTCGACCGCAAGGGCATTCTGGCCGTCACCATGCCGTGCTTCGGCACGACCGCCCGCACCAAGGGCAACGCCGAAAAGCTGGCCGAGGCCTACGGCGTCACGCTGGAAACCGTGGACATCAAGGCGGCAGTCGATCAGCATTTCATGGACATCGGCCAGTCCAAGGACGATCTTTCCGTCACCTTTGAGAACGGTCAGGCGCGTATGCGTACGCTGGTGCTGATGAACCTTGCCAACAAGAACGGCGGCATGGTGGTCGGCACGGGCGACCTGTCCGAGCTGGCGCTCGGCTGGGCGACCTATAACGGCGACCACATGAGTATGTACGGCGTGAACGGCTCTATCCCGAAAACGCTGGTGCGCTATCTTGTTGCCTATGAGGCCGACCGCACGCTCGGCGAGCTGTCCGACGTTTTGCAGGATGTGCTCGATACCCCGGTATCGCCCGAGCTGCTGCCGCCCAAGGACGGTGAGATCAGCCAAAAGACCGAGGATCTGGTCGGCCCGTATGAGCTGCATGACTTTTTCCTGTATTATATGCTGCGCTTCGGCTATCCGCCGCGCAAGATCTTCCGCGCCGCGCACAAGACCTTTGCAGGCGTGTATGACGATGCGACCATCAAAAAGTGGCTGACGACGTTCGTGCGCCGCTTCTTCACGCAGCAGTTCAAGCGCTCGTGCCTGCCGGACGGCCCCAAGGTCGGCACGGTAACACTCTCGCCGCGCGGCGACTGGCGTATGCCGTCCGATGCCGTATCCGCGCTGTGGCTCAAGGAAGCGGAAAAGCTGTAATTTTATAGAGATACAGAAATCTTTATATCGTAGGGCGGGCTGCCCTCAGCCCGCCGTTGTAAATCGGGTGCATCGGTTAGATACCTTGTAAATAATCATCGACAAAGGAGAATCTCCTTTTGAAAAATCTGTTTCGCGGCGCGGCGGCGGTGCTGACGGCGGCGCTGCTGTGCTTCAACATCTACTATGAACTCGATCCGGCGCGCATGGTCGGGCCCGAGCAGAAATTCCTGTTTGCGGCGGCATTCGTGGTGCTGCTGCGCTTCGCACTGTTCTGCGGCGTGCCCGAGAACACCCGGCCTGCCCGGCGGCGGCTGTATGTGCTGCTCCTGTTCGCGTATTACATATGGATGCTGCTCAACGTGCTGTTCTTCGACAATGCCTTCGGGCGCGGCTTCGGCCATACCTCGTTCGACATGGTCAATCTTGAGCCGCTGCGTACGGTGAAGAACTACCTTTCGGCCTACGGCTACGGAAATATCTCGCTGCGGCTGGTGGTGCTGAACCTTGCGGGCAACCTGATCGCGTTCGCGCCGATGGGCGTGTTCCTGCCGGCGCTGTTCCGCTGGCAGCGGAGCATTTTCTTCTACACGGCCTCGCTGATGCTGGCGATCACGGCGGTGGAGGTCTTGCAGGTGTACACCGGAACGGGTTCGTGCGATGTGGATGACCTTATCCTCAATCTCGCGGGTGCGCTGCTCGTTTTTATCGTGTGCAGAGTGACACCGCTTTGGCATCGCATTTGCAGCGTGAATCCCAGACCCAAGAAATAATGGGGAATGCACCGCTTGGCTGGTCATTCTCCATTCGCAATCTGCAATTCTCGATTGACAACCTCTGGCATTCGTTATAAACTTTACCTTAGTAAAAAATAATCGACAGGGGGAACGAACTCATGTTTGATACCGTACTCATCGCCGGACTGGGTCTGATGGGTGGCTCGATGGCAAAGACCATCAAGGCGCGCACGCTCAGCCGCGTTTTAGGCTGGAACCGCACCCGCGCGACTGCCGAGCAGGCGCTTGCCGACGGCTCGATCGATGCCATCGCCACCGAGGCGCTGTATAAGGAGGCCGATCTCGTTATCATCGGCCTGTATCCGCAGGCGACCGTGGACTGGCTGCTGGAGAATATGCCCAAGATGAAAAAAGGCTGCGTTATCGTCGATATGGTCGGTGTCAAGCAGTTCATGGTCGATCATCTGGAGCAGGCGGCGCTCGATGCAGGTGTGCATTATGTCGGCGGTCACCCGATGGCAGGCCGTGAGTTCTCCGGTCTGGACTATTCGCTGCCGACCCTGTTTGACGGCGCGAGCATGATCTTTGTGCCGACCAAGAGCAGCAATGAGCGTGTGCTCGAGCAGCTGGAGGCGTACTTCATGTCGCTGGGCTTCGGACAGACCGTGCGCTGCACCGCGCAGCAGCACGATCACATGATCGCGTTCACCTCGCAGCTGGCGCACGTTGTGTCCTCGGCGTACATCAAGAGCCCGGAGGCGGACAAGCACAACGGCTACTCTGCGGGCAGCTATAAGGATCTGACCCGTGTTGCCAAGCTGAACGAAACCATGTGGAGCGAGCTGTTCCTGTGCAACGCCGAGCCGCTGGCGCAGGAGATCGATGAGATCATCAAGCATCTTGATGAGTATCGCAAGGTCATCCGTGCGGGCGACAGAGCAGAGCTGACCGAGCTGCTCCGCGATGGCCGTGAGCGCAAGGAACGCCTGGGATAATTAGGAATTAGGGAGAGGGACAATGCGTATGTGCATTGTCCTTTTCTTTTTGCAGGGATTCGGGAAAATGTTAATTTCAGAGGCCGCAGAACGTTAAATTTTGCACATAACTCCGAAAAAGAACATCTGTCCGCACAATGCATTTACACGGGTAAGGGTTTTTGTTATAATTTATTTGCATAAAATCAGAAAGTGTCAGATCATGGGGTAATAAAACGATCCGGCACAGTATGGGACAACCTAAAGGAGTGTGGGTATGCAAGAGAAAATTTCTATGGATGCGGCGCACGATTTCGAGGCAAAAATGCCTCTGTCGCGCAGGATACCGCTGGGATTGCAGCACGTTTTCGCGATGTTCGTCGGCAATTTGACGCCGCTGCTCATCATCATGGGCGCGTGCGGCATTGCGGGCGGTGAGTTCGCGGATCTTCAGGTAAGCGTATTGCAGAACGCGATGTTCGTTGCGGGCGTGGTAACGCTGGTGCAGCTGTTCTCCATCGGACCCATCGGCGGCAAGGTGCCGATCATCATGGGCACGAGCTCGGGCTTTATCGGCGTATTCAACAGCGTAGCCGCGACGATGGGCGGCGGTGTCATCGCCTACGGCGCGATCATGGGCGCGTCCATTCTCGGCGGCCTGTTTGAAACCGTGCTCGGCTTTTTCCTCAAGCCGCTGCGTAAATTCTTCCCATCGGTCGTTACGGGCACGGTCGTGCTGAGCATCGGTCTGTCGCTCATCTCGGTCGGCATCAACTCGTTCGGCGGCGGCAACTCCGCGAAGGATTTCGGCTCGATGGAGAACCTGCTGCTGGCGTTGTTCGTGCTGGTTGTCATTCTGGTCGTCAAGCACGGCTGCTCGGGCTTCCTCGGCTCGTCCGCTATCTTTATCGGCATCATCGCGGGATACATTGCGGCCATCATCATGGGCTTTGTTCTGCCGACCACCGCAGTTGACGCGGACGGTGTAGAATTCACCAAGGCATGGGTGCTCAACTGGGACAAGGTGGCACAGGCTAACTGGTTTGCCATCCCGAAGCTGATGCCGGTCAAGCCGGTGTTTGATCTGCGCGCCATCCTGCCGGTGCTGGTTATGTTCATCGTTACCGCCGTGGAAACCGTCGGTGATATTTCGGGCGTTATGGAGGGCGGCATGGGCCGCGAGGCGACCGATAAGGAGCTCTCCGGCGGTGTAGCCTGCGACGGTATCGGCTCGTCGTTTGCGGCGCTGTTCGGTGTGCTGCCGAACACCTCGTTCAGCCAGAACGTCGGCCTTGTCACCATGACCAAGGTCGTCAACCGCGGCGCACTGGCCGTCGGCGCGATCTTCCTCATCCTGTGCGGCCTCATCCCCAAGCTGGGCGCGATCGTGTCCATCATGCCGCAGTCGGTGCTCGGCGGTGCGGCTGTCATGATGTTCTCGTCCATCGTTATCAGCGGTATCCAGCTCATCACCAAGGAGGAGATGACACCGCGCAACCTGACCATCGTTTCCGTTGCACTGGGCGTTGGCTACGGTATGGGCGCGAATATGTCCATCCTTGCACAGGCACCACAGGCCGTGCAGCTTATCTTCGGCGGCTCCGGCATTGTGCCGGCAGCGTTCGTTGCGATCCTGCTCAATATCCTGCTGCCCAAGGACAAGAAAAACGCATAACAAAAACCCCGGAAAGATTTCTTTCCGGGGTTTCTCTTTTGTTGGTGCAGTAATGGAAAATTGAGAATTGAGAATTGAAAATTATGGTATCGCGCATGGCGCGATGATAAAATTCCGCCGTTTGGCGGTGGTACATTCATTCTCCATTTTCCATTCTCCATTCTCCATTCAGCAGCAGTTTTTCCAGTTCCGAGAGCATCGCAGGCGTATCCGCATCCAAAAGCTCTGCCGGATGCCGTGCGGGAAACAGCGTTATCTGTTCCGGATGCCGCTTCACGACCACGCCGCCGCCCTTGCCCTCCGGGAGGGCTTGCAGCTCCGCGAAAAAGTCCGCGCCGAACAGCACGGGACTGCCCGGTGTGCCAGTCTGCGGGTCGCACAGGCGGAAAATACGCGACTGTCGCTCGTGTTCCGCGCAGAACGCCGTCACCATCGCGGCAAGTGTTCCCTTTGTCAGCAAGGGCTGGTCGCCGGGCAGGAACACGCAGCCGTCCGGCGCCGGAAATCGGTTGAGCAGGGCTTGCAGCCCGAGCCGCACGGTGTCGCTGCGAAAGGGCAGGGCGTGGTGCAGGATGGGCACGCCGCGCTCTTCGCACAGCGCTTTTATCTCCGCCGAGCGGGTGACAACGATGCGGTGCAGTCCCTCCGTGGCCGCGAACGCGCGGCAGAGCAGCGGTGCGCCGTCGAAATCCGCCAGCAGCTTGTTCGAGCCGAACCGCTTTGCCAGCCCGGAGGCCATGATAACACATCCGACCATATTATTTTCCATCGGGGAAGAATTGTGTGTAGAGCTGCTGTCCGGCCTGTGTGCAGGCATCACGATACTGCTCATAGCGATAGAGAAACTCCTTTGCCTCGTCGGTGAGTACGCTTCCGCCGCCGCCTTTGCCGCCGATCTTGCGCTCGGTGAGCGCAAAACCGAGCACCTGCTCGGCATGGCGCACCAGTCCGAGCGCCTTGGTGTAGGCCATCTGCATGGACTGCGCGGCGGCGCGGAGAGAGCCGGTCTGCTCGATGGCGTGCAGCAGGCGGCACGGGCCCTCACCGAAAAAGCGTTCGCCGTCCTCATCGAACAGCATTACGCGGATAGTTGGCTGCATGGCGGCTCCTTTCCTGCAACGGCTTGATTTTTTTTCGTTGTATTTTGATATTCACAACGGCATTATAACAGATTTTATGGTAAAATAAAAGTAGTATGCAAAAAAGTATGAAACAAACTCCCGAAAGCAGGAGGATACGGTTATGTTAACGATAAGGGAATACAAAAAGGCGGAATCGCTCGAAGAAGCGTACACGCTCAACCAGAAGAAGTCCAACCGCGTGATCGGCGGCATGATATGGCTCAAGATGGAAACGCTGAACGTCGGCACGGCCATCGACCTGTCCGGTCTGGGTCTGGACACCATCGAGGAAACCGAAAACGAGTTCCGCATCGGCGCGATGGTATCCTTGCGCGATCTGGAGCTGCACGCAGGACTGGAAAGCTGCACGAACGGCGCGGTGCGCGAATCCGTGCGCCATATCGTCGGCGTGCAGCTGCGGAATCTGGCGACACTGGGCGGCAGCCTGTACAGCCGATTCGGTTTTTCCGATGTGCTGACCATGTTCCTCGCGCTGGATGCACAGGTCGAGCTGTACAAGGGCGGCATCGTGCCGCTGCGCGAATTTGCCGAGCAGAAAAAGGACCGCGATATTCTGGTGCGTGTCATCGTGCCGAAGAAAAACGCGAAATTCAGCTATCAGTCCGTTCGCAACAGCCAGACCGACATTCCGGTGCTGACCTGTGCGGCAGTCAAGGACGAGAACGGCTATCGGTTCGCCATCGGCGCACGTCCGGGCCGCGCCATGCTGTTCGCGCCGGCAGGCGATACCGCCGAGCAGATGGCCGAGGCCGTGCAGAATGAGGTGCAGACCGGCAGCAGTCTGCGCGGCAGCGCAGCGTACAGAAAGCACCTTGTCGGCGTGCTGGTGCGCCGCGCGGTGCAGGCGCTCGATGCACAGTAAAGGAGGGGACAGAAATGCTTATCACGATCACACTGAACGGAAAAAAGGTGACGGACGATGTCGCGGCGGATACGCTGCTCATTGATTTCGTCCGGGGTCACGGCTGCCTGAGTGTCAAGCGCGGCTGTGAAACCGCCAACTGCGGCCTGTGTACGGTATTCATGGACGAAAAGCCTGTGCTGTCCTGCTCGGTGCTGGCGGCGCGCGCGAGCGGGCACAATATCACGACTCTGGAGGGCTTGCAGGACGAAGCCGCCGAGTTCGGCGCGTTCATTGCCGATCAGGGTGCAGAGCAGTGCGGCTTCTGCAATCCGGGCTTTATGATGAACGCCATGGCGCTGTTCCGCGAGAAGAGCGACCCGACCGACGAGGAGATCAAGGAATATCTGGCGGGCAACCTGTGCCGCTGCTCGGGCTATGAGGGTCAGCTGCGCGGCATCCGCGCCTACCTCGATTGGAAAAAGCAGAGAGAGGAGGAGGCCCAGTGAAAGTGGTCAATCAGCCGCTCCGCAAAAAGGATGCGATGCAGCTCGTCACCGGCCAGCCGGTGTATGTGGACGATGTAACGCCGCGCGACTGTCTGTGCGTCAAGCTGCTGCGTTCGCCGCACGCGAACGCCATCGTCAAGTCGATCAACAAGACCGCCGCGATGAAAGTCCCCGGCATGGAGGCCATCTTCACATGGGAGGACGTAGACCAGAACGGCCGCCGCTACACACAGGCCGGTCAGACCTATCCGGAGGCCAGTCCGTATGACCGCCTTGTCATCGACCGTCATGTGCGCTTTGTGGGCGATGTAGTCGCGATTTTGGCCGGTGCGGACGAAAAATGCGTGGATAAGGCGATGAAGCTGGTCAAGGTGGAGTACGAGGTGCTCGAGCCGGTGCTCGACTTCCACACGGCAAAGGACAATCCGGTGCTCGTGCACCCGGAGGACAACTGGGAGAGCCTTGCGCCGGTCGGCGCGGACAACAAACGCAACCTGTGCGCCCACGACGCGTGCGGCGATGGCGATATTGATGCGGTTCTGGCCGATTGTGATGTGGTCATCGACCATGTATACCGCACACAGGCGTGCCAGCAGGCCATGATGGAAACGTTCCGCACCTACTGCGAGATTGACACCTATGGCCGCCTGCACATCATCGGCTCGACCCAGATCGTGTTCCATACGCGCCGTATCGTGGCGAACGCGCTCCACATCCCGAAGAGCAAGGTGCGTGTCACCAAGCCGCGCATCGGCGGCGGCTTCGGCGCGAAGCAGACGGCGGTCAGCGCGGTCTACCCGGCGTTTGTCACATGGATGACGAAAAAGCCGTCTAAGATCATCTTCAGTCGCGTGGAGAGCCAGATCGCCTCCTCGCCGCGGCACGAAATGGAGATGCACGTCCGTCTGGGCGCGAACAAGGACGGCTGGATCCGCGGCATCGACCTGTACACGCTGTCCAACACCGGCGCTTACGGCGAGCACGGCCCGACGACCGTCGGCCTGTCCGGCCACAAGTCCATCCCGCTGTACGGCAAGGCACAGGCGTTCCGCTTCACGAGCGATGTTGTGTATACCAACCATATGTCGGCGGGCGCGTACCGCGGCTACGGCGCGACACAGGGCCTGTTCGCGGTCGAGAGCGCGGTGAACGAGCTGGCGAACAAGCTGGGCATGGACCCGTTCAAGATCCGCGAAATGAATATCACGCATGAGGGCGAGATCATGCCCGCGTATTACGGTCAGATGAACACGAGCTGTACGCTCGACCGCTGCCTTGCGCGCGTGCATGACATGATCGACTGGGATAACAAGTATCCGTGCCGCGACATGGGAAACGGCAAGGTGCGCGCGGTCGGCATGGGCATGGCGATGCAGGGCTCGGGCATCACGAGCATGGACGTTGGCAGTGCGACCCTCAAGGTCAACGATGAGGGCTTCTACACGCTGCTCATCGGCGCGGCGGACATGGGCACAGGCTGCGACACCACGCTCGCACAGATCGCGGCAGAGGTGCTTGAGTGCCCGCTGGAGGACATTGCTGTGCTCAGCGCGGACACCGACTGGTCGCCGTATGACTCGGGCTCGTATGCCTCGAGCACGACCTACGTCACCGGCAAGGCCACCGAGAAGTGCGCCCACGAGCTGCGCGGCAAGATCTGCGCGCTGGGCGCAAAGCTGCTCGGCTGCGATAAGGCACAGGTCAGCTTCGACGGTAAGGAAGTCCGCGCCGAGGAAGGCGAGAACGCGGGCAAGACCATCAGCCTGTTCGATATTGCCACGGCCTCGATGAACGGCAACAGCATCGAATTGCAGGCCACGGTTACGCATTCGTCCGAGATTTCGCCTCCGCCGTATATGGTCGGCGCGGCCGAGATCGAGGTGGACACCGAAACCGGCGAGGTCACGCTGCTGGACTACGCTGCGGCGGTGGACTGCGGCACGCCCATCAACCCGAACCTCACGCGCGTGCAGGCCGAGGGCGGCATCGCGCAGGGCATCGGCATGACATTGACCGAGAGCGTCACCTACGACGACCGCGGCTATCCGATGGAGAACTCGTTCCTCCAGTATAAGATTCCCGCGCGCGTGGACATTGGCAAAATCCGTGTGGAGTTCGAGAACAGCTATGAGGGTGCAGGCCCGTTCGGCGCGAAATCCATCGGTGAGGTCGTTATCAATACGCCGCTGCCGGCCATTGCGGATGCGATTTATAACGCCGTGGGCAAGCGGTTCTATGAGCTGCCCATCACGCCGGAAAAGATCACGATGGCGGCGCTGGAGCGAAAGTGAGTGCAAAAAAGAACGTATCCGATGGGATACGTTCTTTTTCTTTGCCGCAGATGTCAAAATCCGTAGGGCGCGACTACTCGGCGCGCCGTTGTAACGGTTTGCAGATGGTTTACACGGCGTGCCGAGGTCGTCACGCCCTACGGCAAACACATTAAATCACGTTAAAATATCAACCCAGAGGTCATTATAATACTGGTTGATTTCCGTCGGCAGGTTGGTATAGGCCTCGGTCGGATACTGCGTAATATCCGGGAAATACAGCGGGTCGCCGGTGATCTCCTCGTCCAGCTCCTTATAAACCTCGGTCTGCGGGCTGGAATAGCCGACGTATTCCCAGTTGGCCATCGCCGCCTCGGTCGAGCACATGAAGTTGATGAACTTTTCTGCGCCCGAAACGTTCTTCGCGTTCTTCGGGATGCACATGGCATCGACAAACAGGTTGGTGCCCTCCTTCGGAACGTAGAATGCGAGGTCGGGATTCTCGTCTATCATGGTGACGGCATCGCCGTTATAGTACGGCGCGGCGACAATTTCCTCGGCGGGGAGCTTCTCGAGGATCTGGTCCATCCAGATGCCCTGATACACCGGTTTTCCGGCGATGATAAGGTCAGCCGCCTCGCGCAGCTCGTCCTTGTCGGTGGTGTTGAGCGAATCGCCGAGGTACATCAGCGCAATGCCGAGCGCATCACGCGAGTTGTTGAACATCGCGGTGCGGTTGGTGTATTTGGGGTTCCACAGCAAATCCCACGAGCCAATATCCGCTTCATCGACGTATTTGGTGTTGTACACGATACCGACCACGCCCCATGTATAGGGAACGGAATATTTCTGCTCCGGGTCGAAGTCCAGATGGGTGTATTTCTCATCGATGAGCTTCATATTGGGGATATGATCGTAATTGAGCGGCTGGAGCATATCCTCGTCGATAAATCGCGAAATGGCGTAGTCGGACGGGATGATAACGTCATAGCTCGTGGTCTGGATGCGCGAATACAGGTTTTCATTGGAATCAAAGGTGTTGTAGATAACCTTGATGCCGGTTTCCTCCTCGAACCGGTCGATGAGGTCGGTGTCGATGTATTCACCCCAGTTGTATACGTTGAGCACCTCTGCCGAGGACGAATTGCCGCAGCCGGAGAGCAGCCCGGCGCACATCGCGCCGCACAGCAGCAGGGAAAGCATACGTTTTTTCACGGCTGCATCGCTCCTTTCCGGCGGGCGGCCTCGCGGCGTTTTTCGTCGCGGGACTGGCGCATATTGATGACGATGAGCAGCACGAGCACGATCAGGAACAGGATCGTAGACACGGCGTTGATCTTCGGTGTCATGCGGTGGCGGGTCATGGAGTAGATAACGACCGACAGAGGCTGGCTGGTCGTACCGGCGGTGAAGTAGGACACCACGAAATCATCGATCGACATGGTGAACGCCATAATTGCGCCCGTGACGATGCCCGGCATAATCTCGGGCAGGATGACCTTGTGGAGCGCCTGATGCGGCGTTGCGCCGAGGTCGAGCGCGGCCTCATAGGCGTTCTTGTCGAGCTGGCGCAGCTTGGGCATGACGTTGAGCACAACATACGGCGTGCAGAACGTAACGTGCGCGAGGATAAGGGTCAGGTAGCCCTTGTCCAGACCGATGGCGGCGAACAGCAGCATGAACGTTACGCCCATGATGGTATCCGACGAGGACATCGGGATGTTGTTGACGGTCAGATAGGCCGCTTTGGCTCTGCGGCCCATGTTGTGGATGCCGATGGCGGCAATCGTGCCGAGGAAAGTCGCGATGGCGGCGGCAATGACGGCCACCAGCAGCGTTACATACAGCGAGTGCAGGATGTCCGCATCCTGAAACAGCTCGACGTACCAGCGGGTCGTGAAGCCGTTCCACATACGGCGCGACTTGGAATCGTTGAACGAGAATATCATCAGCACAACGATAGGCGCGTACAGGAACAGGAAGATCAGCAGCAGATAGAAGTTCTTGAAAAACTTTTTCACAGCAGCAGACCTCCTTCCTCGGAGGAGCCGTCATCGAACTTGTTCATGATCCACATACAGATAAAGATGAGAATGATCATCACGAGCGCGATAGCCGAGCCGAGATGCGGGTTGTACGCACCGCCCATGAACTGAAGGTCGATCAGGTCGCCGACGAGCAGATTCTTGCCGCTGCCGAGCATCTGCGAGATAACGAACGTGGACACGGACGGCACGAACACCATCGTGATGCCCGAGATAACGCCGGGAATGCTCAGCGGGAAGATAACGCGGCGGAACACCAGATGGGTCGGCGCGCCGAGATCCTGTGCGGCCTCGACCAGTTTGCGGTCGAGCTTGATGAGCACGGTATAGATGGGCAGCACCATAAACGGCAGGAAGTTGTACACCATGCCGAGCACGATCGCGCCCTGCGTGTTGATGAGCGGGATATAATCCAGCGTGTAGCCGCAATGCGTTTGCAGGAACGAGATAAGCCCGATGGCGCGAAAAAACTGGTTGATAAAGCCGTTGTTCTCCAGAATGGACATCCATGCGTAGGTGCGAAGCAGGAAGTTTATCCACATCGGGAGCATGATGAGCATCATGCACAGGCTTTGGCGGCTGGCGGACAGGCGGCTCATCAGATACGCCATCGGGTAGCCGAGCGCGAGGCACACCACCGTTGACAGGAACGCCAGCCAGAACGACCGGCCGAAAATCGGCAGGTAGCCGGGCAGATAGCTGAAATTATGCAGGGTGAAGCCGCCGTCTGCGTTATGGAACGCATAGACAACGACCATGAGGATGGGCGCGAGGATGAACACCGCCAGCCACACGCCGTAGGGATAGGCAAAGGATTTTTTCACGCTTCCGCCTCCGCACTTTTGTGCATGATGTGGATGTCGAACGGGATGACCGTCAGGCCGACGGTCTTGCCGACCGACTCCGCCATGGTGGAATGCACCGTAAAGGTGAAATACTGGGTACGCACCATCATTTCGTAGTGTACGCCCTTGAATACGATAGACTCGACAACGCCCTGAAGCAGGCCGTCGCCGGCGTAGACGATCCTGAGATCCTCCGGACGGATAACGACATCGACCGGCGTATTCCGGCCGAAGCCCTTGTCCACGCACTCGAACGTGCGGCCGCAGAACTCGACCTTGCAGTCCTCGAGCATCACGCCCGGGATGATGTTGGATTCTCCGATGAAATCCGCGACAAAGGCGTTGACCGGCTCGTTGTAGATGTCGGTCGGGCTGCCGACCTGCTGGATAACGCCGTGGTTCATAACAACAACGCGGTCGCTCATGGTGAGCGCCTCTTCCTGATCGTGGGTGACGTAGATAAAGGTGATGCCGGTGCGCTGCTGGATGCGCTTGAGCTCGATCTGCATATCCTTTCGCAGCTTGAGGTCGAGCGCGCCGAGCGGCTCGTCGAGCAGCAGCACGCGCGGCTCGCACACCAGCGCACGCGCGATGGCGACACGCTGCTGCTGGCCGCCGGAAAGGCTGGTCACATCGCGGTTCTCAAAGCCGCGCAGGCCGACCAGCTCGAGCATTTCGGTGGTCTTGCGCTTGATCTCGTCGCGGCTGAGCTTTTTGATGTGCAGGCCGAACGCGATATTTTCCGCTACGTTCAGGTGCGGGAACAGCGCATAGCGCTGGAACACGGTGTTGATCTCGCGCTGGTAGGGCGGAACATCGTTCAGGCGCTTGCCGTCAAAGAATACATCGCCGGAATCCGGCTGCTCGAAGCCGCCGATGATACGCAGCGTGGTCGTTTTGCCGCAGCCGGACGGGCCCAGCAGCGTGACGAACTCGCGGCGCTTAATGGATAAAGAAACGCCGCGCAGTACGGGCGTTCCGTCAAATTCTTTTTTCAGGTTTTGCAGATCGACCAGATTTTGGTTCAACCCTCATCACTCTCCCCCAAAACAGTCAGCAGCCCCAAACCGGGCAGGAGAATGCTCGATTTGGGGTCAGCTATATGAGTCGCGTAAATAAAAGTATGTCTAACATATAAATTGTAAAAGGATATGCAGAAAAAGTCAAGAAAATACCATGGGAAATACCGCATAATTGAACAAGAGTGATTTGCGAGTAAATTTTGCGTACTGACGAGGCACAGTTTTGCGGTAATACTTGATGTATTACCGTGAAACTGCAACGAAGTAAGGACACAAAATTTCCGCAAAGCACCGCGGCTTTAATTGTGCGGTGTTGCCCATAATTTCGGTCGAAAAAACTGCGGAAAATCCGGCAGATGGTTCCTGCGGCATATCGGCTTCGGCAGAAATTTACAGGTTTATTATATAAACCGTACAATATTGCAGACTTGCTTTTGTATAGTTCGCGAGGTGCAACTATTCAATATGCACAAAAAGATAGCATAGCAGTTAGGCAAGATTCATAAACTATGGCTCTTGCAGGAAGGCGGGGAATCGTGTATTATAATACCTGTGATCAGGAAATGATCCGAACAAACAAAACCGTAAATAACTTTAAGGAGTGTATATAGTATGATGAAGGGTTTCTTTGATGGTCTGGTAAGCGCTCGCATGATGGAGCTGAATGGCAACCGCGTTTCTGCCAAGGCTCGCAGCACCGGCCGCACTGCCAAGTAAGTAAAAAAATACTTACAGCAGTCCGGCTGCTGGCAGGAGTTCAGACAAAATGACATTGACAGACATACCGTAAAGGCTCTCCGAGGCAGATGGATCGGGGAGTCTTTTTTTCTGCCGTCAGCCGATGGATTTTGCAGGAAAAGTGTGCTATACTGAGATTTGTATTGTCTGGACAAAAGGGGATAGGATGTTGCAGTATTTGAAACGGTTTCGAGTAGGTCAGCGCGCGATAAAGACTGCGCTCTCGGTCGGTCTTGCGCTTGCGCTGGCGATGGTGCTGGGCTCCAGCCTGCCGATCTTCGCGGCGATCGGCGCGATCTCGGTGATGAGCCGCACATGGGTGGATTCGCTCAAGGAGAGCCTCAACCAGATAGCGGGCACGTTCCTCGGCTATCTGATCGCGTGCGTGTTCGTTGCGGTTTTGCCCAATCCGACATTCTTCCTGTGGATGGCGATCGGCGTGCTGTGCGTTATCTCGCTGTGCATCGGGCTCAAGCTCAATTTTGCCATCCCGTTGGCAAGCATCGTGTTCGCGGATGTGTGCCTGTATACCGGCGGCGACTCGATCGTGTACGGCTTCCACCGCTTCACGGATACGCTGGTCGGTCTGGTCGTGGCGCTGGCGGTGAATGTCGTCATCCGGCCGTATAACAACCGCCAGAAGATCATCACCATGATGGGGGACATCCAGAAGATGTTCCTGCCGCTGCTCCAGGCGCGCGTGCTCGAGCATCATTATCCCGACTTGACACCGCTGACCGAGAAAATGACTTCGCTGGCCTCCGAGCTGCGTATCTTCGAGAAGCAGCCGGTGTCGCTCCGGCAGCACGCAGTCCATGTGGCGGCCCGCCGGCAGGAGGCGGCCTATCTGCGCGGCTGTGAGCAGCTGCTCGCCAAAATGTGCGGCGAGCTGGCGGCGCTGTGCAATATGGACTCCAATCCCGCGCCGGGCGAAAAGAGCATGGCGCGTTTGCAGGCGCATGGGCTCACCGCGCCGGAAAATCTGAAGGATTACTGCCGGTGCTCGCCGGTGGATGCACAGGTGATGGATTTCCATATCGGCAACCTGCTCGATGCGTATGATTTTCTGGATGCGTTGCATCATGTATAAAAATATACCGCAGCCGCGCCTCTTGACAGAACAGCACGGGCTGCGGTATACTTGGGATACAGAGGGACGATTGTGTTATGCAGTCAGCTCCTATCAGTCATTAAATACAATTTAGATGACCGTTCGGTGGCCGCCGGACGGTCATCGCGCATTTACGAAGAAAATGTACAGTACGATGACCGTACAGATAAAAAGCTGAAAGGCTTTCTTCTTCATACGCGCACACCTCCTTTCCGCCGCAGACCGCGGGGAAAGAAAGGAGCAGACCGCCAGATAACACGGTGTCCATATATCCTTGGATACAGTATAGCAGATTATGACGGGTTTTGTCTATCATCTGCGGCACAATCACAAAAAAGGGATGCGAAAGCATCCCTTTTTTGCTGTATGCAGTTATTTCGGCTTTACCGCGCCGTCCTTGATGAGATCCCAGTTTTTCTTGAGATAATCATAGCCGGAGTAAATCGTAACGAGCGTTACCACCCAGCCGACGATGGTCAGCAGCAGCGGCGCACCGTCCGCGCGGAGAACAAAGATGGCACTGGTGGGGCCGTCCGCCGTAACAAAGCACAGTCCGGCCGCGCCGCTCGCCAGCGCACCCACGATGATATAATACAGATAAATGATGATGATGCCGCCAATCTGCACACAGGTCTTGACCTTGCCCGTCCACGTTGCAGCCATAACAACGCCCTTATTAGCCGCGACAACGCGCAGCGAGGTGATGATAAGCTCACGGGCGAGGATAATGCACACCATCCAGCCGGCCATAGCCTTCTGCTCCACGAACAGGATGAGCGCAGAGGCCACGAGCAGCTTGTCCGCGAGCGGGTCAACAAACTTGCCGAAATCCGTCACCTGATTGTACTTTCGCGCCACATAACCGTCCAGAAAGTCGGTAAACGAGGCTACACAGAACAGAATGAGCGCAATCAGCGTGCAGGTCGGGAACGGATAAATGCCGCGTGTATATTCCGCTGTATTCAGCATGGGCTGCGCCGCAAAATAGATGAAAAACGGGATCATCGCGATGCGGGTGAGCGTGATTTTATTTGCGGTAGTCATAGATTATGCCTCCTTCTGACGAACACCGAGCAGGTCGGGACCAAGGCTCTCGGTGATGAGCACGGAAACAAATTCGCCCTCGGCGGGTTCGCTGTCCTCGGCATCGAAATAAACATGGCCGTCCACCTCGACCGAATCCGCGTAGGTGCGGCCGTACCACAGGCCCTGCTCCTCGTCAAAGCCCTCGCAGAGCACCTGCATGACCTCGCCGTGGCGGGAGGTGTTGTAGTCGTCGAGCACGCCGGACTGCAGTTCCTCAACGATCAAACGGCGGTTTGCCTTAACTTCCTCGTCGATCTGATCGGGCAGCTCGGCGGCTTCCGTGCCCTCCTCGGGCGAATACTCGAACACGCCGACACGCTCGATGCCGACATTCTGCAAAAACTCACACAGCTCGGCAAACTCGTCCTCGGTTTCGCCGGGCAGGCCGACGATCAGGCTCGTGCGGAGCACCAGACCCGGAATGCGGCGGCGCATATCCTCGAT
Organism: uncultured Agathobaculum sp.; assembly: GCA_934504345.1. GTDB lineage: Bacteria > Bacillota > Clostridia > Oscillospirales > Butyricicoccaceae > Agathobaculum. Next base: position 43,800 of record CAKSVR010000011.1, on the reverse strand, counting down.
GAGCGCGGTAAACTGTGCGCCGTCACCCGGACGGTGCATGGCACGCAGGATGCGCCCCGAAACGTGCTGGAGCGGAATATCGAGGTATTTCACGATCTTTGGCTCGTCTGCGATAACGTCAATAAGCTCGTCCGTGATCTGATCGGGATAGAGGTAGTGCAGACGGATCCATGTGAAATCCAGCTTGCACAGCTCGCGCAGCAGCTCGGGGAGCAGACGCTTGTGCTCGGGCAGGTCCATGCCATACTTGGTGATGTCCTGCGCGATAACGATGAGCTCCTTTACGCCTGCATCACTCAGCGCGCGCGCCTCCTCGAGCAGGGAAGCCATCTCACGGCTGCGGTATCTGCCGCGCAGCTTGGGGATGATGCAGTACGCACAGGTGTTCGAACAGCCCTCCGCGATCTTAAAGTAAGCGGTGTAGGACGGTGTCAGGCGGTCGCGGCCGCCGTCGAGCGCTGCGGCAGTCATATCCGCCATGTAGGCGGCCTGCTGACCCTTGAGCGCTGCATTTGCCGCATCGACAATGTTGTCATAGCTGCCCGTGCCGCAGAAAACGTCGATCTCCGGCAGTTCCTGTCGCATTTCGTCCGCGTAGCGCTGCACCAGACAGCCGGTTACGACCAGGCCCTTCATATTGCCGGTCTGCTTGTTCTGAGCAGTTTCCAGAATGGTTTCGATAGCCTCGGTCTTGGCGGCCTCGATGAAGCCGCAGGTGTTGACAACGCCAACATCGGCCTCGGTCATATCCTCGGTGATCTCCCAGCCTGCATCGCGCAGCCGGGCGAGCATATGCTCGCTGTCTACGAGGTTTTTCGCACAGCCGAGCGAGATAAGTCCTAATTTCGGCATGAAAATCTCCTTCTTATCCACATAATTATTCTATTCTATTATACATCACGAACAAGGGTTTGTCACCACTGACCGGCAAAAAAAGACGCAGAGCAAACGCTCTGCGTCTTTGGAATGCTTGAATTGCAAGCAGTTGGTTCGGTAAGGAAACCTTACTTCAGCTCAACCTTAGCGCCAGCAGCCTCGAGCTTCTCCTTGATCTCGTTAGCCTCAGCCTCCGGAGCAGCCTCCTTGATGGTCTGCGGAGCGGTGTCAACCTTCTCCTTAGCTTCCTTCAGGCCCAGGCCGGTGATCTCGCGGACAACCTTGATAACACCGATCTTAGAGGAGCCAGCGTCAACCAGAACGACGTCGAAGTCGGTCTTAGCCTCAGCAGCAGCAGCACCGTCACCAGCAGCAGCGCCACCAGCAACAGCAACGGGCGTAGCGGATACGCCGAATTCTTCCTCGAGAGCCTTTACCAGCTCAGAGAGCTCCATAACCTTGAGCTCTTTTACAGCTTCCATAATCTCAGCGATAGTCATGGGATTAAACCTCCAATTTAAGTTATTTTTAGAATAAAATGTGTTCTGCCTGTAAAACAGACAGTGCGGGGGAATTACTCAGCAGCTTCTTCTGCTGCAACCTCCTTGGGAGCAACCAGCTCAGCAACCTTCATTTCCTCATTGCCCTCTGCCTTCTTAACGATAGCATCGCAAGCAATAGCGAGCTGCATAATGGGGTAATTGAAGCTGTACAGAACCTGAGCGATAAGGGTCTCCTTGCTCGGCATAGCAGCCAGCTTCTTGACCTCTTCCTCACCGATGGCCTTGCCTTCGAGGTAACCAGCCTTCAGGGTGAAGTTCTCGTGGGTCTTAGCGAAGTCAGCCAGGATCTTAGCCGGAGCGACAACGTCGTCCGTGGTGGAGATCGCCAGAGCGGTGGTACCGTGCAGGCACTCGTCCAGCTCGTCGAAGCCCAGTTCCTTAGCTGCAAAGCGGATCAGGGTGTTCTTGATGACAGCATACTCAACGCCAGCCTCACGAAGCTGCTTGCGGAGCTTGGTATCATCCTCAACAGTGATGCCCTTGTAATCGACCAGTACACCTGCCGGAGAATTCTTGATCTTCTCTACCAGGGAAGCGACCAGAGCCTTCTTCTCTTCCAGAATCTTTGCGTTCGGCATCATTTTCACCTCCTATAAAAATAAAGTACCCTCCCGGTGCAAAGACACAGGGAGGGTACACAGAAAACATATGAATGTGATAAATCATTTGTTCGTGTTGACCTCGGCGGGCGGCGGAAACGCCATTCAAGCCATGCGGCTGCCAGCTGTCTTTGACCAAGCTCATTTAGTATAGCGCATGAGGATGGGTTTGTCAACACTTTTTTGAAAAAAACGCAGAATTTTTTTACCGGCAGTCAGCGCCATGTGCACAGAGGCGCGGAACCGGCCTCGGAGGTCTGCTGTTCAGCGGCCGAAGCTGTTCTCTGAATGCCGGGTTTGATTGCGCGTTCGACTTGAAAGAAATAACGAGGCGGTTTTCCTTATAGAATATCTGAACATCCGTTAATTGGATGGATGCTATGCTGACCGATTCCATATATGCATTTTCCTTTGCAAATATTGTCCCAAAATAATAAATGCATTCCTTTTTCGACAAAACAATGGTATAATGAGTTTGTTGCTTTACCAAGTCCCGGCAACGGGAGGAGGTGAATACATTGAACTTTGTTACATCCTTACTCTGTGCTATCATGGCAAATGTAGCTGCCTACTATATTTGCAAGTGGTTGGATAGCCGGAAGTAAAGCAACTCTCAACCCCGGTCTAAGCCGCCGTAAACGGAATAGAAAACCCCAGAGGCCGCCACCTCTGGGGTTTTCGTAATACATTGACTTCATTACATCTCTGTAGTATATAGTATAACACTGTTTCCATCGAAATGCAAGAGCAAAGAATCCATGTCACCTGCTAAGAATAGAAAACCCCGGAGAACGGTCCTCTCCGGGGTTTTCGTATACACTGGCGTTCATTACATCTGTGTAGTATATAGTATAGCACCGTTTCCGGTGAAATGCAACAGCAAAGCCGCCGCACCAATTCCTAATTCCTAATTAGCAGTCAGTCATTTACCGGGCCGTCATTGCGTTCATCGATCGCAACGTACTCCACGCCCTTGGCGACCGGCTTGTATGCCGGACGGATGATCTTGCCGCCGGTGGTGACTTCCTCGAGGCGGTGTGCCATCCAGCCGACGATGCGGGCGGTGGCGAACAGCGGGGTATACAGCGACTTCGGCAGGCCGAGCATCTTGTAAACAAAGCCGGAATACATATCCACATTGGCGCACATCGGCTTGTCGATGCCCTTTTTCTCTGCGAAAATGGAGGGCGTCAGCTTCTCGACCAGCTCCAGCAGGTCCATTTCGTCCGAGAAGCCGGTCTTTTCCGCCAGCGGACGGGCGGCCTTCTTCAGCGCTACCGCACGCGGATCGCTCAGGGTGTAGATGGCGTGGCCCATGCCGTAGATCAGACCCGAGCCGTCGCCGGCCTCGCCGTCCATGATGCGGCGCAGATAATTGCCGACCTCGACCTCGTCCTTCCAGTTGTGGATGTTCTCCTTCATCTCCTCGAACTGCTTGACAACGCGCAGGTTCGCGCCGCCGTGGCGCGGGCCCTTGAGCGACGAAACCGCCGCCGCGATAGCCGAATAGGTGTCCGTGCCGGAGGAGGAAGTGACACGCACCGTGAACGAGGAGTTATTGCCGCCGCCGTGCTCGGCGTGCAGGATGAGGCAGCGGTCGAGCAGCTTGGCCTCGTCGTCCTCAAATTCGCCGGTGGGACGGATGAGGTGCAGGATGTTCTCTGCCGTGCAGCGGTTCGGGTCCGGAACGTGCAGGAACATGGAGGCATTGTCGAAATAACGGCGCTTTGCCTGATACGCATGGGAGATGATGACCGGGAACTTTGCCATCAGGCTGATGCCCTGACGCATGATGTTCTCGACCGTGGTTTCATCCGGGTTGGCATCATAGGAATACAGCGCGAGCGTTGCGCTGGCCAGCTTGTTCATGATGTCGCGGCTCGGTGCGCGCATGATCATGTCCTCGGTGAAGTTATCCGGCAGGGCGCGCTCCAGACCGATGGTGTGCTGAAATTCCGCCAGCTGGCGGCGGCTGGGCAGCTTGCCGCACATGAGCAGATAACCGATCTCCTCAAAGCCGAAGCGGTTTTCCTGCTCGAGGCCGTGGATGAGGTCGTATACATTATATCCGCGGTAGGTCAGGCGGCCTTCGATCGGCTCGCGCTCGCCCTCGTTCAGAATATAGCCGTGTACGTTGCCCAGATGCGATGCGCCGACCAGAACACCGGTGCCATCCGCGTTACGCAGACCGCGCTTGATGCGGTAGCGCGTGAACAGGTCGGGTGGCAGCTGGTTGTGCATACGGAAGCTCTCGCTGAGTTCCTGCAAAAGCTCTTCCTTAACAAAATCAGGCTGGATCGTCATTCCGCCTTCTCCTTTCCGTCCCAATTGTGAGATAATGAATATATTGTACTCCAATCCTGCAAAAAAGTCAATCAACGGCGCTTGTATAAACCGACAAAAACCGCTTTTTTGCGGGTTTTTCCGTTGTTCATCCTGATGGCACGCAAGTTTTCTTTTTGAAGCGTGCAAAGGATTTATTATTGTGAAGTGTAAAAGTGAACGCTGTTCCCGCAGGGCGCGGCGGCCTCGGCGCGGCGGCTCGTCACGCTCTGCGGCGGGCAGCGCAAGCTTCCATTCCGGCACACTGCAACAAACCTGTAACATTTCTCCCATGTGTCACCATTGTTACACTTCGTCCGATTTCCTTGTTCCGCGGCGGCAGAACCCTTATAATATAGGTGGGACATTCTATCCTGCTTGCACAGGATATGGCCATAGGAGCACAATGCTCACACTGTGGCAACACCGCACAATTGCAACTGCGGCGCTTTGCAGAAATTTTGTGCCCTGACTGTGTTGCAGTTTCACGGTAATACATCAAGTATTACCGCAAAACTGTGCCTTGTCAGAACGCAAAATTTACTTGCAAATCGCTCTTGTTCAATTATGCGGTATTGTCAATCTTCCAAAGGTGGAAACACATATGTTCAAAAAAACACTATCCGCGCTGGCGGTGGCGTGCGTGATGCTGGTGAGTGCGGCGGCGGCCGGCTCGATCTTTCCGGCGGAACGCACCGACATCGACGGCGTGACCCGCGCAGGCTATCTGGATGAGGACGGCATGACTGTACTCCCGTTTGCCTACGCGCAGGCGGGCGATTTCGCGGACTGCGGACTCGCCGCCGTTGAAAACGACAAATGGCAGACCGCTGTCATCGACCGGACGGGTCATCTCGTCATCGATTACACGGATGCGCCGGTTTCGGTCGATTTTTCCGACAACATGGTCGCGTACCGCTACACCGACCACAGCGTATACTACACGACGGCCGGCCAGCGCGTCGGCAGCTATCCGGGTGCGGTCGGCTTTTTCGAAGATGGCCTGCTGCTGTGCAAGAACGCCGACACCGGCCTGTATTCGTTCGTCACGCAGAGCGGCACGGCGGCCTTTGACGGCGCGTACCGCAATGCCGGTTCGTTCTCCGGCGGGCGCACGCTCGTCCGCACGCAGGATGGCGATTATCAGGCCATCGACACCACCGGCGCGGTGCTGTACACGCTGCCGAGCGACCTGACACCGTCCTACATGACGATCTACGGCGAGAGCACGGTGGTCGTCACCAACGGCACCAATCAGGCGCTCTATTCGCTCTCCAAGGGCAGACTGCTGACGGATTTTCTGTACAATACCATCACCGAGTTCCGCGGCGGCGAGGCGATGGTGCGCCAGATCAATCGCTGGGGCATCATGGATACCACGGGCAAGCTGCTCACCACACCGACGTATTACTACCTCTCCTATATGGGCGAGGGACTGTACGCCGCCCGCAGCGAGGACGGTTCGGTCGCGGCGGTGGATTCCGGCGGCAGCCTGTCCTACCGCACGCTGAGCTATATCAGCGGCTTCTCCGAGCTGCGCTTCGGCCTTTCGTGGCACAACACCGCAGACGGTACGCTGATCTTCTTCCGCAAGAACGGCGGCTTCTCCGCATCGCTCAAAAATGCTGAGAATCCCACCATTCTGACGGAAAACGTGGTGCGTGTCACACAGGACGGCACGGTGAAGTATATCAATCTCGCCACGCACCGCACGCTGTTCGAGCAGCCGAAAAAATTTGACCTCGGCAGCGGCATTTCCGCGAACACCGTCCACTATGAGAAGTTTATGGGCTATCAGGCGGACGGCAGCGAGCACGGCTGGGATGTCGATTTTCCGGAGATCTCCGGCATGGCCGACACCAAGGTGCAGAGCAGCATCAACAACACCATCCGGTCGTTCTTTCTCGAGGGCCCGTCTGTCACCGCCGAATATGAGGCGCTCGAAGGCGGCTACGGCGCATCGGTCGAGGGCTCGGTGCTCGTTGTCTGGGCGAACTGTGTCAGCGGAAAGGGAACGGGCGCAGCGGTTTGGAACAGCTGCCTTGCGTTCGATCTGTGCACCGGCAAACAGTACACTGCGGCGGATCTGCTCACCGGCGATTACCTTGATACGGTGAAGGCGCTGCTGCCGGACGAGCATCCGTTTTATCTGTACAGCTTCCCGCGCATGAGCGAAAAAGGCATCACCTATTATTATAATGAGTACGAGAGCGCCTCCCGCCGTGCGTATACCGAGGAATACCTGATCACGTTTGAGCAACTGGACAGCGTGGTGAACAAGTCCGGCGCGTGCTGGGCGGCACTGCATACGCCGTATTCGTCCGTGAAGGTGAACGCCGCGCAGCGCACTTACAGCGATGTACCGGCGACCCACTGGGCAAAGGAATACATCGATTCTGTCACGGAACAGGGCCTCATGACCGGTGACAAGGGACGATTCCGTCCGAACGACAAGATCACGGCCGCCGAGGTCTGCACCACCATTGCCCGCCGTCAGGGTCTGACCGGAAACGACAGTCTGCCTGCCGGTGTCAGCGCGGGCGAGTGGTACTCCGAGGCCGTCAGCGCGGTGTATGCCGCCGGTCTGCTGGACGGCCTGAGCGATAACCTCAAGCCCACCGCCGCCATGACCCGCGAGGATGCGATGCAGCTGTTCGCCAACCTGCTCGTGCAGAACGGCAAGACAGCATTGAGCGGCACGGAAACCGCGCAGACACTCGCCGGCATCAAGGATGCGGACAGCATTTCCGCCGCCCGCAGAGATGCCGCCGCGCTGTGCATCAAGAGCGGGCTCGTCAGCGGCTTCAGCGACGGTACGCTCAAACCGCAGGGCACTTTTACCCGCGCAGAGTTCGCGAAACTGCTGATGACACTGTAATTGAGGATGGAAAATGGAGAATGACGGCCTGATGAGTTGTCATTCTCCATTTTGGTTTTCGTATATTGCTGTCGGTGAAGACGTTGAAAAAGTGAAAACCCCGGAGGATGCGACCCTCCGGGGTTTTCACTGTACATTGGACTTGTAACATCGTTGTATATAGTATAACACCGATTTACACAGAATGCAAGAGCGATGAATTGCGCCTCATTCTCTATTTTGCACCATAAATTTATTTTCCCTGTCAGGATACCGCTTTCTAAATCGTATTACAGGTGAAGCGACGTTGCTTTCCAAAGGAGCTGAAACCAAATGCAACAATTTAACCGGGACGAGGCGGAACGTCTGGTGCGGACGTATTCCGACCTGATCCTGCGGCTGGCCTACACCTATCTCAAATCTACACACGATGCGGAGGACATCTGCCAGAACGTATTCCTCAAGCTGCTGACCGGCGGGTACACGTTCGACAGCGCCGAGCATGAAAAGGCATGGGTCATCCGCGCGACCGCGAACGCCTGCAAGGACAGTCTGCGCGCCGCGCACCGCCGCTGCGTGGGTCTGGAGGCAGTCGCGGAGGCGGCTGCGCCCGAAGCACCGGACTCCGCTGTGCTCGATGCCGTGATGGCACTGCCGCAGAAATACCGCGAAGCCGTCTATCTGCACTATTACGAGGGCTATTCCGTGCGGGAGATCGCAAAGCTGCTCGGACGGAGCGAAGCGGCTGTTTCCGCACACCTGAGCCGCGGGCGCAAGAGCCTGCGTACCACACTGGGAGGGGATCTTTATGAACAGAGAGTATAATGATAACAAAGCGTATAATACCGCGCTGGACGAGCTGCATTTCTCCGAGGAGGCGAAAAACCGCATGGCAGACCGCCTGATGGCCGCCGCTGAGCAGCCTGCACAGCCGGTTTCCGTGCATCGCGTGCGCCGTTTCCCGCGCGTGGCGGCAGTCGGCGTGGCGGCGGCTCTTGTGCTGAGCATCGGTGCAGGCGCGACCGGCGCGTTCCGCTCTGCGGGCGATGTGTTCGCGGGCGTGTTCGGCTCGACGGCAGACACCGAGATCATCGACCAGATCGGCCATCCTATCGGCGCGAGCGACATGGCGGGCGGCGTGACTGTCACCGCGGATGCCATCCTGTTCGATGGTTACAACTACCTTATCTCCTACACGCTGGAAAAGGAGGACGGTTCGGCGTTCGACTGCACGAAAAATCCGGATACCGGCCTGTACGACCTGTACTGGAAGCGTTCGGACAGCACCATTGGCCGCGGCGTGGACGGCGCGGCCGGCAGCAGCTACTTCTATGACGAAAATCCGAGCGACAACGCCATCCAGTATGTCGAAACCATGTCGTACAACGATGCGGTGCAGACTGGCGGCACGGTAAAAATTACGCTCGGCGACCTGTGCGTGCTGAACAGCGAAAACGGTGAGCCGACAACTATCGCCAAGGGCACATGGCGCCTCAAGTTCCAGCTGGAGGCCGGGAACAGCGCGGTCGAGCTGCCTGCGGGTCAAAATATCGATGTGAACGGACGGAGCGCCGCTGTCGATACCATCGTTATCTCGCCCATCGGCTACCATGTGGTGTACACGGCGGACGGCGAGGCGACGTTCGACACGCTGTATGACGAGAACGGCGAAGAAATTCCGCAGGAGAGCGGACGGAACGCCGCTGTCGATACCGTCGTTACGCCCATCGGCTACCATTACACGGTGGACGGCGAAGAAATTCCGCAGGAGAGCGGCCGCGAACCGGCCGGTGTACGTAGCACATGGGAGTCCTACTCCGCGAAGCTGCTCGTCACCAAGACGGACGGCACGGTGCTCGATTTCTCGGATTGCGGCGGCAGCATGGACCCGCATGACGGCAAGACCGTCTGCACCCGTCAAGGCACGTTCGATACCGTTATCCCGCTGGAGGACATCGCTTCCGTCACCATCGGAGATGTGACAGTGCCGGTAAAGTGAAGAAAAAGAGCGAAACCATGCGGTTTCGCTCAGACTGTCGCGAAACTACAGTTTCGCCGACAAGCAGGAACGGACCGTAGGCCGTTCCAAAGTCGTCCGAAAGTTCCTATTCAGAAACTTTCTCCCTCTCAGGGTATAAAAAGGCAGGTACACGCCCTGCCTTTTTATGAATTTGCACGGCAAATTCTATTTAACGCGCGCTGCCGCGCGATATGATGAAATTGGTTCAATACCGACTTTTTGACAAACTGAAAGAGCGAAACCATACTGGTTTCGCTCTTTTTGATTCTCTCATTCAGATCGTGCGGACAGAGATCATACCCTCGATCGCGCGCAGCTCGTCGAGGTTGGCCTCGGTGGGAGCCTCTGCGGTATCGATGATGGTGTAAGCATAATCGCCCTTGGAACGGTTGCCCATGTTCTCGATGTTGCAGCGAACAGCGGAGGTGATGGATGCGATCATGTTCGGGATGTTCTTGTGGATCATGCAGATGCGGTAGCCGCCCTCATACGGTACCTTGAGGTTCGGGAAGTTGACCGAATTGCGGATGGTGCCCTTTTCGAGGTACTCGGTGATCTCGTAAACGGCCATCTTGGCGCAGTTGTCCTCGCTCTCCGGTGTGGATGCACCCAGATGCGGCAGCGTGATGGCATTTTCCTGCTCGAGGATCTCGTCGGAAGCAAAGTCGGAAACGTAGGCTGCGACCTTGCCGCTCTCGAGCGCCTTGGCCATCGCCTTGGTGTCTACCAGCTCGCCGCGTGCCAGATTGATAACGCGCACGCCGTCCTTCATCTTGCCGATGGCTTCCTCGCTGATGGTGTGCTTGGTATCCGGGGTCAGCGGAACGTGGATGGTGATGTAATCGCAGTTTGCGAAGATCTCGTCCAGCTCGGTAACGTGCTTGACAGAGCGGGACAGCTTGAGCGCGCCGTCAACCGACAGGTACGGGTCGTAGCCCCAGACCTCCATGTCCAGACCAACAGCGGCATTGGCAACCTTGACGCCGATAGCGCCCAGACCGATGATGCCCAGCTTTTTGCCGGCAATCTCCGGGCCTGCATAGGTGGCCTTGCCCTTTTCAGCGGCCGGGCCGATGTCCGGCGTGCCCTTGAGGCCCTTTACCCAGTTCGCGCCCTGAACGACCTTGCGGGAGGCCAGCAGCAGCGCGCAGATGACCAGCTCCTTAACGGCGTTGGCGTTCGCGCCCGGCGTGTTGAATACAACAATGCCCTCCTGCGAGCAGCGCTCGATCGGGATGTTGTTGACACCGGCGCCTGCACGCGCGATGCAGCGCAGGTTCTTCGGGAACTCGACATCATGCAGCTTGGCAGAGCGCACCAGAACGGCATCGTAATCAGTGAAATCCTCGGCGCAGGTGTACTTTGCCGGGTCGAGGTCGTCCAGACCGACCTTGGAAATCTTGTTGTAGAGCTTTACGTTATACATAATCGGAATACTCCTCTTTGTTCGATCATTAACCGTAGGGCGCGACGACTCGGCGCGCCGTATATGCCAGCTGCACTCATTTAAGAGCGGCGCGCCGAGGTCGTCGCGCCCTACGGAATCATGTTCTAATATGGATGGAAATTACTTGTTTTCTTCCGCGAACTTCTTCATAAAGTCCACGAGCTTCTCCACGCCCTCGATGGGCATTGCGTTATAGATGGAGGCGCGCATACCGCCTACCGAACGGTGGCCCTTGAGGTTGGACATACCGGCGGCCATGGCCTCCTTGGCGAACTTTGCATCCAGCTCGTCATTGCCGGTGCGGAACGTTACGTTCATGTGGCTGCGGGAATCCTTTGCAGCGACCGGCTTGTAGAAATCCTGCGAATCGAGGTAGTCATACAGCATGGAGGAACGCTTTTCGGCACGCTCCTGCATGGCCTTGACACCGCCCATGTCCTCGACCCACTTAGCTACCAGACCGAGAACGTAGATGCCGTAGGTGGGAGGCGTGTTGTACATGGAATCCTTGTCGGCCATGGTCTTCCAGTCGAGCATTACCGGGTTCTTCTCGAGCGGGTAATTGCCGAGCAGATCCTCGCGGACGATGACAACGGTGACACCGGCCGGGCCCATGTTCTTCTGTGCGCCGGCATAGATCACGCCGTACTTGGCAACATCCACCGGCTTGGACAGAATGTTGGAGGACATATCAGCGACCAGCTCTACGCCTGCCGGTGTTTCGGGATCGTACTGGTACTCGGTGCCGTAGATGGTGTTGTTGGCACAGATGTAGAAGTAATCCGCATCCGGGCGGATGTCCAGCTCGTTCTGAGCCGGAACGTGGTCAAAGCCGGTTTCCTTAGAGGAGAACGCTGCGTGCATATCGCCGAACTTCTGGCCCTCCTTGTAGGCCTTGGAAGCAAAGCTGCCGGTGAGGGCGTAATCAGCCTTGCCGGTCTTGAGGAGGTTCATCGGGATCGCTGCGAACTGGGTGGTAGCGCCGCCCTGCAGGAACAGCACCTTGTAGTTCTCCGGGATGGAGAGCACGCGGCGCAGGGTCGCCTCGGTTTCCTGGATGATGCCGTCATATACCTTGGAACGGTGGCTCATCTCCATGACTGACATACCGGAACCCTGATAGTTCAGCATATCGGCTGCACAGCGCTCGAGCACCGGAACCGGAAGCATGGAGGGACCTGCGGAGAAGTTATAGATACGATTGTCTGCCATAGTGAATAGCCTGCCTTTCAAAAATAAGCGTAAACAGCGTTCTCATTAACATATCACGGTCGCTGCCGATGATATTACTTTTATGAATGGAACGTATTATTAATTATAATACAAAGCCCTGCCGTTGGCTACCGAAAAAAGTCCCAAAAATCCGCCGGGAAAAGACGGATGTGTGTACACCCGTGACAGTTGATTGCAAATTTGTAATAGCCCGCGCGAAAACGGCGATTTTTTATAATTAGTAGGCAGTAATGAGTAATGAGTAATTAGTAATTATTGGTGCCGAGGCGTACGCTTCCGCAGAGAAACCATAAGCCATCACAGATGCAGCGCGACCGGAGTCTACGCAAGGATAGCGCCATTCTCTATCTCAAATTTCTCTCCACTCCACACTCTCCACTCTTCACTCTAAAAAACTCCTCCCTTCTCCCTTGCATATAATTCCTAATTCCTAATTCCTGATTAGAGTGCTATACTGTACACAGCACAAAAAGTAAGGAGCCAAAAAGATGCACCACCGCCGACCGGCTGCTGTACGCAGCCACCGACCCAGCCACCGCCAGATCAACCGCCTGATGCCGTTTACGACCGCGCCGCTGTTTCACGCCTTACAGCTGCTCGAAATCGGTGATTCCGCGCGGTTCCATATGCCCGGCCACAAGGGCGTGCCCGTTTTCAACACCTACGCGGATATTTTCGCCATCGATTTCACCGAAACCTACGGCACGGGCAACCTGTACACCGGCGAAGGCCCGATCCGCGAGGCCGAGGTGGCCGCCGCCTGTTTTTACGCCTCGGAGGACTGCTTTTTCCTCACCGGCGGCTCGACACAGGGCATCCTCGCCATGCTGGGCACGGCCGTCGGGCGCGGCGGCGCGGTGCTGCTCGACCGTGAGGTACACAAATCCGTGTGCTACGGCTGTGCGCTGCTCGGCATCACGCCGTATTTCGTGTCCGCGTCGCTCATCGAGCCGTATGCGGTTTCCGGTCAGCTCTCGGTCAAGGCCGCCGAGGAGCAGCTGCTCGCGCACCCCGAGATCAAGGCCGTGCTGCTCACCTCGCCGACCTATTACGGCATCCGCCGCGACATCCCCGCGCTGGCCGACCTGTGCCGCGCCCACGGAAAGCTGCTGCTCGTGGACGGTGCACACGGCGCACATTTTCCGGCCGTCGGACTGCCCAGCCCGGTCGCAGAGGGCGCGGACATGGCCGTGCTCTCCATGCACAAGACCATGCCCTGCATGGGTCAGGGCGCGGTGCTGCTCTCTGCCGCCGGCGTGGACCGCCGCGCACTGCGCGAGAACACCATGCTGTTCGGCACCTCCAGCCCGTCTTATCCCATTATGGCCTCGATCGACCTCGCCCGCGCCTACACCGAGGGCCCCGGCCGGGCGGAATACGAACGCTCTGCTGCCGTATGCGCCGCTCTGCGCGACTATGTGAACCAAAAGACCGCTTTTTCCGCGCTCACCGAGGCGGATTTTCCCGCGCTCGACCCGTGCCGCCTGACCATCTGCACCGCAGGCACCGACCTGACCGGCCACCGCCTTTCCGATATGCTGTGGAGCGAGTTCGGCATCGCCTGTGAGATGGCCGATGACCGCAATGTGGTGTGCATCCTCACCGGCTCGGACCCGAAAAACGCCATCTCCCGCCTGAAACGCGCGCTGCGCCAGCTCTCCAGACGCCGGGAAGCACGGCCGCTGCCGCCTGTCACCGCGCCGTTCCCGCCCGCCGAGCGCGTGATGAGCGTGCGCGATGCATGGTTCTCCCAGAACGGCCGCGTGCAGCCCGCCGCCGCGGAGGGCCTTGTCTGTGCCCGCCCGGTAACGCCGTATCCGCCCGGCGTGCCGCTGCTCTGGCCCGGCGAGAAAATTACCGGGGCGCACGTTGCACTTATCCGGGAAAGATGGTACAATACAATTGATGAAATATCCGTTGTGGTGAAATGACCACATTTTCCATCAATGCATCCAATGTTTCCACGCGGCAACGCGCGTTAGGAGGTTATCTTTATGAAAATGGTACTGGCCATCATCAATTATGATGATTCGCAGGACGTTATCTCCAGCCTGATGAAAGCAGGCTTTTCCATCACCAAGCTGGCGACGACCGGCGGTTTCCTCAAGGCCGGCAACGTCACCATCCTGATCGGTCTGGACGAGAGCAAGCTGGATGAATGCTTCGACATCATCCGCGAGCACTCCTCCTCGCGCAAGCAGATCATGCCCGCCACGGCTGAGCTCGGCATGGGCTTTTTCCCGTCCACGCCCGTGCAGGTCGAGGTTGGCGGCGCGACGGTGTTCGTGCTGAACGTTGAGCGCTTCGAGAAGCTGTGATCTCGTTCGAGCAGGCCGCAGGCAGCCGTGCGCTCAAGGACAGCCTCAAGCGGGCGCTGAATGCGCGTTTTCCGCAGACGGTGCTGCTGGCCGGTGACGATGCGGCGGCGCTCAAAAGCCTTGCGAACGTGCTCGCGGCGGGCATCCTGTGCGAGAGCACCGGAGAGCATCCCTGCGGGAAGTGCCTGCCGTGTCGCAAGGTCGAACAGGGCATCCACCCCGACCTTACCGTGATAGACGAGGGCGAGAGCGAGCTCAAGGTAGACCTCGCCCGTCAGCTCAAGGCCGAGAACGCCATCATCCCGAATGACGGAGAAAGGCGCGTGACGATCATCCACCACGCGCAGAATCTCAATCCCATGGCGCAGAATGCGCTGCTCAAGGAGCTTGAGGAGCCGCCCGCGTATGCGTTCTTTATCCTCACCGCCGAGCAGCCGGATGCGCTCTTGCAGACCGTGCGTTCGCGCTGCACCAAGTTTGCGCTCGAGCCCGCGCACGCCGCCGTGTCGGACGAGGAGGCGGCAAAGCTGCTCGCGCCGTATCTGTCGGCCATCGCCCAGCGCAGAGAGGATCGCATGATGCTGGCCGCCATCGGGCTGGAAAAAACGCCGCGCCGTGCGCTCTTAGGCGTGCTGGGCATTTTGCAGACCGCCGTCCGCGATGCCGTTTTTGCCGCAAAGGGACTGCCGCAGCCGCCCTTGCAGCCCGCGCTGGGAGCGCAGACACAGGCGCTTGCCGGAGCGGTCACGCCCGAGCGGCTGCTCGCTGTTTACGACTTCCTCGATGTGCTGGTCGATCGCGTATCGCGCAATGCCGCCTCGGCGGCCGTCACCTGTGCACTCACGAGCGACGTTTACCGCATCTGTTACGCTTCGTAGCGTTTTATCATACAGGAGGACAACTTTTTTGACAACGATTATTGGAGTCCGTTTCAAATCAAACGGAAAAATGTACTATTTCGACCCGCAGGGAACGGAGGTCGCACCGGGCACGGGCGTGATCGTCGAAACCGCCCGCGGCGTGGAATACGGCGACTGTGTGCAGGGCAACACCGATGTGCCGGACCAGCAGGTGACGCAGCCGCTCAAGCGCCTTGTGCGCGTGGCCACCGAGGCCGACCTGAAAACGCTCGAGCGCAACAAAAAGCGTGCGGACGAGGCGTTCATCATCTGCAAGCAGAAGATCGAGGACCGCGGGCTGGATATGAACCTTGTCACCGCGGAATGCACGTTCGACATGAACAAGCTGCTGTTCTACTTCACCGCCGATGGCCGTGTGGACTTCCGCGAGCTGGTAAAGGACCTCGCGAGTGTGTTCCGCACCCGTATCGAGCTGCGCCAGATCGGCGTGCGCGACGAGGCGAAGATGGTGGGCGGTCTGGGCTGCTGCGGCCGTGAGCTGTGCTGCAGTCTGTATCTGGACGACTTCCATCCGGTGTCCATCAACATGGCAAAGGACCAGAACCTGTCGCTCAACCCGGCGAAGATCTCGGGCGTGTGCGGCAGACTGATGTGCTGCCTCAAATACGAGCACGAGGCCTACGCCGAGCTGCAAAAGGTAACGCCCAGACAGGGCAGCGTGGTCGATACGCCCGAGGGCCGCGGCAAGGTGGTTTCGACGCAGATGCTGCGCGGCACCTGCAAGGTCCAGCTCGACGAGAGCCCGGAGCATTCGCTGACCGAATTCCAGTGTACGCAGTGCTGCATGGTCAAGGGTGCGTGCCGCAATCGGCAGAACGCCGCCGCGATGGCCGAGGAGCGCCGCCGCCGTGAGGAGCAGGAGGGCGCAGCCGCGCCCGCGCAGAAGAGCGAGGCGCCGAAAAAGCCGGAGCGCCGGCCGGATGCCCCGAAAAAGAACGAAGCACCGCATCCGAAGCCGCAGCAGCAGCGCCCGCCGCGCAAGCCCGCGCCGCAGCCCGCCGCCGAGGAGGCGGAAGAGGCCGCCGGTGAGTTCCCCGCCGATGGAGAGGGCGCACCGCGCCGCCGCCGTCGCCGCGGAGGCCGCCGCCGCAGAAAGCCGGGCGCGGAGAACAGCGCGCCGGAGCAGACTGGCGAAGAGTAACGAAAAAGAGCGAAACCATGCGGTTTCGCTCTTTTTTTATGGAGAATTGCAGCCGGTGCATTATTCCGCCAGCTGATAGATCGCCATCAGCGCGGCCTCATCGAGTGCGGAATAGCTCTTGACCGGGCCTTTGACGGTTTTCACGGTATTTGCGGCGATATGCGCGTAGTTTTCCGGCTTGATGCCGAGCTGCGCCATATGGGTGGGCATACCGATCTCCTCAAAGAAGCGCTTCATGGTCAGGATACCCTCGCGGGCGGTGCGTTCCGGATGCTGAAAATCCATCTCGACACCGAACACACGGTTTGCCAGCTGCGCGAAGCGGGGAACATCGTACTGCATCTCGTGCAGTGCCCATGCGGGGAACAGCACGGACAGACCCGCGCCGTGCGCGATCTCGTCACGGAACGCGGAGAGCTCGTGCTCCATCTTGTGCACCGGGAACAGGCGCTTGCGGCCGCAGCCGGTGTAGTCGTTGTGGGACACGCTGCCCGCCCACATCAGCGAAGCGCGGGCTTCGTAGTCGCGCGGATCGGCGATAGCGCGGCGGCCGGCATCGCGCACCGCGATGAGCAGACCCTCTGCGATGCGGTCGGTGATGTCGCTCTCGCCGCCCTCGGGCGTGAGGTAGCGCTCGAGCGTATGCATCATGATGTCCACAATGCCGCAGCCGGTCTGGAATCTGGACACGGTATAGGTGTTCTCCGGGTCGAGGAAGCTGATGCGCGGGCGGTTGGTTTCACTGGTGATGCCGCGTTTCTCCTTGGTTTCCTCGTTGGTGAGTACGCACGAATTGCTGGTTTCCGAGCCGGAGGCCGCCAGTGTCAGCACGGTGGCAACGGGCAGGGTGGTATCCGGCTTGGTGCCGGTGGAGGCGAACTGCCACGGATCGGTCCTGGTGGCAACGCCCATGGCGATGGCCTTGGCCGAGTCGATGACCGAGCCGCCGCCGACGGCCAGCACAAAGTCGATGCCCTCGCGCTCAGCCAGCGCGATGCCCTTTCGCACGAGTGCGACCTTCGGGTTGGGCGATACGCCGCCCAGCTCGACAAAGGCAAGGCCCGATGCGAACAGGCTCTTTTCCACGCGGTCGAGCAGACCGGAGGTGCGGGCGCTCGAGCCGCCGAAGTGTACGAGGATGCGATGTGCGCCGAGTTCCTTCAGGCGCGGGCCGATCTGTTCCTCAATATCCTTGCCAAATACGACCTCGGTCGTGGTGTGAAGATTAAAATTCAGCATTGGGCGTTCCTGCCTCTCTCATAAGAATATACCTTTATTATAGCGTTCCCCTTGTCAAATGTCAAAAAGTTCGATAAAATGATAGGGTTATCAATTCTGAAATGAGGAATGCGACCATGACTTACAGCTATTCCGCGGCGCAGTGGCTGCTGGTGTTCTACCTGTACTGCGTGCTCGGCTGGTGCTTTGAGTCCACTGTGGTTTCGGTAGAACAGCGCCGCTGGGTCAACCGCGGTTTTCTGCGCGGGCCCATGCTGCCCATTTACGGCTTCGGCGCAGTCATCCTGCTGCACGTTTCTCTGCCTTTGCAGGGCCATCCGGTGTGGAGCTATCTGGCGTGCATGACGGCGGCGACCGTGTTCGAATACATCGTCGGCGTGGTGATGGAAAAGATATTCAAGGTGAAATACTGGGATTACTCCAAACAACGGTTCCAGTTTCAGGGCTATATCTGCCTGCGCTCGTCGCTGTGCTGGGGATTTCTCGGGCTGATACTGACCGGCGTGATCCATCCGCCCATCAACGCGCTGGTGGTCGGACTGCCGTTTATCGGGCTCATCATCATCGATGTGCTGTTCTCGGCGGCGTTCGTCAGCGACGTTGTCGTATCCGTACGCAGCGCACTCGATCTGGCGAAAGTGCTGGTCGAGCTCGACCGTCTGCGCGAGCAGGGCGCGGAGCTGCGGAAACAGCTGTCCGAAACCGCGCTGGTGGAGCTCACCAACCTGTCCTATAAGGTAGAGGAGGCGCACGGCGAGTTCACCGAGAGGATGGACGAGGCGAAAGCGCAGCTTGCCGAGCGCATGGATGAAGCCCGCGAAAAGGTGGACGATGCCCGCGAGCAGCTGGCTGCTGCCCGCGAGATGACCGCCGAGGAACGCCGGGCACAGGCCGCCGAGGCGCGCGAGCAGCTCCAGGCCAAGCTGGCCGAGCTCCAGCGCCGCTTTGACGAGCGGGCTGCTGCGCTGGGCCGCACCCGCAAGAGCCTGCTGCGCGGCAACCCGACCGCCCGCTCCGAGCGCTACGGCGAGGTGCTCGAACGCCTGAAAAAGCGCATTGACACGCGCACGCACCGCTAAATTGCAATCACTGGGCGACTAAAACTACGCAAAATGCACAAACTAATGCAAAACGCAGTGCGAGATGCGTGTCGTTTCGTCAGTTTTTCACTTGCTAAAATACCCGTTTCGGGTGTATATTAGTAGTACCCGCTGAACCTATCATTTTACTCGGTTTTCAACTTACTGGAAATCGAGCGTTCAGCTTACACAAAAGAAAACCTTTTTGGACAAAGAAAGGCAGATATACTATGGAAAAGAGATTCGTTTACGCGGACAACGCGGCGACCACGCCGATGTCCGAAACCGCGTTCAACGCGATGAAGCCATGGCTGACCGAGCACTATGGCAACCCGTCCTCGCTGTACCGCATGGGCCGCGCGGCAAAGGAAGCGCTGAATGAGGCGCGCACCGTTGTCGGCAAGTGCCTGAACGCGGCAGAGCCGGTCAACGAGAAGAACGACTATGCGCCGGGCGAGATCGTATTCACCGGCGGCGGCTCGCAGGCGGACAACCTTGCCATCCGCGGCTTTATGCACGGCCCGTCCTCCAAGGGCCGCAAGCACATCATCACCTCCAAGATCGAGCACCACGCCGTGCTCTATACCTGTGAGGCACTGGAGAAAGAGGGCTACCGCGTTACCTATCTGAACGTGGATAAGGAGGGTCATGTGGACCTCGAGCAGCTGAAAAACGAGCTCTCTGAGGACACCGCACTGGTTTCCGTTATGGCGGCCAACAACGAGATCGGCACCATCCAGCCCATCAAGGAGATTGCTGAACTGGCACATTCCGTCGGTGCAAAGTTCCACACCGACGCGGTGCAGGCTGTTGGCCATATGCACATCGATGTGCAGGAAATGGGCATCGATATGCTGTCCCTGTCCGGCCATAAGTTCCGCGGCCCGCGCGGCACCGGCGTGCTGTATGTGAAAAAGGGCATCGCCCTTGAGCCGCTGGTATACGGCGGCGGTCAGGAGCGCGGTCTGGTTTCCGGTACGGAGAACACCGCAGGCTTCATCGGCCTTGCAGCGGCCATAAAGGAGGCCGTTGAGGGTCTGGACGAGAAGATGGGCTATGTCAAGAAGCTGACGGACAAGCTGGTAAAGGGCATTATGGAGAGCATCCCGTATGCACACTACACCGGCGACCCGGTAAACCGTCTGCCCGGTACGGCTTCGTTCGTGTTCGAGGCCATTGAGGGCGAGGGTCTGATCCTCCGTCTGGATAATGCCGGCGTATGCGGCTCGACCGGCTCGGCGTGCTCGACCGGTTCGCTCGACCCGTCCCATGTGCTCATGGCCATCGGTCTGCCGCACGAGATCGCGCACGGCTCTCTGCGCCTGACCCTCGGTGAGCAGAACACCGAGGAGGATGTTGATTACCTGATCGAAACCGTAGCGGATGTTGTAAAGACCCTGCGTTCGATGAGCCCGGTATGGGAGAACGGCAAGCCGAATCTGACCGCTGCAACCGAGCTGCACGCACATTAAGATAAGCGGAAACGTATCCCGTAGGGCGCGACGACTCGGCGCGCCGGGGTCGTCGCGCCCTACGATTGATTTTCCTGCAATATATTCATTTGATTGGACAAAAAGGAGATAGATTTTATGCAGTACAGTGAAAAGGTACTCGACCACTTCACCCACCCGCGCAATGTCGGCGAGATCGAGGATGCAAACGGTGTCGGCGAGGTCGGCAACGCAAAGTGCGGCGATATTATGAAGATTTACCTCAAGGTGTCGGATGACGGCATCATCGAGGATGTAAAGTTCAAGACGTTCGGCTGCGGCGCGGCGATCGCGACCAGCTCGATGGCGACCGAGATGGTCAAGGGCAAGAGCCTCGAGGAGGCCCTCAAGCTGACCAACAAGGCTGTTGCCGAGGCGCTGGACGGTCTGCCGCCGGTAAAGATGCACTGCTCCGTGCTGGCGGAGGAGGCTCTGCGCTCTGCAATTTCGGACTACTACAAGCGCATGGGCAAGGACCCGGCTGAGATCCTCGGCTGTGATGCGGACTGCGAAGCCTGCCACAAGGCAGACTAACGCGCATATCCCGCCAAAAATACGCATAACATTAGGGCAGATTGAAAAATCTGCCCTTTTGGTGTCTTTCTATATTAGAGTGAAGAGTTGAGAGCGGAGATTGAAGAGTATCGTTTATTTTCCATTTAGACCGGGAGGTGAACCTCTGTGAATGATATTACGAAAAGTATAACTTATCTGAATGAATACAAACGGTTGAAGCAAGCGCTGACCGAGGGCAAAACGCCCATGCTGGCCGTGGGTCTGGCGGCGATACACAAGGCGCACCTTGCCGCAGCCTTGGGACTGGACACCGGCTGTCCGGTGCTGGTTTTGACCGACGATGACAACAGCGCAAACCGCTTTGCCGCCGATCTGCGCGGCTTTGCCGAGCGCGAGGTCGTGCAGCTGCCCTCGCGCGAGCTGGTGATGGCGGATGTAGTCGGTGTATCGCGCGGCTACGAGCAGCGCCGTCTGGCCGCGCTGGACGAGCTGCGCGAAGCGCAGTTCGCGGTGGCCTCCGTACAGGCGGCGGCCCAGCGCACCATGCCGCCCGAGGCGCTCATGCACGCCATCGTCAGCCTTGCCGTCGGAGAAGCTGCGCCGCTGGACGAGCTGGCCCAGTCGCTCACCCGCGCGGGCTACGAGCGCTGCGCGCAGGTCGAGGGCACGGGTCAGTTCTCCGTGCGCGGCGGCATTCTGGACGTTTTCCCGCCGCAGGCCGAGCACCCGTACCGCGTGGAGTTCTGGGACGATGAGGTGGACTCCATCTCCACGTTCGACGAGGGCAGTCAGCGCCGTTTAGAGCAGTGCGAGTGCCTGCGCTGTCTGCCGTGCATGGAGGCGATTCCGGCGCTGGCGAAAGGCGGCGCGGCCGGACTGGCGAAAGCCGTTCTGTCGCTCACCGCGAGCCGCCGGAAAAAGCAGCACGCGGATTTGCAGGCAAACCTCGAACGCGATGCCGAACGTCTGCGCGAAACGGGTTCGCTGCCTGCGGCGGACAAGTATCTGCCGCTCATCTATCCGGAAATGGCGACTGCGTTCGACTATCTGCCGGAAAACGCCATCGTTATCATCGAGGACACGCCGCGGCTGCGCGATGCCGTGCGCGATTTCCACGCCCGCGTGGCCGATGACATAACGGCGCTGCTCGAGCGCGGCGAAATGCCGCCGAATCTCGGGGAATACGCGCTGGACTTTGTCGGTGTGAGCGGCGTAAAACGCCGGATCTTACGTCTGGACAGCTTTCTCAACAATGTGCCCGAGCTCACGCCGCAGCATTTGGAGAACTTTGTCGCCAACCAGATGAACGCCTACGGCGGCAATCTCGACATGGCCGCCGCAGACATCCGCAGCTATATCGAGCAGGGACGCGCCGTGGCGGTGGTCTGCGGCAGTGCGCTGCGCTGCCGGAATATGCTGGATGCGCTGACCGACAGCGGTCTGAAGGTGCAGCTCAGCGACCTGCTGCCCAAGGGCGGCTGTGTCAACATCATGGAGGGCACGCTGTCCGCCGGTTTCGAGTACCCCGACCTCGGTCTGGTCGTGATGACCGAGGGACAGGTCCTCGCGCGGCGAAAAAAGGACAAGGCGAAGCGGTCGAACCGCGACCATATCAAGTCGTACACCGACCTGACACCGGGCGACCTTGTCGTACACGAAAACTACGGCATCGGCCGGTTTCTGTGCATGACGACGATGGAGCTCGACGGCACCGAGCGCGATTACATCCAGATTGCGTTTGCGGGCACGGATCGGCTGTATGTTCCGGCGACTTCGCTCGATTTGATCTCCAAATATATCGGCAGCGGCGATAATGAGCGCGTGCGCCTGAACAAGCTGGGCGGCACGGACTGGCACAAGGCCAAGGTACGCGCCAAGGCTGCCGCAAAGGAGCTGGCCGAGGGGCTGATCAAGCTGTACGCCGAGCGGGCCAAGGTCAAGGGCTTTGCCTTTCCGGAGGATGATGCGTGGCAGCGGGAGTTCGAGGAGGATTTCCCGTATGAGGAAACCGAGGATCAGCTGCGGTGCATCGCGGAGATCAAGGACGATATGCAGTCCGACCGGCCGATGGACCGCCTGCTGTGCGGCGATGTCGGCTTCGGCAAGACCGAGGTCGCGCTGCGTGCGGTGATGAAGTGCATCCTTGCGGGCAAGCAGGCGGCGATACTCGTGCCGACAACGGTGCTCGCGCGGCAGCATTATCTGACTGCCATGCAGCGCTTTCAGGGTCATCCCATCACCATAGAGCTGCTCACACGCTACAAGACCGGCTCGGAGCAGACTGCGCTGCTCAAAAAGCTGGAGGCGGGCTCGATAGACCTCGTTATCGGCACGCACAAGCTGTTCAACAAGAAGATAAAGTTCAAGGATCTCGGCCTGCTCGTTGTGGATGAGGAGCAGCGGTTCGGCGTTGGGCATAAGGAAACGCTCAAGGAAATGAGCAAGACCGTGGATGTGCTCACGCTGTCAGCAACGCCCATCCCGCGCACGCTGAACATGGCGCTGTCCGGTATCCGCGATATGTCGTCCATCGAGGAGCCGCCGCAGAACCGCCATCCGGTGCAGACGTTCGTGCTCGAGCAGAACGACGGCGTGCTGCGCGATGCCATCCGGCGCGAGCTGGCGCGCGGCGGTCAGGTGTATTACCTGCACAATCGCGTGGAATCCATCGCACGCTGCGCGGATATGCTCCAGCAGCGCCTCCCGGATGCGAGAATCGGTATCGTACACGGCAAAATGGGTCAGAAAGAGATCGCAAACGTGATGAACGAGATGGCGGACGGCGAGATCGACATTCTGGTCTGCACGACCATCATCGAAACCGGCATCGACATCCCGAATGCGAACACGCTCATTATCGAGAACGCGGATAACATGGGTTTGGCGCAGCTGCACCAGATTCGCGGCCGCGTGGGCCGTTCGTCGCGCCATGCGTATGCCTACCTGTGCTATCGGCACGGCAAGGCACTGAGCGAGATCGCACAGAAGCGCCTCGGCGCCATCCGCGAGTTCGCGGCATTCGGCTCGGGCTTTAAGATTGCCATGCGCGATTTGGAGATCCGCGGTGCGGGCAACGTGCTCGGCCCGGAGCAGTCCGGCCATATGATGAGCGTGGGCTACGACCTGTATCTCAAACTGCTCGAGGAGGCCGTGCAGGAAGAAAAGGGCGAAACGCCCAAGCCGCGCGTGGACTGCGCCGCCGAGCTGCTGGTATCGGCCAATCTGCCGTCGGCGTATGTCGCGGATGCGGGACAGCGTATCGATCTGTATCGGCGCATCGCGCTCATCCGCACCGAGGACCAGCGCAGCGATATGCTCGACGAGCTCATCGACCGCTTCGGAGAACCGCCGGCGGAGGCTGTGGCGCTGCTGGACATCGCGCTGCTGCGCTCGAGCGCCAGCGAACAGGGCATCGCGGAGATCAAGCAGAAGGACGGCCGCCTGCTGCTCACATTCGCGGAAACCGACTTCGTGCGGCTGTCCGCCCTGTGCGGCGACAGTGCGTTCAAGGGCCGTCTGCTGCTCAATGCGGGCGCAGCGCCGTATCTGTCGCTGCGGCTCAATAAGGGCGAGAGCGTGATGGAGATGGCGAAGATCCTCGTGGAGAAGTATGCCGCCACGGCAAAATAAAGCGCTCCGGCTTGACAAAAGCGGAGCGAAACGGGTATAATAAAGATAACAAAGGGACACTGTTTTGCAGTCAGCCCCTTACGATCATTGGTTTTTACACAGATGACCGCTTGGTGCCAGCCGAGCGGTCATCGCGTAACAACTCGCGCCCCTGCGGGGGACAGCAAACTCTTCTTTCTATACATAATAATATTATATCAATGGTAACAACTCGCGCCCCTGCGGGGGACAGCAACTGCAGATTCTTACGCTTGATAGCGTTAAGCTTCTTCGTAACATCTCGCGCCCCTGCGGGGGACAGCAACGCGCTGAAGTAATAGAGGCTGTGCTGAACGCGATGTAACAACTCGCGCCCCTGCGGGGGACAGCAACGCATAGATGTCGTACGCCTTGAAGCTTTCGGCGATGTCCGTAACAACTCGCGCCCCTTTGGGGACAACCAAAAACCGATCTGTCAATTTTGACAGGTCGGTTTTATTTTTTTGCCCGAACTGTGAAAAACCCCGTTCCTCCAACCGATAACATTGTGTAAGGCAAAGAACCCTCTCAAAAAAATTTTTCGGGAAGTGTGAAAACCGCCGAAAAATTTCCGATACCTATACAGAAGGACTTAGAAAGGACGGGAGGTGAACCGTATGATGTTTATCCGTGAACCGTGGCTGGATTTCCCGCTGTTTGACGAGGACAATCCGCTGTCTTGGCTGGAAACCTTTATCTGCCGCTGAGCAGACCTAAATCCACAAGCAGGGGAGGTGAAAAATTGAAAACCGTGTTATGGATATCGCGCCACACCATGACCGAACCGCAGCTGCGCGACCTTGCGCGCGTGCTGGGCGACACGGTGCAGGTGCTGCCGTATACCCAAACCGTAAAGCAGGTGGACGTACTGCGCCCGCTGATCGGGCAGGCCGATGCGATCGCCGCCGTACTGCCGGTGGAGCTGCTCGCCGCGCTGGTAACGCTCGCGGACGAACGCCCGGTGCTGCAGTCGGTCGCCGGACGCAGGTTCACCGGCCGCACGCTGCATCTGGCTGACGGGCAGACCGAGCCGGAGATCGCCTTTGAGCACCTGTACTGGCAGCAGATCGTCAAGCTGGAACTCCAAACCCGGCGGCTGTAACAAAAAGGAGAACAGGCGGTTTTCCTGTTCTCCGAAAAAATTTTTCGTGAAGTGTGAAATCGGTCGGAAATCCGCCGATATAGAAATAGAAAGGGAAAAAGAGGTGAAGCATTTGAGCGTACATACCGCAATCCGCCGCGGCGAGGTGTTCTTCGCCGACCTGCACGGCGGCGTTGGCTACGAACAGAACGGCGAACGGCCGGTGGTCGTGCTGCAGAACGATATGGGCAACCGGTACAGTCCGACCGTCATTGTGGCGCCGCTGACCAGCAGCCGCACGAAAAAGCCGCTGCCGACACACGTCTGGTGCGGTACGGACAACGGCCTGCTGAAAAATTCCTGCATTCTGCTCGAGCAGATTCGCGTGATCGACAAAACGCGCTTATCTCGCTATCTGTGCAGCCTGAATGTGGAAATGATGGGCCGGGTCGATCAGGCCACGGCCATCAGTCTGGGTCTGGCGCAGTGAGCAAAAAAATTTCCCGGAAAGTGTGAAAAACCGCGTGTGAAAGACGATAACTAAGTGAAGGGAGGGAAAACACCATGAAAGATCTCAAGCCGAGCGTTATCATCACCGCGATTGCGATGGTGATCGAAGCTGTCAAGTTCGTCGCAGAGCAGGTGGAAACCGCAAAGGACTGATCCTCCTGAAAGAAATACATAGTAAAGGCAGGTGAAAGATATGACACCGCAGACGATCATCGCTATTCTCGGTCTGGTAGCCGAGATCATCGACACGATCGACAAGAACTGACACGTTCTGAAAATCCAAAGGAAGGGAGGCAGGAAGCATGAATGAATTTGCAAGACGCATGGCCAACGGCGCATCCTGTGCGGCTATGGGCGGCACCACCGGTGCCGGAATCGGCGGCGCGGTCGTTGCCGGTGTCGGTGCGGTAGGCGGTTCGTTTTTCGGGCCGGTCGGCACGTTCTTCGGCGCGGAGGTCGGTACGGCGGCAGGCGCAGCCGTCGGCGGTGCTGTCGGCTCGATCATCGGCTTTATCGGCGGCTTTGCCGATGAGCCGTTCTAAAGAATCAGGAAATGGAACAGGGAGTGGTGATACATACATAGATGGACAGGCATTCCGAATCACAGCAGGAAAGGCAGGTGAATCCGCATGACGCCTCAGGGCATTATCGCTATCCTCGGTCTGGTGGCCGAGATCATCAGCATCGCAAACGATGACTAAAGCCGCAGAAAATGTGCAAATCCAACGAAAAGGCAGGTGAAATCCATGACTCCGCAGACGATTTTGGCTGTGATCGGTCTGGCCGTGAAGATCATTTCCATCGCGACTGACGACTGACTGCGTAACATAGAAAATCCATATCAGAAGGAGGTGATGTCTGTTTTCGCTTTTTCTTCACCCGAAACAGGGCAAAGTACACAATAAAACCCGGAATACACCTACGTGAACTTGTTGAATATTATTGAACATTTGCCAAATCGTGCTATAATGAAATCATGTCGAAAGGAGGCAGTGCCTTGAGTAAAATACTTTTGATTCTGGAGGTTTCCAGAAAGCAGGATTATATATTTTCAAGCATCCACCTAAGGGATAACGCGGCACGTTCGGATATTATCCGCTATGTGACGAGCGAGGAATTTTTCCAGCAGACTGCGCCGGAATATTACAACAGCCGTGAGAATTTTGTGTACGCAGGCGGCGGACACACCATCCTCCAGTTTGGGGACAGAGAAACGGCAACGCACTTTGCCGAGCAGGTAACGCAGAAGGCGATGCGCGAGTATGACGGTCTGGAGCTGTTTGCCAAGCAGATGGAATATCGGGAGACAGACGAGAACGGAAAACCGGCGACACCGGGTCAGAATCTGGTTTGGCTGTCCGAAGCGCTCGAGCAGAAAAAATCTCTGCGAAAGGCATCTTTTCGGCTGACCTCGCTCGGCATTGAGAAGAAGGCGGAAGCTGCATCGCTTACTGCACCGAATGCAATCGACCCGCCGAAAGGCTGGGCGTTCGCCAAGGACTTTGCAGACCTGCAGGGCCGGACCGATGAGAACTTCATTGCAGTTGTTCATGTGGACGGCAATTCGATGGGCAAGCGTGTAAAGAATCTGTACGATTCAGAAACCGAAAGCTGGGACGCCTGCTGCGACAAGCTGCGCTGCTTCAGCGAGGGAATCCAGCACGATTTTGAAGCCGCCTTTCGGGAAATGGCGGCAGAGGTGGCCGATTACGAGGCCGACAATCCCGCAGGAAATACCGGAATCCTTCCGGTGCGTCCGGTTATTCTCGCCGGTGATGATGTGTGCTTTGTCGCGCGCGGCTGTCTGGGTCTGGAATGTGCCGAACGGTTTATGAAGCACCTGTCCGGTAAAGTCAATCCGCAGGACGGAAAGCCGTATGCCGCCTGTGCCGGTGTGGCGATGGTGCATCTGAAATACCCGTTCCATCAGGCATATGATCTGGCGGAGGCGCTGTGCAGCAGCGCGAAGAAGTACGGCGTTTCGCTCTGCGGCGATGGTTCGGTATCTGCGATGGATTGGCATATCGAATTCGGTCAGCTCAAGGAAAACCTCCGCGAGATTCGTGCGGACTACGAAACCGAGGACGGAAAACGCATGGAATTACGTCCGGTGGTGGTGCTCAAAGGCAAAATGGACGAGGCCGCACGCACGAAAATGAATGTACGCACCTATGATTTCGTGCGCGGTATGTGTATGCAGATGAAGCAGGCGGTGCAGGAATGCGGCGAAAAAATTGCGCGCGGCAAGCTCAAGGAGCTGCGCGGTGCCATCAAGCAGGGCGATCTGGAATGCCGCTATGCGCTGCAGGACAGCGAGATCACCAAGCTGCTCCGCGCGATATTTGAAGCGCAGTTTGATACGGCAGACAAGCAGTATGCCCAATTTGCCGCCATGCTGAAAAACGGCAAAGAAATCGACAAGCAGCCGTTCCGCACCTTTGATGACGGCAGCCGAAATGACAGTGAACCGGTTTCTCACTGCCTGTTTTTTGATGCGATCGAAATGATGGACCACTTTGAGCGACTGGAGGGGAATGCATGAGCAGGCAGGTAGAATTACAAGTCAGGTTGGAGCTGCTTTCCGATACGATTTTCGGCTCAGGTCACAGCATTCCCGGCGGCGAGGATATCGCGGTCTGTCAGGACGAGAACGGCTATCCGTATCTCAAAGGTACTACCTTCAAGGGTGTGCTGCGCGGGAGTATGCAGGATGGGCTCGAGTGGAGCGGCGGCCCGGCGGATACAGTGGAGGCACTGCTCGGCAAGGAGGACTGGACGGGTACGGCAGGCGGCCGCCGTCTACACCTGACGCCGCTGACACTCGAAGAAAAGCCGGAGGAGAGCGAAACCTGCTATGATCACCGCACGTTTACCAGTTTGGAAAATGATGTAGTAAAGACAGGCACACTGCGTTCTGCGGTATGCGTCCGCAGAGGACAGACCTTTACCGGCAGGATTTTCTGTGAGGAACAGGATGTGTCTCTTGTGCGGGAATCCGCGCGCGGCATCAAGTGGCTGGGCACGATGCGGAGCCGTGGTTTCGGCCATGTAAAAGTTACCGCAGAGCCGGTAAAAGCGCAGAAAACCGCCTTTCCGACGGTTGGAGAGACCCACTGTCTGCATTACACGCTTTACACGGAAACGCCGGTCAGCATGACCGACTACAACCGTTCCGGTGAAAACAGCTGGGATACGCACGGATACATTGCCGGTGCGGCTGTGCGCGGTATGGCGGCCAGTCTGCTCGCGCAGCGTGAGCCGGACTGGTTTGCTGCCAACAAAATTGCGCTGCTGACCGAGAAAACACGCTTTCTGAGCGCATTCCCGGTGCGGAATGACAATCCGGCGGTTCTCCCGTCCCTCAAGGGGTTTTATGAGCAGAAGGACGGCAGCGATTTTCGTTCGGTTTTAGAGAACGGCGAAATTTCCGAAGGCTCCAAACGTGCTGATGTCGGTTCGTTCTGCACGATCGAAAACGGCGTACTGCACTATTGGAACGCGAGGACCGGCGGCAGTCAGCGCATTCAACGCGGTGCCGACAAGACGAATATCTTCCAGACGCGCAGCATTGACGCAGGACAGCGGTTTGATGGTTATATTCTGCTTGATGATGCATCCATTGCGCCGAAGCTGGCCGAGGTGCTGTGCGGTACGGTCTGGATCGGTGCCGACCGTTACGACGGCATGGGTAAATGCCGCATGAGCATTGAACCCTGTGATGCTCCGGCGTACCGCCGATACGGCAGTATGCAGCGTCATGATGATAACAAGGTGCTTTATATGCTGGCACTGTCACCGCTCAGCATGACAAACGAGTACGGTGAGCCGTGCGGTATCAACTGGGATGTGCTCGCGGAAAACCTCGGTGTTGCAAGTGTAAAATCCGAATTCAGCAGCACTTCGGTTTCCGAATACGGCGGCTTTAATCGGCAGTGGAAATGCCATACACCGGCCGTCCGTATGTATGATGCGGGCAGCCTGTTCAAAATCAGCTTTGATGGTGAATCGCCGGATGAGGAACATCTTTCCGCCATCGAGCAGAGCGGATTGGGTCTGCGCCGCGCAGAAGGGTTCGGACAGGTGCTGTTCCTGTCGGAATCGCTGTTCGGCAGCATCAAGGCAAAACAGCCGGTGGAATACACCGCCGCACCGCGCCGAAAGAGCGCAGCCGAGCTGCGCCGCAAGCGTCTGACGTGGATCATGGAGCAGTGTGAAAACAAGTTTGCCGGTGGTATTTCGGACAGCCAGCTTGGCTCTATTCAGGCCATTTGCGAGGATAGCAAACGCAATAAGACGGAAACAGAGGTTCTGCAAAGACTGAACAGTTTCTTCGAGCGTAATGAGGGAAAGGGCGCACAGACCGCCGGCAAGTTTGCGAAAATAAAGCAACTGGTCAACGCAGTGCTGTCTTATCCGTCAGAACCATGGATGGAAAATATGGATACAACGGAACGGGTACAGCTGCTCTGCGACCTGTTCGACCACAGCCGAAAGGAGGACGCAGGCCATGGCAACGTTTGATAAAGCAGTTCGTTACGAGGTAACGGCAGTTACGGAAACGCCCTTGCGTACCGGTCCTTCGGATGGCAGTATCGACCGTGTACTCCGCCACCGGGACGGACAGGCATTCCTCCAGGCGGCTTCTCTGGCCGGCGCATTGCGCGGCTGGCTGGAAAAGCAGGATAAGAACGCCGCTAATGTGCTGTTCGGCTCGCAGGAAAAGTCCGGACAGCTCATCGTTTCCGATATGGAAATCAAGGAAAAAGCCGCGAAATCGTCTGAGGATACCACGATACAGCTTCGTCCGCGCCTGCGTATCAACGGCAAAATGGGGTCTGCGGCAGACGGCGGCAAATTCGATGTGGCCCACATGGCACGCGGCACCGTGATGCAGTTCACTCTGACATGGCTGGGCGCGGAAAGTGATACGGACGGTCCGGCGCAGATCGAGCAGATGCTCGGTGCGCTGCACACAGGTGAGATCCGTTTGGGCGCACAGAAATCCAACGGCTTCGGACGGGTTGCGCTGACAGTCCGCAGCCAGACCTATCACATGATCGACAAGGCCGACCGGGAGGCTTGGCTGCAGGATGAATTTGACGGCCAAACGCTTGAACTGCCGGAGGTTTGCACGGAAAGCGTATGTACATTCACTGTCAACGGCATCGCGGACAGCATTCTGATCAAGGATGCTGTACCACAGACCAAAAAAGATGGAACGCAGTTCACCGGGAATATCAAGGAGAACGGTACAGCAGTCCTGCCGGGTTCATCGGTCAAGGGTGCTGTGCGTGCCCGTGTGCAGGCGATCGCCAACCTGCTGCACTGCTCGGAGAGCGTAGACCAACTGTTCGGACGCGGTGCGGCACAAGGCGATAACGGTATCGCCGGTCGGGCGCGGTTCACCGATGTGGTGCTGGACAAGGCGGAAAAGCAGATGATCTCGCGTATCCGCATCAACAAATTCACCGGCGGTGTGATACGCCGCGGATTGTTTACCGAAGAGCCACTGAAAAGCGGTGTAACACTGTCCATCACGGCGCCGCAGGACGATATTTGCGGCTGTGCGCTGCTGGTTTACGCACTGCGCGACCTTGGTCTTGGACTGTATAATCTGGGCAGCGGCGGCGCTGTCGGACGCGGTTATATTAAGGTATCGCGCATTGCGATCGCGTGCGGCGACAAAACCGCCGATATGACATTCGGCGCGGACGGCTGCAAGCTGAACGACACGGACAATCTGGTTTCGGCCTGGCTGCATACACTGGAGGAACGCACATGAAACGGATAGATAGCATAGAACAGGCTCTGAAACAGGCCGAAAAGCTGCAGTTCGTTATGGTGACCGAGCTGAGCCGTGTTGTTATTGGCAAAACGCCGATGGATATCAACTGGGATGAGCTGATAGAAGCACGGTTTTTCGATCACGATACCGAAATCCGCATTTTCCGTGAGAACGGCGAACTGAGGGCCCGCAGTGTGATTTTGCAGGACGATATGCCGTACATCGAAAAGCAGTATAAGAAATTACAGGGCAATCTGGGCAGTGAAATCAGCGTACGCGAATATTTGACGTTTGATGAGGACGGTCAGGCCGGTGTGAGCGCCGTCTGCCTGTACGATTGGAGGGAATGACGAATGGCGAAGGACGATAACTACTATCCACCGAAAACATTGAAAAACACCGTTCGTGCACCGTATAACTTTGTGCCGTTTACCGAGCGTCAGCCGTTTATGCGGTATACCGATGTAAGCAAACTGCCGGCGCATGACGAACTTTGTGCAGAACTGAACACCGGCGAGATTCATCTGACGCTTACCGCAGAAACGCCGGTTTTCGTGTCGGACGGACAGGAAAAAGCGGATTTCTTCCGCGGCGCAAACGGAAGCTATATGATTCCCGGCTCTACCATTCGCGGCATGGCAAGGGAGAATATGCAGATTCTCGGCGACGGTTTGGTGCTCAAGGATGAGGATTTGGAGGATTACCACATCTATTATCGCGAAATCGCCGGAGCCGGTACGCGCAAACCTTTACGCAAATACTATCAGGATACGCTCGGCGTAAAGCCGGAGAAAACCAAAAGCGGCAAGTCGATTTCCATACCGCACAATATCAACGCGGGTTATCTGGTGCGAGAAAACGGCTTATACCGAATCTATCCGCTGCCGGAAGAAACGCCGGTACTGCGCGTATCGCGTGACCTGACGGAAAAGGTATTCGACAAAGAAAAATATGCCTGCACAGAAGCAGTCGCATATGAGTCGGACGGCAAAAATGTCACCGCACTGTACCGACCGGAAAATGCACCGGCAGATAAGGAACGCGGTATCCTGCTGTTTACCGGAAAACCGGTGCAGAAAGAAAACCATTTGTATGTTTTTCCGCCGATCGACCGAACGCAGCACGGCATTGATATTTCGGAAGCTGACCGCTTGTCCTATCAGGCGGACTGCGAAGCGCGCAAAAATACGGCGAAAGCATATCAGGAGTTCTGGAAGCTGCCGGAGGAAGGACAGAGCAAGCCGGTTTTCTATGTAAATTATGATGGGCACATTTATTTTGGCATGGCACGCTATCTGCGTATCGGTCATTCACATTCCATTGCGGAAGGACTGCCCGAGCGTTTTCAGAAAATGCAGAAGCGTATTACCTCGCAGAACGAACTTCCGCTGGACTATCCGCACGCGATTTTAGGATTTACGCATAATTTTAAGGACGAAAGCCAAAAAAGCAGTAATACATCTTACCGTTCCCGCGTGTCCTTCGGCGATTTTGAAGCCATAAGTAGTGCCGCGCCTGCTGATGAGTATAAAACCGTTCTCGGCGAACCAAAACCCAGCTTTTTCGAGGGATATGTGCAGGAAGGAAAGCACTATTCCTATGAGCCTAAAGAGCCGAAAGATGCCTTTCAATTAAACGGTTTCAAGCAGTATTGGCTTAAAGATGTAGCATTCCCGCTGCCGCAAAGCGGCAATGAAAAGGTTTTGACTACCTTGCGTCCTATGAAGAAGGGAACTACGTTCAGCGGTACGATTCGCTTCAAAAATCTTAAGAAAGACGAACTCGGTCTGCTGCTATGGTCGCTGGTGCTGAATGATGGCTGCTATCAGTCGATCGGCATGGGCAAGCCATACGGCTTCGGCCGCATGAGCGTCAAACTGGACAGTCTGCGGCTGTTCGATTTCGCAGCACTCTATTCGGCTTCCGGCTTTGAGAGCGCAGGAAGAACCGCAGAGTGTAAGCCATTCATCCAGGCGTATAAGCAGTTTATGAACGATAATAAATCGAAAACCGCACCGGAAATGGATGATAGACCCGAAATCAAGGACTTCTTCTATCTGAAAAAGACGATCCGAGAGAATACGGAAATGGTGGATTACCTGACGATCGACCAGAAGAAGGAACCGAAGCGGCTGTTGTTCAAGAATATGTATTATCCGCTGCCGTCGGTTGCCGAACTGCGCGAGGAAGCCGAAAAGGATGCGCCGAAGTGTGATTCAATGGATGATGCACTGGCTGCACTGTTCGGTAAGCACGGTACTCAAAACAATTCCTCAAATAATGGAAAGCCCTCGAAAAAGAAGAAAAAGTGAGGTCAGCATGGCGAAAAAAATTATTCTATTCCTCAGCTTGCTGAGCGAGGATGAATCCAAGCGGAAGACCAAGGACTATGCCTGCGCGGCCGGTGTACTTGGCATGGACGAGGCCCACAAGATCACCGGCACGCAGACCAACGAAGCGCCGGTCAAGGCCATGCTGCTGGCACATCCGGATGTCCGGTCGATCATCTGTATCGTAACGCCGCAGGCAAAGGAAAGCACGCTGGACTTTTTCAAAACGCATATTCTGGAGTTCGCACGAGAAAAGCAGATCAAATTACCGGACGATATCTTTAAGATCATTGATTTTCAGAATGACGAGGTGTTTACCGAAGGTCCGCTGCAGCGTGTTCTGAACGAGATCCAGCCGGGCGGCATGGGCAAAAACAGCATGGGTGATGAAATTCTGCTGGAAACGACCGGCGGGTGGCGCAATACGATGATGTATCTGCTGCTTCTCAGCCGCGTACTGACATACAACCACAATCAGACGATCGGTGCGACCTATGCTGATTTTAACAACCAGCAGATCACCGATGTATCCGATCTGCTCCGTATGTTCGACCTGGTAGGCGGCATGCAGGAGATGAGTTCGTTCGGCAATGTGCGTACCCTGCGTAAGTATTTCGGCGCAGAGCCGCAGGACGAACGGATCGGTGAGCTGCTCGACGCACTCGAGGCGCTTAACGAGGCGATCACGCTGTGCAGGACACGTCAAATCAACGATTGTATGGCACAGTTCAATCTGGCGCTGAAAGCAGTCGGCGAATGCAGTGATCCTCTGCTGCGTGTGCTCATTCCGGCTTTTCGCTACACATTTCGCGAACGGGAACTGACTACGGTAGGACTGATTCGATGGTGTCTGTCCGCAGATATGCTGCAGCAGGCGATAACGGTTTATACCGAACGCATTCCGGCGGAAATCTTCGGCAAGCGTAATATCCTCCGCATTGAGGACGGCACACCGCTGCAGCCTTCGAGCGAATATACCGATGCGAATGTATCGCAGTTTGTAAAAGGCTTTTTACGGTCCTCGCACTGTACGCAATATTTGAATAAATTCGGTTTGAGCGACTATTACCGTGCACAAAAGGACAAAAACGGCGATGCACACTATGCCGAGCAGATTGAAACCATTGTAGATATGGGAAAGATCCTGCCGTATTCTGGATATAAGCTAAATCCAGCCTATTCGACACCGCAGATGCAGACAATTGCACGGGATTATCTGTATATCAAACAGATTCGCAACATGACCAACCACGCAAACGATGAAGGCACGTCAGACTTGCATCTGTTGATGGATTATCTGGTAAAGTGCGGCTATCATCCGCTTGAAAAAGTCACAGCGGCTTATATCAGGCAAGTGATTGAAAATGCACTGAAGCACTTGGAGCCACCACCGCGTGAAGCAAATACGAAGAAAAAGAAGGGTAAGAAATGAAAATATTCTTTAGTATGACACCGCTGCAGGCACCGGGATCGCTGCAGAAGTATGTATACCAGGCGGTCGATAACCCAGTATTGCAGATGGATGAGGAAACTGCGTTTCCGATTATGACTGCACTCCACGCTTTTGCAAAGCCGCAGGAAGAAGTCCGTATTATCGCAATTCAGACAGATATCGAAAATTGCCGGGAAAATCTGAAAAAGTTTGAAAAAGAGGTAAAAGAGATGAGTGAAAAGATCGGTTTCACTTATCCGCATGGTATTGAAGTGGTATCTGCCCCGGCAGATGCAGGTGTACGCAGCAATATCGAGGCCTTCCAGAGGTTGATCGAGCTGGTGCATGACAACGATGAAATGTACGCCTGCATGACCTATGGCGTAAAGCCGCTGTCTCAGATTATGATAATGGCCATCCAGTATGCGTACCGCCTGCTGGATAACGCTTCGATCTCCTGCCTGGTATATGGACGTATCGACCGCAAAGATAGAGAAGTCAAGGGTGCGTATGTCAACGATATGACCGCGCTCATCCAACTGGACGAAATTACCCGTCTGCTGGCGGCCAACAAGGTCAAGAATCCGCGCGCTGTTATCGAGCAGATCATCTCGGAAAGCTGAGGTGAGCATTGTGGCAAATAAGGTTAATTTAGATGAATTAGCAGTCAAGTGGAGCCAAATGTCGGATGAAGATCCCAATAAACAGGGCCTGTATATTAAAATATGGGGCGAAGTATATGATGAGGATAGTGCATTCTGGCAAGACCAGCCTATTGATACAATCGGCAAGCTGCTCGAAAGATTTGATATAGAAGAAGGCCAATTCACGCATTATCTTCACAAAACAATGAAATATCTGCGGCTGGATGCACAGAAGAAACGTACCAAGAAAATAAACGCTGAAGTATCCATTGATGACGAGGAGAGCAATGCAGAACCGCTGCGCGCTTGCGAATCAGAAGTAGGCTTGGCGATAGAACTGCAGGACAGCTTGCTTGAACTGGCAACAGTGATTCAGAATTTCGGTAAAAACCCGGCAGCGCGTTCGGAAAACAAAGAGTGCAAAATGTGGTATGATCTGTTTTATACCGAAATGATAACGCGCGGTTCCAAAACGGAGCCTAAATTGCTCCATTGTATCGAGCGCGATATCTTTCAGGCGATGGAACTGCCCTATCTGGATTACTATATGAAGGCGGTTTGCCGAGGTGTGGAGAAAATCTGTGACACACCGCTGAAAAGTGAGCGCGAGGTAATCGACAGCAGCTTTACAGCCAAAAGCGAACTGTCTGATGCAGAGCTGGAAATCAATGACAATGTATCGAAGTCAGCCCTGCCTGCTGCCGTACCGCTCAGTTATTTAAAAAGAGCACACGGCATTGTCAGCCGAAATTCCACGCACAGTAAGTATTATCGCAAGTATCAGGAAATGACAGGACAGTATAGACCATGATCACCCACTATCAAATCACCCTATTGCCGGAGCACGAAACGCGGATTTTGCCGGAATGGGGCTACCACCTATATTCCTCACTGCTGTCGCTGGCACCGCACGGCTTTGGTGAGCGGATGCACAGCGACAGCATCACACCGGTGAGCAGCTGCATCACTGTGCAGGACAAGCAGGTGGCCTGGCATATAAATCTCCTCGGCGCGGACAGCGAAGCTGTGCTGGCCCCGATCATTGAGCAGCAGGACCGCTACTGGCTGCGTCGAGAAAACCAATCACTGCGGGTCAACACGATGCAGATTGAGCATATTGATTCGGCGGACACGCTGCTGCAGCTGCCCGAGCACCGCACAATGAAGCTGCGGTTTCTCACGCCGACCGCGTTCAAAAGCGATGGCAGCTATGTCAATCTGCCGTCCGTGCCGCTCATTATGCGAAATCTGCTGAACAAGTGGAACGGCTGTTTTGCGGAGGTCTGTCCGATCGAGGACGAGGACGGCGAAGGCATTCAGGCGATCACAAACGGACTCCGCATTGCCGAGTACCGGCTGTCGAGCCGTGATTATCTGCTCAAAGGACAGTCCATTCCCGGCTTCACCGGAGAGCTGACGCTTAAATGCCGTCTGGATGGGTTTCATCTTACGATGGCGAACCTGCTGCTGCACTTTGCACCGTATGCGGGTGTCGGCATTAAAACCGCGCTCGGTATGGGCGGCGTAATATGTGAATAACAATAGCGGATAAAGTAAAAACCGATATGTCGAATTGGACATATCGGTTTTCTTTTTGTCCCCATAGGGGCGCGAGTTGTTACTGAAGAGCCTCCGTACCGAAGATGATACCTGTGGTTGCTGTCCCCCGCAGGGGCGCGAGTTGTTACGTGGATGATTCATGTAATCAACAATGCGATCGAGGTTGCTGTCCCCCGCAGGGGCGCGAGTTGTTACCGCGAACGCTCGCGTAATTATCAGCGGCGCAACAGTTACTGTCCCCCGCAGGGGCGCGAGTTGTTACCGCACGAAATTTTGAGTTAAACAAAAAGGACATACTCGTTACTGTCCCCCGCAGGGGCGCGAGTTGTTACTGAAATGATCTGCGATTCGGTTGAGCCGTTGGAAAACGTTGCTGTCCCCCGCAGGGGCGCGAGTTGTTACCGACTTTGCATGGACGGTTGACCGGATGGGCTGGCGTTGCTGTCCCCCGCAGGGGCGCGAGTTGTTACCATCAGCACTCAGGTTAAGAAGGCCGTACTTAACTGGTTGCTGTCCCCCGCAGGGGCGCGAGTTGTTACCTAAGTACGCCGACGATATGGCGGCAATCACCGTTGCTGTCCCCCGCAGGGGCGCAAGTTGTTACTCGAACAGTGCATGAAAGTGTACGGAATCAGCGATAGAGCGTTGCTGTCCCCCGCAGGGGCGCGAGTTGTTACGCAGGTGATCCGCGTGGCAAGGAGATTATTCATGTTGCTGTCCCCCGCAGGGGCGCGAGATGTTACATCAACAGACCGATAACAGACCAATAACAAACCGAGTTGCTGTCCCCCGCAGGGGCGCGAGTTGTTACTTCAATGAGGTAAACTTCGAACAGGGCGAAGCGTTGCTGTCCCCCGCAGGGGCGCGAGTTGTTACCTCTTCGGCATTCTTCTGTAAGAATCTATAAAGATAGTTGCTGTCCCCCGCAGGGGCGCGAGTTGTTACGGGAGATACCATATACTCCACATCATTGCCCTCATGTTGCTGTCCCCCGCAGGGGCGCGAGTTGTTACTTAAACAAACGCCTGTATCGCAAGTTCTTTATTTGCTGTCCCCCGCAGGGGCGCGAGTTGTTACGGCAAAAATGCGAAAAATACAATGCGGATTTTCGGCATTCCTACAATCTTTTTGTATTATCTTCTGTATTTTTGCGTATCCATTCGTGAT
Organism: uncultured Agathobaculum sp.; assembly: GCA_934504345.1. Lineage (GTDB taxonomy): Bacteria > Bacillota > Clostridia > Oscillospirales > Butyricicoccaceae > Agathobaculum. The sequence continues at coordinate 5,023 of CAKSVR010000011.1, read as the reverse complement.
ATTGTCGGTTTTCCCCGGTGCGAACCTGCCTGTAACAACCTTATTTATTGTTATTATACCACGAGGTTCGCACCAAATCAACCTCTGCTGCACATCGGGAGTGTCCGCTTGCACAGTTAAGGCAACAGCGCACAATTAAAGCGGCGGTGCTTTGCGATGAAGCAAGCTGTATTGAATACTTTGTCGATCCGAACAGCTGTAAACTCTGGAGAATAATATCTTCGTTTAGGACACTCCCTCTATCGCCATCGGCTTGACTTTCCCGCTGAAAATTGCTATACTAAGTACAATATAATCGTTATTTATGCGATGACACGGGAAAAGTAACCGGATTTTTATGCACAAAAGAGAGGAGCCTCCCGGCTGAAAGGGCTCTGCGCGGAAAACGGTGAAGTGCGCCCGCCGAGCATCAGGGTCAAACGCCTTGCGGGAAGTGCCCGTTACCGCACTGCACGAGCGAAAAATCGGAGTGGAACCGCGTCTGCACGCCTCCCGAGGGAAAAATAGCCCTTGGGAGGCGTTTTTTGATTGGAGGGAGTGCGGTTTATGTTCAATCTGGAAAAGATCATGCGTAAAGCCGCCAATGATATACAGGAAAAGGTCACGGAGCTGACAACCGAGGTCTTGGGTGAAACAGCAGGCGAAAATGTCAGCAAAGGCATTACTGCCGTCCGCAATGCGCTGGACAGTGTGCAGAATTACACCGATCAGCAGCACCGGAAACAGCCGAACATCCCAACAACAGGGCCGACCGGCGGGCCGGACACCCGGGCACTGCGTTACACGCCGCTCTGTGAGCAGACGGTGGATATGGATGCGTGTGAGCCGGGCGACCATTTGTTCCGCGACGGCGACAACATTGCCGGGCAGTATTACACGCATCACGCCATCTATATCGGGCGCGGCGATGTGATACACTATGCAGAGGCCGGTGACGGTGTCCGTGTTCATGTGGCATCGTTTGAGGAGTTTGCCAACGGCCACCCGGTCAAACGGTACACCGAGCAGAGAAGCCCGCTGCTGTATACGCCGGAGGAAGCCGTCCGCCGTGCCAAAAGCCGACTGGGCGAGAGCGATTATAATTTAGCCATCAATAACTGTGAAAATTTTGTCCGCTGGTGCAGAGCCGGCGGGGAACACTTCTAAAAGGAGATAAAAACCATGAAACTCTACAACACGCTGACACGTCAGAAAGAGGAATTTGTTCCGATCACGCCGGGCGAGGTAAAGATGTATTCCTGCGGCCCGACCGTATACAACTATTTCCATGTCGGCAACGCACGCCCGTTCATCATTTTCGATCTGCTGCGCCGTTACTTCGAGTACCGCGGTTATAAGGTTGAGTTCGTGCAGAACTTTACCGACATTGACGACAAGGTCATCAACAAGGCCAACGAGGAGGGTGTGGACTTCAACACCATCGCCGAGCGCTATATCAAGGAGTATTTCGTTGATGCACAGGGTCTTGGTGTAAAAAAGGCGACCGTACACCCGCGTGCGACCGAAACCATGGATGCCATCATCGATATTGTTGAGCGCCTGATCGAGAACGGCCACGCTTACGTTGCATCCAACGGCGACGTTTACTTCCGCACCAAGTCGTTCCCGGAGTACGGCAAGCTGTGCCATCAGCCGATGGAGGAGCTGCAGGCCGGCGCCCGCATTTCTGTCGGTGAGGTCAAGGAGGATCCGATGGACTTCGCGGTCTGGAAGGCTGCAAAGCCGGGTGAGCCCGCATGGGATACGCCGTGGGGCAGCAAGGGCCGTCCGGGCTGGCACATTGAGTGCTCGGCTATGGCGAACAAGTACCTCGGCAAGACCATCGACATCCATTCCGGCGGTCTGGACCTGATCTTCCCGCACCACGAGAACGAGATCGCCCAGTCCGAGTGTGCAAACGGCTGCACGTTCGCGCATTACTGGCTGCACAACGGCTTCCTGACCATCGACAACGAGAAGATGTCCAAATCCAAGGGCAATTTCTTCATGGTGCGCGATGCCGCCAAGCAGTTCGGCTATGAAACCATCCGTATGTTCATGCTGAGCGCACACTACCGCACGCCGCTGAACTACTCGGCTGAGTCGCTGGAGATGAACAAGGCCTCGCTTGCCCGTCTGTACGAGGCTCGCAGCAACATGGAGTTCCGCATCGAAAAGGCCTCGGGCGACACCATGACCGCCGAGGAAACCGAGAAGCTGGAGGCTCTCAAGGGTTACAAGCAGAAGTTCATCGATGCGATGGACGACGACCTGAACACCGCTGATGCGCTGTCCGCCATCTTCGAGCTGACCCGTGAGATCAACGCCTACAACGGCGCGCATCAGGATGCCACCAAGGCGTTCCTCGCCGCCGCGCACGACCTGTTCATGGAGCTGACCGGCGTGCTCAATCTGGTGCAGAACCGCGACGATGCGGTTGACCCGGATGCCGAGAAGATCGAGGAGCTGATCGCGCAGCGCGCAGCCGCCAAGAAGGAGAAGAACTTCGCAGAGGCTGACCGCATCCGCGGCGTGCTGGCCGACATGGGCGTTACCATTAAGGATACCCGTCAGGGTACGCAGTGGAGCCGCGCCTAATTGCGCTCCCGCGCGGGGGGCCAAAAGGATAGACACCCCCTACGGTGGTTTCTATCCTCTTGGGACTCCAACTTCCGCCCTTTTAGGCAACCTCGCGAACGGGCCTTACGGCCCTACTTCATAGGTAACTCGCATAAAGAAACGGTATCGGCTTCCGTTTTCTGCATGGTCGCGGCGTTATCGCGGCAGATTGCACTGGTTTTGCGTAAATTGGGTGCCGCAGAACTCTAACGGCCCCAGCGCAGCCGAGAGAGGAATGGCCGGCGTTAAGCCGAGCCTATCGGGTGGTAACGGTACTGCCGTTTCCTTTTTTCGGTCCCGAGCACAAATAGGAACGGCAACGCCGTTCCGTGCACCGACTTGGGAACAAAGGGAAACGGGGAGATTCAAAAGAGGGGTGGAAACCGTATGGTTTCGCTCTTTTTCTCCAATTTTTACGATATATCTAACGAATTGCGTTCTACCGATTTCCCGTGACACCAACTTGACACCAAAGTGTTCACATAGCCTTCAGCAATTCCGCTGCGTCCTTCTCCTCAGAACAGAGAACGTGAACGTATGTGTTGTATGTTGTCGAAATATTCGCATGGCCAAGCCACTTGCTGACTACGCTGATCGGTACGCCCGCTTTCAGTGTCCGCGTAGCAAAGGTATGTCGCAGCTGATGTAAAGTGAAGGGCTTGTCGATATTAGCTTTGCGCAAAACACGGTCCAGCACACGGCGAAGCTGTGCATTAGAAAGCACCTTGCCGTTGCGGGACACCAATACCAAATCATTGCGAACACCCAGCATATGATAAATCTGCTGTAAACTGCGCAGTGCATGGACAGCCTTTTCATTCAGCGGAACAATCCGATTACCGCTCACAGTCTTAGTTCCCTTGATTTTTGCGTTCCTATGCTTTTGTCCCGGCTTGCGGTCACGGTTGACAATCATCGAAAGATTTTTGCTGACCGTGACTGTTTCGTTTGCGAAATCAATGTCAGACCATTTCAATGCCTGCAATTCACCACAACGCAAACCAGTATGCACCAGAAACACAATCGCATTAGCGTGCATAATCTGCGGTGTATCATTGTGACATGTTAATGTAGCGACCTGTTCCAACGCCTGCACTTCTTCATCTTCCATGACTAAAATCGTGCGCTTCTGCTTGAACAGCGTCTTTTTCGGCATCTTCACATTGCGCATAGGATTCTTCGCAATATCGCCCTCGGAATGGGCATACTGAAACAGTTCCGACAAAAGGAAATTGATCTTCTTCACTACACTGTACGAAAGCGTTTTGCTTTTCGCAACCAGCAGATTCTGAATCTCCTCACTGCGGATAGACGCAATCTGAATATCGCCCAATACAGGCTTGATATGATGCAAATAAATGCTTTCGTAACGGTCAAAACTGCTGTTTTCGACAGAGTGCTGCTTGAACGTGTAAAACCAGTTATCTGCATAATCACGAAAAAACACTTTCTTGCACGCAGTCAGACCGCGTGCCGTCTGCTTTTTCCAATCCCGCAGCTTGCGGCGAACCTCAGCTTCGGTCGAACCATAAAGATACTGCGGTTTCGCCATTGCTTCATCGCGGTATTTTGCTACCCAGCGGCCATCTTTGCGCTGATAAATACTGCCCTCCCCGTAATGACGATTCGTTTTCGTTACTTTTTCTGTTGTATTGCTCATTTTCGCTCCTGACCCGGTGCGGCAGCTACAACAGCTAACATTGTTATTATACGCCATACTCTGCATGGTTCGCAACGTCTGGTTAATAGAAGATTTCACGTCCGCGATTGGCCGCGAACCAGCGGTCAAGTTCTGCTCGAGTGGTGATGTAATCACGTCCAACTTTGGTGACGGGCAGAACACCGGCCCGCAGTAAGGCGTTGAGTTTTGACCGGCCGAACGGAAACAGTTCCAGCAGATCATTCTGTGATAAAATTTCGTAATCAAATGACATGTAAAACCTCCATGAAGTGCGAAACCGGAAGAATACACGCAAAGAAGCGGTATTCTTCCGGTTTTATAATGATTTATACTGTTACTGTCAGTCTATTCGGCCTCACCCCCGACTGTGGGAAGCACCAAGCGATCGGCAGCGTACCGATTCCACAGGAATTTCACCTATCCGTTGTCCGACCTCATTGCCTGCGACGTTTTCACGCTCGGACGGTGACTGGTCGGGAGTATCATTATCTTCCGCGCGGGTCATTGCCATGATAGGAGCCACCCACAGTTCGCAGCTTTCCGCTGCAGCTCTCCGCGCCGAATTTGTACCTGATGCCTGAGTATGCGGTTGTCAAAGGACATTGGAAATATTTCCTCTTTTACTATAACGCCGAAATGTGGTCAATGGAATAGCCCCAAAGCGTATTTGAAAAATATTTTTAATCGTGCACAAAATAGAGTTTCAGTTTTTGTGCTATATGCTAATATCTTATCAAAACGCCG